>NZ_JMCB01000010.1 GCF_000737315.1 Hyalangium minutum
CTCACTCAGCAGGTAGAACACGGCACGGCCTACCTGCTCAATAGGGTTCTACTCCGGCTGCTCTCTCCCCAACCAAGTCCCTCCCGGTGAACGGTTACGACGCCTTTTACAAGGCGGCGATAGCGGCAGGCGGCAAGGACAACGGCGCGCCGGGTTTGCGGCCTCACTACCACCCCAACTACTACGGCGCCTTTGTGCTCGATCCGGACGGTCACAACATCGAGGCCGTGTGTCACGAGGCGCAGTGACCTGGCCGAAAGGCCGAGTCAAGAATGACTCCGCGTCCTCTCCGCTTCACCCCGCCTTGCTCCCTCTCGGCACGCAGGTGGGGCCCTGGCGCGTGGTGGACTGGGCCGGTAGGGGCGTCAGCCGAGAAGAGTGCGATGCATGGCTCACGGGCCACATGTACCAGGGCGCCTGCTACGTGCCGATCTTCGCCCCCGACGCCCAGCGTCCCAACACCTCTGGCGCGAAGCCGCCTCGGTGATTGAGAGGGATTGGGTCCTCCAAGGACCAATTGGTTCCGGAATGCAAGCGCCGCCCCCGTTCTCCTCTTGCGAGGCGGTGCACCATTTGGGCCTTTTCAGCCCTGGACGATCGTCTTGAAGCCGCCAAACGAGAAGCGCTTCATGTCGAAGGGCATCTTGAACGTCTTGTACTGCTCCGGCTGCATGCGCGGATCTGCATGCACGAGCTTGTTGACGCGGTTCCGGTCGGCTTTCGACTTGTAGATGATGAACGAGAACGCCAGCGTTTCGTCCGGCTTGAGCTTGCACATCTTCTTGAAGGGCATGCCCATTTTTTCCTGCAGGTCGTCGCCGATGCACTCGAAATACTGGAGGGCGCCGTGCTCCATCCAGACTTTGCGACCGATGGTCGCCATCTTCTTGTAGGCTTTGAGGTTCGCCTTCTTGATCGGGATGATGAAACCGTCGACGTACGTAGCCATGTGATCCTCCTCGGGGTTCTTTGCCGTCGGATGCTAACATCCTTGCGTGTAGTCGACGACAAGGCCCAGCGACCTTCTGTCTCCCGATGATGCCGAGGCCTTCACGAAATCAACGAAGGCTCGCAGTGCCGTCGGGATCTGACGGCGACTGGGGTAGTAGAGGAAGAAGCCGGGATAGGAGGGGCACCAGTCCTCGAGTGCCCTCACCAGGCGGCCCTGTGCGAGCAGCGTGCTCACCTGCGCCTCGAAGACATACGGTTGCGGAGTGCGGACAGTCCACTAGGAGCGTGGAGCAGGCGGAGGAGGACGCCGCCAGCAGGGCGCCGGACGGAGTTGGACGTCCGGCACCCTGCTTGCCCCTCGCCAGCACCCGCGCAACGCGGCCCGAGCCGAGCGGTCACGGAGAGTCGCGCCCGCCGATCGCCGGGAAGCGCTCGTAGGCCCGCTTCAGCGCGTCCAGGTGGGCCGGGTTGTCGAGGTCGAGCGGCGCATCGGTGAGCTGTACGACCCACCCGCCCGACGGCGTGCGACGCGCTCGCGTGAGCAGCTCGGCATCGCGGGCCGGGTCCGGGAACCTCGACCCACTCATCGCGGTGAGGCAATGCAACGAAGGTTTCCTTTTCAGAAAGCGTCCACCCCAGACGCAAGCCGGGAATCGCACCTTCCATTCCATGAACGATGGCGAGAGGTCGCCCATCGTCGCCCTTGAGTGCAGGCGCGTAGACGATAATGCCAATACCATTCTGGCTAACGGCCACTTCAGCACCAATCAATGACAACGACTTTGAGGGAGGGATCCGCGAACTTCAGAGCGGTCTTGTGCGCTTCGCTGCGCATCAATCCCCTCTTGGATGGCGGCTGCCACCACCACCGCACCAACAACAACTCCTGCACCGACGACAATCTCGGGCGCGGCAAAGATACAGAGGGCCACGACTGCGGGGGCGGCTGCATCCGCGGAGGCAACGGCGCATCGTTTGGTGACATCTCGGAACCTGACCCTGTCGCGATCGAGCGCGTGAAAGCACCTCTCTGCCAAGATCGGCCATTCGTTCGAGGCATCGCGTGCGGTGACGAGGACCTGGTGGACCATGAGACGCTGCGGAACGACCCGCTGCTTGCAGCCGTGGTGGGAGACAAGTCTCCTGGCGGCCGGGCCAGGACGTTAGGGTACGGTGCTGAGCACCTTCCACTCCGAGGAGCCGATGAAGAAAAAGGGACCGCAGGGCAAGGAGGAACGGCCGCCGCCCACCGCCGGGCCGTCCGGGCCCCCACTGGGGGAGCCGTTCAGGTGGCGCTCGGAAAGTGACGAGCCCACGCCGGCACGCCTCTCGCCGGTGGACGATCGGCTCAGCGCCGACGCGGCACTCAAGCGCGTCCGGCGCGGCGAGTACCTGCTGTACACCGGCGACTTCCACAATGCGAAGCAGCTGCTCGGCGCCATGGGCCGCCGGCTCTCGCGCCCGGCGGGGGCTGGCTCGCTGCTGGAGGCGTTCCGGGCGGAGCGACGCGCACGGCAGCTGGAGCACGAGACGCTGTCACGCATCGTGGTCGCGCTCGACCGGGACTACCGATTGGGGCTGGCACGGGCGCCGGACGTGGCTCAGGCGTGCCGCCAGGTGTGGGGCGAGCCCGAACTCGCCACCACCGTCGTCCCGCTCAAGCAGCTGCTCGGAATGCTCGGGGCTGCGGAGTGGAGGCGCAAGGGCCTGGCCGTTCCTGGCCTCAAGGGCCTGCTCCACCCGCACTATGGCGTCTACCTGCCGACCCGCACCGACTACGCGGAACTGCTGCTCCCGCTGCCACAGGTGAAGGGCAAGCGCGTGTTCGATGTGGGGACTGGGACTGGCGTGCTCTCGTTTCTGCTCCTCCAGAGCGGAGCGGTCTCCGTAGTGGCCACCGACTGCGACGCCCGGGCAGTGGCCTGTGCGCGAGAGAACGCACAGCGACTGGGCCTTGCGAACCGCTTCCAGGGGGTGGAGACCGATCTCTTCCCCGAGGGCAGGGCGGACCTCGTGGTCAGCAACCCTCCGTGGATCCCCGAGCCTCCCAAGAATCGGGTGGACCGCGCGGTGTTTGACGAGGACAACCTCTTCCTGCGGCGCTTCCTGGAAGGGCTCACCGCTCACCTCGAGCCCGGCGGAGAGGGCTTGCTCCTCCTGTCCAACCTGGCGGTGCTGCTGGGCCTGCGCCCGGCAGGCTGGCTCGACGAGCAGCTCGCGCGCTGCGGACTGACCGTCAAGTGGACCCGGTCCACCCAGGCGCGGCACTCCAAGGCGAGGGACCGGTCGGATCCGCTGCACGCCGCGCGCTCGCGCGAGGTCACCACGCTCTACTGCCTGGCGCCTGCGCCTTGAGCACCGCGGGTAGCACAAGGCAGAGGTATTCACCGCAGGTCCTCTTTAGTTGACACTGTACCCACAGTGTGAACTCCCGCGCCTGATTGAAAGGACATGGCCATGCGCATCCGAACGTGCCACGCCCCCCTGCTGCTGCTTCTCTCGGCCTGCGCCACGATGGATCCGAGCCTGGGCGAAACGGAGGATCCGAGTCCGAGGTACGCCAATCTTCAGCGGGCGGCACTGTACCCCTGGACAGATGATGGGCAGTGCGTGGTGCGCGAAGCCTCCAACGAATGGCCCATCCTTGCGAAGCGGTGCTTTCACGCGCTCGATCGCGACAGGGTCAGGTTTCGGGATGTCAACAAAAAGTGCGCCATTGCCTCCGTGGATGCAGCCGCTCCCGCAGTCGTAGCCCTCTGTATCTTTGCCGCGCCCGAGATCGTCGCGGGTGCAGTGATTGTGATTGGCGCGGTGGTGGTGGCAGCCGCCGTCCAAGAGGGGATTGATGCTTATCAACGGCACGCAGACCGCGAGCGAGCGGAACTCAGGACGCAACCGACACCCGCTGAGGAGCCGTTAGCGAACCAAACACCTAAGCCAAAGGGGTCGCCCACTGGAGACATCTTCCCAGTACCAGACGCCAACCCGCGCCGCCCGGAGTGCGAGGCCATCCCGGTACCGCGCGCATCCAAAGATAATCCGCATAACGAGTGCGCCGACACGTTTCCGCCCAACCGTTATCCCGGCAGGGACGTGCGCGTGGGAGGAATACGCTTTGATGCGCTGCAAGTCGGCGTGCGCGTGCTCTGGGAGATCAAGACCCATCAATTTGATAAGTACAATGCCTTCGTCCAGGGCATGGAGATCAAGAAGGAACTCAAGCAAATCCCAAAGGAGCGAGCCATCGCCCTGGCATGTGGATATGACTTCGTTGTTGGGGTGAGCACCCTGGAGCACAAAAAAGCACTGATGGAAGCGGATTCCTCGCTCCATGTCGTCGTCACGGGATGCACACGATGACCACGCCTAGAGCCCTTACCCTCATCGTCTACGCACCTGCACTCGGGGGCAAAGACGGTCGCACGGTCGACGTCATCCATGGGATGGAAAAGGCGCTCCCGGGCTTGCGTCTGGAATGGCGGCTCTCCGCTGGAGGGCGCCCCATCCCATTACCACAGCGCGATGCATGGCTCCTAGAAAGCATTGAAGACGGGGAGTTTCCGATTGTGTGCAACGGGGACGTGAGTTCCCCCGTGACAGTTGATGGAAGGGAAAGGCCGGGACTCCTCAGCCCAGGCGGTCAGCCCATGTTTGAAGTCCATGCAAAAATGCCACTGGACGAGCCTGTGATCGCGGCAGCGGCGGCTGTGCTTGAAGCCGTGGCGGAGGGCGCACGCGCGTTCTGGGGGCATGCGTCGCCCTATGGTTACGGCTCGGAAGTCGCGCAGCAGTATCGCCACTCGACTCATGCACCAGAGGTCTCACCCCGTGGACTTCCCACGCTTAACCTTCCACAGAAGCTCCCCTCGCCTGAGATTCCCTGTTTCCTCGGGTGGCTGAACTACTGGTCTGCCGCTGCTGCACGCGCCATCGGATTCCCAGACCCCTCGCGCGACGGCGAACTGCTCACACGGGCGCGGCGCACGGCGTCGGGCGGGGGGGTCGTGCAGCTCACCGATGCGCCGCTCGACCTCGACAACCCGGCCCACCTGGACGCGCTGAAACGGGCCTACGAGCGCTTCCCTGTGATCGGCGGGCGCGACTCTCCGTGACCGCTCGGCTCGGGGCGCGCTGCGCGGGCGCTGGCGATGGTAGAGAGGCCCACTGCGGTGCCGGTGTGACTCAGCTTACGGACAGACCCACTTGAACGTGGCCGAGCATGCACCGTAGCCACCATGGTGACGGCGAAGAGCGCTGCGAACACGTGCTTCATGAACTTCTCCTTGGAAGGAGTAGGAAGAAACCCCGGACTGCTGGGGAAGGAGCCGGACTTTAGTCCCCTTCTGGGCCCGAGCCCCACTCCTTGAGCTTCTTGAACAGCGAGGAGCGCGCCAGGCCCAGCTCCTTGGCCGCCCGGCCCTTGTGGTGGTCGCAGCGTTTCAGCGAGCTCTCGATGAGCTGCCGCTCCAACTTCCCCAGCATCTGCTCCAACGTCACCCCCGCAGGCAGCTCCAGCGGCGGCGGACGGCCCGGAACCTCGGGAACGCGCGCGCTCGCGCCGCTCCCACCGGCTTCACCTCCCCGCTCTCCAGCACCCGCAGCAGCTTGGCCTGCTGCTCCAGCGTCAGCTCCCCCACCTCGTCCAGGAACAGCGTGCCCCCATCCGCCTCCTCGAAGGCCCCCTTGCGCCGCATGTCCGCCCCCGTGAAGGCCCCCTTCTCGTGCCCAAACAGCTCGCTCTCCACCAGCGCCGGCGAGAGCGTCGCGCAGTTGAGCGCGATGAAGGGCTTGCCCTCCCGCGGAGAGCACGCATGCAGCGCCTTCGCCACCAGCTCCTTGCCCGTGCCACTCTCCCCCAGCACCGTCACCACCACCGGCGCCGGCCCCACTCGCCGCACCCACTCCACCACCTCTCTCAGCGCAGGGTCCGTCCCCACCAGCCCGTGGAAGCCCTCCGGCTCCACCCCCGCGCTTTGCGCCTCGAAGCGCAGCTCCGCCTCGCCCACCTGCAGCACCGTGCCCAGCGGCACCTCCGCCTCCAACACCCTCACCCCGGCCAGGTACGTGCCGTTGGTCGAGTTCAAGTCCCTCACGTGGAAGCCCGCCGCGCTCCGCTCCACCTCCAAGTGCCGGCTGGAGATGTACTTGTCCTGGATGACCAGCGCATTGCCCGGGGCCTTGCCCACCGTGAACCGGCCGGGGTCCGGCGTGTACACGCGCTCGGTGGTGCCCTGCTTCACACGCACTTGGGCGGGCGGCAGGCCCTCCGCCTTGACGGCGTCGCGCGGCTGCAGCTCCGTGCCCCGCTTCGTCCACGTGCCGCCCTCCCCGCCTCGGGTGCCGCGCTCCCGGAACAGCGCGACCCACGGGCCCAGTTGCGCGTCCACTCCATCCTCCAGCTCGCCGCGCCGCACCCGCTGGCCCGCCACCACCGTCCCTTGGCCCGACAAGTCCTCGAGCACCCACCGCGCACCTTCCCGCCGCAGCGCCGCCTGCTGACGGCTCACGCGTGGATCTGGAATGACGATGTCACTCCCCGCGCCATCCCGGAGGACTCCACCCTGGAGCAGCTGCGCACCGAGCTGCTCGGGCTGATGTCCCAGGAGAACTCCAACCATCACCGCATGGGGGAGATCTACAACCACATCGTGGAGAAGAAGCTGGCGGAGAAGGCCGACTACAAAGACGCGCCGGAGTACTTCCGCAAGCACCTGGCGGACCTGTCCGTGGCGACACTGAAGACGTACGGGGTGGTGGCGGAGAACTTCAGTGAGCCGGTGGCGAGGCGCTTCGGCGTCACGTGCCTGTCGCTGCTGGTGACGTACACGGAGGCGGCCGGGCTGGAGCTGAACCACGAGGAGCCGGGCCCTACGCCTATCGAGGTGCCAGACGAGAACGGGCATGTCACCGAGCAGCCGTTCGGCGCGTGCAGCGTGGACCAGATGCGCCGGGCGCTGCAGCGCAAGCGCAGGCCCACCTCCACCAAGCCCCTGCCTCCGGAGAAGGTGGCGCTGGCCGAGCAGTACTCCGAGGCGGTGGCGCAGCGCTTCCCCAAGGGCAAGGGCGCTCGGGTGAAGGTGCTGCTGCGCAACGAGAAGGGCAAGGCGGTGGTGGACTTCAAGGGCATCCCCTTGGAGCAGGTGCTCCAGCTCGTCGAGGCGCTCTCCGCCGAGCTGCCCCCGCTCTCCGAGTCCTCGGGGTCGCCGCTGCCGCTGCCGGTCCGGACGTCCTAGCCACGCCCCCGTGAGTCACGGCCCCGCGTTCCCGCAGAGGGGACGCGGGGCCTCCCTGCATGAGTCACCTGACGAGCGCCTACCTTTCAGGTAGGATTGACGCCACTCATGCTGAATGACTCCGCGTCCTCTCCGCTTCACCCCGCCTTGCTCCCTCTCGGCACGCAGGTGGGGCCCTGGCGCGTGGTGGACTGGGCCGGTAGGGGCGTCAACGGCGCCGTCTACCGCGCCGTCCGCATCGGCCAGGAGCACCTGCCTCCCGTCGCCCTCAAGGTGGCCATGCTGCCGGAGGATCCTCGCTATGGCCGCGAGCGGGAGCTGCTCTCGCGCACGCTGCACCCCCACATTCCCCGGCTGGTGGACTCCGGCTTCTGGGTGAGCCCTACCGGCGCGCGCCACCCTTTTGTAGCCATGGAGTGGGTGGATGGCGTGCCCCTCTATGACTGGGCTCGCATGTTCCGTCCCTCGGCGGCGCAGCAATTGAGGCTGCTGGCGCAGGTGGCACTCACCCTCCAGTACCTCCATGTGCAGGACGCGCTCCACCGCGACTTGAAGGGCGCCAACCTCCTGATCCGCCGCTTTGACAACCGGCTGTTCGTCACTGACTTCGGCTCCGGCATCTACCCGGACGCGACCTCGCTCACTCCTCAGCAGCTGCCCCCGGGCACTCCCGCCTATCGCTCCCCCGAGGCTTGGCTCTTCACCCAGCGCCACCGCCTCTCCTCGGAGCGCTACCGCCCTGGCCCTGCGGATGACGTGTTCGCCTTGGGCGTCACCGCCTGCGTGCTCGCCACCGGCAAGTACCCGGAGATGGGTGACCTCCAGAAGGATGCGCAGGGCCACGGGTACCTGGATTCGCTGAGGCTGCCTCGGGCCTTGTTCTCGGCCCGGGTGGAGCCGCCGCTGCGCGAGCTCATTCTGCACATGCTCGCCATCCGCCCCGAGGAGCGCATCACCGCCGCTGAGCTGGCACCTGCGCTGGAGCGCGCCGCGGACTCGCTCCACTCGCCCTCCCCTGCTGCCTCCGCCGCCCCTTCCGCCCAGCCTGCGCAGCCCGCGCGCCGCCACCGCCTGGCCCACGCAGCCACCTCGGGAGCGTTCCTCGCCAGGGCGGCGGGAGTGGCCCTGCTGCTCCTGCTGGGAGTTCGCGATGGTGCTGGGCCTGCTCCAGACGCCGAGCCCCTCGCCGCTGGCGCGAGCCCGTCCGAGGGTGCGCCCGCGGGCCTTGGCGAGACGGCGGCTTCCGCCTCCCCCACCGCTTCCCCTCCTTCCTCCTCCCAGCCCGTGGCCGCGGACACGCTTCCCGAGCCCTACGAGGGACAGACTCAGCCCGACAAGAAGGGCCGATGCCCCCATCCCCGGCAGGTCGTTCTCAACGGAGTCTGCTGGTCACGCATAGGCGTCAACCGGGAAGAGTGCGACGCGTCCACGGGCCACATGTACCAGGGCGCCTGCTACGTGCCGATCTTCGCCCCCGGCGCCCAGCGTCCCAACACCTCTGGCGCGAAGCCGCCCCGGTGATTGAGAGGGGTTGGGTCCTCCCAGAACGCCGCCCCCGTTCTCAGAAGGCAGCGTCTTGCATGGCTCTGCGCAGTCCTCCCGGCCCTGTCGCTGCCGCCAGCCTCCGCGGGATCAGGTAGCTCAGCTCGCCTCCATACGAGGTGCCTATCAGTGCCAGGCGCGGTAGGCCCACAGGCCGCAAGGTGATACACTCCTGGGTGCGGTCCAGAAGCTTCGTCTCGTCGAGGAAGGACCTGTGGGGATGATCGGTATCCCTCGAATCACCAAGCTCTCGCTGGAGCAGCGCGCTCCGCGAGCCCTCGTGATGCAGCTGATTCTGTCAGCCCTCCTGCTGGCCGCAGCGCCCTATGCCGCATCCATGGAGCCATTCCAACGCATCTTCATCGACGGCTCTTACGACGCGCCTCACTCTCAGGATCCGTTGTTCCTGGCGAAGGCCGGGCTCGTCGCTGGCGGTCTGCTGATCCCGGTTGTCTCTGTCCTGTTGACCGTCACCTCATGGAGGCGGTGGACGACGCACCCGGGTCCTGCGCTGCTTCAGTCGGCGCTGCTGCTCCTCACATTCGTCGTGGGGTGGCGGAACTATCCCTATTGGGCGACTGGCGTGTACCGGGCCTACTCGAGTTCCCCTCCAGGTTGTGCCGGGTGATGCCATCGAACAGGGTCGCCAGAGACGTATGCGGCGTTCAGACGGCCGGCCGTGCTGATGAACTTCGGGCGGCCTGCCCCGGTACGTGGAGCGGGACTTCGCCAAGTACCTGGAATGCGGAGTGCTGGCGCACGGCTTCGCGCGAGTGCGCTGCGAGAGTTGCAAGGACGAGCTGCTCGTCGCCTTCTCGTGCAAGGACCGAGGGTTTGCTGTCACGCTGGGAGCGCAAGAATGCTGGACGCTCTGCCGGAGGCAATCAGAGCCTTCCTCAGGGGCACCCTGAGGAACTGGCTGGACCTGGGCACTCGGCTGAAAATCGACTTGACGTAGGGGGCGCTGCGAAGCGCTTCACGCACATCGAGTGAAGCATCTCACAGCGCCCGCGCTGTACTTTCACCAGACTGCTTTCCCCAGGGAGCCATTGAGGTTCTCTATGAGCTTTACCTGGGAGCACACATGTCAGATTTCTATAGAAAAGAAAGCGAGACGGTCTTCAATGAACGTTTCAAGACGTTGAATTCTCGGCAGGGCTCGGTAGGGCTGAACGGTCATCTCATCTTCCAGGCCAAGAATTATACCGGGGAGAAAGTATTCACCGTAACCACCGCGAAAGGTGTCACGGGCAGCATTAGATTGAAATGCACGGTTGTCGACGGCCCCATGCTGCGAATTGTGCGGTGCGACAATTCGAATACGCTTGTATTCGAAGGAGACGAAGTGGATGTAGCGGCAATCCTCAACCCTAAGAGCAAATTGAGAGGGACTCTCAAGTATGAGGCCATCGCGAAAATCTGCAAAGATCACGCGACAAGCTCGGCCCATTCCCCACTGATTTCAGGGTGCAAGACAAACAACTTCAGCCAAAACACAAGATACCCGGGGCGCAAGTTGCACCTCGTCTTGAAAGTAAGGACGCCTTTCTCAAACCCTCACGTCTCGGGAAATGAAAGAGAGTATTTTCTGATAGGGCAAGTGCACGATACGGACTGCAAACAGATTGAGTACTTGGGCAGGACGATGAAGGTCAAGAATACGATTAAGGGAAAAACTGTAGAGAGGATCGTCGACGAGAAGAAAAACATACCGGTGGAACCTGTAAGACATTTCCTCCCTCAGCCGAGCGATGTGCGGGAGGGTTCACCGTTTAGACCACTTTTCGGGCGTCGCGATTTGCATCTGGACCGACGGTGAGATGTCTTGAGAGGGTTGTGGTTGGGTCAGCAGGCAAGGCTCGCCCCCCTCCTGGAGACGATCCGCAGGAAACGCGGCGTAGCGATCGCGGCGACAGAGATCGTCTGGTGCCGAAATGTAGGAGCCCGCAGCCCCTGTGGCGCGGGCGGCGGGCTTCTCGGACGATCTTCACACCGCGCCAGTTTTCGTCCCACCCCGCTTCTCACACCGCCGCGGTGGCATGCCCGCGCTTCCTCGCGTTTCGCGATCGGAATCCCGCGTTTCTGGAGGTTCGTTCCCACCTTGCGGTTCCGGCCCCCTGCTCAGTAGCTTCAGGCTCCAAGTCAACGGAGGTTCACCGAGATGCCAAGACTTGGACTGAAGTGGATGCCTGTAGGACTGCTCCTGGGAAGTGCGGCGGCCAGCGTTGGCTGCGGCGGCCCCCCGCCAGACGCTGTCGCCACGGAGGTGAGTGAGCCGGGTGAGGCCCCCCTTGAGCGAAGCGCGTTCAGCACGTGCACCTACTCGATTTGGGGCTGGGGCCTGAAGGTTCTGAGAGATCAGCGAACCAATATCATCAACTACGAGGGAGATCTGGAGCTCCAGGTGCGCTACCACGCCAACGGAGTCTCGTTGCCCAGATACCCGGAACCCTCGGAGGGCGTCTCCTATTACAAGGTTGCGTACCCAGAGCATTACAACCGCCCTGGCCACATCACCGACGTCGTCTCTTCTGTCGAGGCCCCCGTCACCATCACTCTCACTGCCGAAGTTTGGGAGATTGAGAACGGGCTTCAAGGAGGGACGGATTACGGCACTGCATCGATCCCCTTGACGTTGAACTGCATCGACACGGCCATTGAGGGAAATGTGAACGTCAGCGTTCCCGGGGATAACAGCAAGGAAAAGACGGCGCTTGTCCAGGTCTGGATCGACGCGGTCAAATGATTGATCTTTGACGGTCGCCAGGTCAAGGCCTGAGGCAAGCCCACTGAAGTCTGCGGCGAGAGGAGTGCGAGCGATACTGGACGTCCTATGCGCACCTATCAGGCGGCTCAGTAATAGCAGGCGCACTCCCCGGAGTGGCAGAAGCCGTAGTTGAACCCTGCGTCCACGCACTGTTCTGTGCAGATCTTGTCGCACTCCCACATGGGCGGCCCCTGGTGTGACGTGGCAAGGGCCTGCGTGGCACCCAATGAAACGGCGAACCCCACGGATGCGGCGAGCAATGCCTGAGCGCTCTTCTTCCAGATGCGAATCAAGGTGACCTCTCAAGACTGGGTGGTATGAGGTAGGAAATCTCCGACGAGGAGGAGCCAGTTCCGGAGGAGGCGAGAGCGGGGAGTGAGGCAGCGGCCAGTAAGGAGCGGATCTGAGCTAGGAGCCCTTCACCGGCCATTTCTTCTTCATGTGAGCGAGGCCGCCGGAGACGATCTTCTCGAGGACGGCCATGTCCACGTCGGCGAGCTTGTTGATGTAGAGGCAGCCGCCGTCGCCCATCTTGTGCTTGCCGAGCTTGGCGAAGAGCGCCTGGGTCTCGGCGCCCTCGCCGCCGCCCCAATAGACGGAGAGGCTGGCCTTGCGTGGGGAGAAGCCGACGACGCACGCGTCGCCCTCGCGGCCGGTGTCGTAGGTGTAGTGATACGTGCCGTAGCCGACGATGGTCGGGCCCCACATCTTCGGCTTCCAGCCGGTGACCTTGGCGAAGAGTGCGAGTTTGCGGCGAGTTTTGTGGAATCGAGCTGCATCAGCAACACCGGATCCAGCCAGATGTCCTTTTCAGATCGTCGACGAGCGCGGACTGTTCCATCTGCAGGATGCGGTACTCGCCGGCCCGCGTCTCCACGGGGAGCCGGAGCGTGCCATTGGCCTGTGCGCCGACACCCAGCGTCTGAAGCATGAGCGGGCAGGCCTCGGCCTCGCCCAGGTGCGGCGGGCGCTCCCTAGAACCGGCCGCCGAGCCCCAGCGCGCCGCCCCACCAGACCCCCAGAGGTGCCGCCAGGGACACCCTCGCAAGGAAGCCGTACCCTGCGTGCATCGGCTTATTCCGGGACGGCCCCCAGTACCGGCGTCAAATCCGGATCGGCCTTCTGCATCGCCCGACGATAAGCCGGCCGCGCGCCGATGCGTTGCAGATAGGCCAGGATGTTCGGCCAGGGTGAGAGATCATACGGCTTGAACAGCCGCATCGTCGTCAGCGAGAACACCGTCATGATATCCGCCGCCGTCAACGCTTCACCGGCCAGATAGGGCGCCTCCCCCAGCCGCTTCTCCAACGTCGAGAAGACCCGGTTGAACCGGTCCTTGGCCGCCTGCAGCGGCGCGTTCTTGTCCGAAGGATCGACGCGCTCCAGGCTCCTCACCGTCAAGACGGCCGGTTGCAGCGTCCCGTTCGCGAAGTGGAACCAGTAAAGATAGTCGGTGAAACCGGGCTCGCCGCGCTTCACCGCGAGCCGGCCCGGGCCATAGGTCTGGATCAGATACTCGCAGATCGCCCCGGATTCTCCGAGGACGAGGTCGCCGTCGGTGATGATCGGCGCCGTGCCCATCGGGTGAAGCGCCTTGTATTCCGGCGGGGCCAGCCGGTTGTCGGCCCGGCGCGGATAGCGCTTCAGCTCATAGTCGAGCCCGAGTTCCTCACAGAGCCAGACGATCCGCTCCGATTGCGAACGCCCGAGATGATGCAGCGTCAGCATCTGCTCCCCCTTGCCCGAAGCATTGTCCTGGTCATGGGCGAACCGTAAGCTGCGCGAGTCCGCTCGAAAAGGCGTGCCCGCATACCGGTATGGCGACTACCACCCTCCCCGAATTTCTCCGCGCTCGCCGCGAGCGGCTTCAGCCCGAATCGACCGAGCGGCGTCGCACTCCCGGACTTCGTCGCGAGGAAGTCGCGGCGCGCGCCGGAGTGAGCGTCACCTGGTACACGTGGCTCGAACAAGGCCGCGGCGGCGTGCCGTCCGACGACGTGCTCGAACGCCTCGCTCGCGCACTCGAGCTCGACGCCACGAATCGCGAGATGCTGTTCCTGCTCGCTCACGATCGTCCGCCACCGCGTCGCCCTACGCCACCCGCCGAGGTCACGCCAGCGCTGCAGCGCGTGCTCGACAACCTGCACGTGCCCGCGTTCGTGAAGACGCCAACGTTTCAGATCGTCGCGTGGAATCGCGCCGCCGTGGCGGTGATCGGCGATTACGCCGCGATTCCCGAGCGCGACCGCAACATGCTGCGCCGGGTCTTTCATCCCGAAGCCGCCACGTTCCTGCCGCATGGCGATGACATGCGCCGCACGTGCCTCGCCGCGTTTCGCGTCGACATCGCGCGTGCAGGTGCCTCCGAAGAAGCTGCTGCGCTCGTCGACGAGTTGATGGAGACGAGCGCGGACTTTCGACGGCTGTGGGCCGAGAATGAGCTGCACACGCACGGTGTGCGGTACAGGCGGCTCGTCCGGCCGAATGTCGGCGAGCTCGTGTTCGAGACGTCGGTGTTGTCGGTCGACGGCAGCGACGGCCTCAGCATGTTCGTCTTATCACCGGCGGACGATGCTTCCGCGCGTGGAGTCGACCAGCTGCTCCGCGAGCTTGTCGGGTCGCCCTCGACAAGGTGACCCCACTCCCCTCACGGGAGGATCACCGTCAAGCGCGTCTGCCGCCTCTTCTTGGGAGGGCGGCTTGAGCAGGCGTGTTCCCTACAGGGCCCCCCTCCACGTCAGAGGCCGAGTTCGCGCAGCCCCGGGTGATCCGCCGGGCGCGGGCCCAGGGGCCAGAGAAACTTGCGCTCCGAGGCGGAGAGGGGCACGTCGTTGATGCTCGCCTCGCGCCGGCGCATGAGGCCGTGGTCGTCGAACTCCCATTGCTCGTTCCCATGGGAGCGAAACCAGTGGCCCGCGGCGTCATGCCATTCGTATTGGAAGCGCACCGAGATGCGGTTCTCGTGAAACGCCCAGAGTTCCTTGATGAGCCGGTAGTCGAGTTCCTTCTCCCACTTGCGGGTCAGCAGACCGATGATCTCGGAACGTCCCTGGACGAACTCGGAGCGGTTGCGCCAACGGCTGTCCTGCGTATAGGCCAGCGCCACCCGCTGCGGATCGCGTGAGTTCCACCCGTCCTCGGCCTTGCGGACCTTCTCGACGGCGGTTTCGTAGGTGAAAGGAGGCAGGGGAGGTCGGAGTTCAGACATGAGGCATCTCCTGGGAGGCAGAGAGGAGCCCGTAGGTAATGCCCCCCGCTGCTCTCGCGCAACCTCCAGTCCCCCTCTACTCCGCCAAGAACCGACTTGGTCCCGGAATGCAAGCCCCGCCCCCTTGCTCAGAGGGGAGCGCTTGAGCGCGACGGGTTGTTCTGCATGGAGGCGGCGGGAATCGAAGCCGTGTAGGGGGGAAACCGCCGCACGGGCTTGAGCAGCCGTGTTCCCTCCAGGGCTACGGGGTGGGCACACCGACGTGGCTCTCGGCACTCCCGCACTGCCCTTATCCTTCTGATGCGCTACTTGATCGGGAACATCGTATTTCCAGAGGTCGTCTTGTCGGCGGACACTTCCTCCTGAATCACGTCCCAATGCTCCACGAAGCGCCCGTTCACGACCTTGAAGATGTCGACGGCGATCATGGTCTTGTCGCCCCAACCGACGTAGCGGCCATGAATCATCACAAAATCACCGTCTTCGATGACCAGGCCCGGTTCGTAGCGAAAGTCAGGCTTCAGGCTCGGGATTATCTTGCGGAAGAAGTCCGTCCCGTTCGGCATTCGCGGGTTGTGCTGGATGTATCCGGGGGCCCAATACCTGTCGAGTGCGGTCAGGTCCCTGTGGATGAACAGCGCGGTCATTGCAGACATGACGAGTTCTTTGTTGCTCATTTTTGCCTTTCGAAAACTCTGTTGTGAGGCTGTCGCCGTGGACAGGGGCGCTCGGCTCAGGAGTGCTCGCCGAGAATGCCGAGGTACTCGCCGAGCCGAAGCTCTACCTTGAGTCCATCCTTGGCAAAGTGCTGACCCAGGCGCGCGAAGCTGGCCTGAAATCCGGGTGAGGCCAATGAACTCGAGTACTCCGCGTAGGCAGCAGCGAGGTCCGCGTCCGGGGGCAATGATGCGCGGTTGATTTGACCTTTAGCGGCGGCCACGACCACTTTGTCGAACGAAGCGATCCGGGCCGCGAGCTTATCCACGAACGCGTCTAGCTCGGCGTCCGGTAAACTTCGCGTGACCCAACCATAGCGCTCGGCCAGCTCGGCATCGTAGTCTTGGCTCGTAAGGATCGCCTCGAGACTGCGATCACGCCCGATCAGGCGAGGCAGACGCTCGCTACCCCCGCCACCCGGCAGGATGCCGGTACCGACTTCCGGCTGCCCGAACATGGCCTGCTCGCGGCTCGCATAACGCAGGTCGCACGCCAAAGCGAGTTCGTTGCCCCCTCCGCGCGTTCGCCCACGAATCTTTGCGATGCTAACGAAGGGCGCCTTCGAGAGGCGGATCACCAGATCGACCCACGTCGGGACCACATTCGGCCCTTGAGTGAGCGGAAACTTGGCAGCTTGTCGCAGATCGAAGTGATTAAAAAAGAAGCCTTCGGTGCCGCTCGTGAAAATGACGACCCTGAGTCGTTCGTCCGTCGACAGCTCCATCACGATCTCGTGAAGGCGTGCCACCGTCTCCGGCACGATCACGTTCGCTGGTGCATTGGAGAAAGTGACGGTGGCGATCTTCGGGTTCGACTTGTCCACATTGACAGTACTCTGCTCGCTCATGTTCGCTCCTCTGTGGCTGGATTATCGACCGAGGAACCGATTCACTTCGGCCGCGAACTCCTCCGGGTACTGGAACAAGAAGGCGTGTCCTGCGTCCGGGTAGATGCGCAGCTGCGCGTTCGGAATGTGCTTGGCCAGCAAAGAGGTGTTCGCCGTCGGCACCATGATGTCGTTGTCTCCATTGGCGACCAACGTCGGCTGTTTGATTGCGGCGAGGCGTGAGAGCTTCGACGCGTCCGGGACTCCCCAAGTCGAGATCGCGGTCAGATGCGCGTTGACCGTGTCTCGGGTGACCGGGAGATCTCTGTCGACCTGACGCAGGCGGAGGCGTTGGATGAACTCCCGACCCTTGGAGCGACTCGACTCGGACTTCTCGAAGAAGAGGGTGAGTATCGCGTCGGCGTCGATCTTCTCTCGCAGCGCAACCTCGAGCACCTCGGGCACATACATGTGCATGCCCTCGCCCCCCTGAGGCCCCGTCCCCGCGAGCACCAGGCGGCGCACCTGATGCGGTCTCATCAAGGCGAACTCCTGCGCCACGAAGCCACCGAGCGAGAAGCCCAGAAGGTCGACGCGCGGCAGCTTGAGCGCATCGACGAAGGCGATGGCTCCATGGGCCATCTCCGTGACTGTGTCAGGCGTCTTGCCGCTCGAGCCGCCGACACCGACGTTGTCGACCAGAATCACCTCGCGCTGCTCGGCGAGCGCGTCCACGAGCGCGGGATCCCAGTTGTCGAGGTTGGCTCGATAGTGAACGAAGCACACCAGCGGGGCCGCCGAGCCGTCGGTCTTTCCGAACCGTCGATAGGCGTACTTCACCCCGTTCGCTGCTTCGACTGTCAGATTCGCAGCGTTCGCTTGCCCGACCTTCGTCATGATTCGTTCCTCATCCATGTCTCGTTGAACTTCGTTCTGCTGCAACATCGCAACCGCAGGCCGGATTTGCCATTGGCGGCATCGACAAGATTCGGTCTATTCTTGCCAGATGTTCGTACACCTGATCCTCGAAGGCTTCGCCGACAGCTCGCTGGGTGTGGCGCTCGACGTCGTCGGTACCGCGGCACACCTCAGCAACTCCGGGCGCGCTCCGATGCCTCGCGGCGGGAAAGCGCTGCTCCAGCGAGTGGTGTCACTCGACGGCGAGCCGGTGCGTTCGGCGGCTGGGCGATTGGTCGCGGTGGACGGCGCATTCAGCGTTCCCGCCCTCCGCGAGGGAGATGTCGTCCTCGTGCCGGGCATCTTCTCGGCAAGCGCGCGAACCATCGAGCAGTTCCTGGCTCGGGAGGACATCCGCCGCGCCGCCGAGCTGCTCGCGAAGGTCGTCGGCAAGGGTGTGATGGTCGCGGCGTCGTGCTCCGCCACGTTCGTACTCGCCGCGTCGGGCGTCCTCGACGGGCGATCCGCGACGACGTCGTGGTGGCTCGCGCCCGAGTTCGCGCGGCGGTTCCCGAAGGTCTCGCTCTCCAGCGATCACATGGTCGTCGACGAAGGGAAAATCATCACGGCGGGCGCGGCGCTGGCCCACATCGACCTCGTGCTCGCGGTCGTCGCGCGGATGGTGGGTCCTTCGTTGCCGCATCTCGTGGCGCGCTATCTCGTGCTCGACGAGCGGCCGTCCCAGGCTCGCTACGTCGTGCTCGAGCATCTTCGAGCGAATGACCCAGCGCTCCTCGAGGTCGAGCGGTTCATCATCGAGAACGTCGACCGTCAGCTCTCGCTCGAGGAGCTTGCACGCGTGGCTCGGGTATCACCGCGGACGCTCGCTCGCCGCGTCCACACGAGCCTGAGCATGACACCGCAGGAGTTCGTGCAGCGCCTGCGCGTGCGCCGAGCGATCCATCTCCTCGAAACGACCCGCTACTCGGTCGACGACATCGCCGCGCGGGTGGGCTACGCCGACGCAGCGGCCTTTCGCCGCGTCTTCCGCCGCTACGCGGGGGAGTCCCCTCGGCGACTCCGCGGGCAAGGCTAAGTGCCTCTCTCGGTAGGAAGTGGGAGGTGCTCGTCGGACGGATACGAGCGTGCCGCCCGGCTCCTTATGATTCACCTGCACCCCCGCCGCCTCCTGGTAGCCCAGCAGCAGCGACAGGCAGGTGACGCCGAACCGTACGGACACCGGCTCGCTGAACGCCCCCGCCACCACCGGATGGGGGTGTCCGCGCGTGAGACGGGTGCATGAGCACCGTCCCCCCTCCGGGTGTGCTGACCGGGCCGCAAGGTGATACACTCCCGGGTGTGGTCCAGAAGCTTCGTCGTCGAGGAAGGACCTGTGGGGATGATCGGTATCCCTCGAATCGCCAAGCTCTCGCTGGAGCAGCGCGCTCCGCGAGCCCTCGTGATGCAGCTGATTCTGTCAGCCCTCCTGCTGGCCGCAGCGCCCTATGCCGCATCCATGGAGCCATTCCAACGCATCTTCATCGACGGCTCTTACGACGCGCCTCACTCTCAGGATCCGTTGTTCCTAGCGAAGGCCGGGCTCGTCGCTGGCGGTCTGCTGATCCCGGTTGTCTCTGTCCTGTTGACCGTCACCTCATGGAGGCGGTGGACGACGCACCCGGGTCCTGCGCTGCTTCAGTCGGCGCTGCTGCTCCTCACATTCGTCGTGGGGTGGCGGAACTATCCCTATTGGGCGACTGGCGTGTACCGGGCCTACATCAGCCATCGGGGGAGTCCGCATCTCGATCCCGCCGGGCTGATTCCAGCCACCTGGATCGACCCGCTATGGGGTTGCGTGGTGCTGCTCCTGTACCCCATCACCGCAGTCGCGGTGCTGCTCCTCGGCGCCTGTCTCTTCCACGAGCGGAAGCGG
The DNA here is from genome assembly GCF_000737315.1 of Hyalangium minutum. Lineage (GTDB taxonomy): Bacteria > Myxococcota > Myxococcia > Myxococcales > Myxococcaceae > Hyalangium > Hyalangium minutum. The sequence goes on from NZ_JMCB01000010.1 coordinate 19,075, forward strand.
ATGAACGATGAGTTCTTTTACGGAGCGCTGACAGCTCTCCTCGGGGCAATGGGCGCGTTCGCCTCCACGCCGGATTACATGGTCTGGTTCCTGGACTGAGCGAGCAGCTCAGCCGGCCTCCGTAGCGCCGCTCAATCCTCTCGGCGGTGGGGATCCCGGCGAGCCTCGAGTTCCCGGATCCGCTCGCGCGCCTCGTCCCCCTCGGGGATCGGCCGGCCGATGTCGCTCCATTGCACTGCCGCCTTGAAGCCCTCCGCCTGCGCATAGCGGCGGAACCACATCCCCTCCAGGTTGTGCCGGGTGAGGCCATCGAACAGGGTCGCCAGAGACGTATGCGGCGTTCAGACGGCTGGGCCGTGCTGATGAACTTCGGCTCCGGGCACTACCAGTCGGCCGCGTCCGCACCTCATTTCCGGTAACCCTCGGGCATGGTGGAGGCGGCGGGAATCGAACCCGCCGCTTGAAACCTTTGACGAGGGGGCGTACCAGCGCAGGCGGCCGGAGCAGTGGTTCTGGATGCACAACCGCTGGCCGAAAGAGGTGTGGGTGAAAGCGGCAGTGCTGGGCTAGGAGCCCTTCACCGGCCATTTCTTCTTCATGTGAGCGAGGCCGCCGGAGACGATCTTCTCGAGGACGGCCATGTCCACGTCGGCGAGCTTGTTGATGTAGAGGCAGCCGCCGTCGCCCATCTTGTGCTTGCCGAGCTTGGCGAAGAGCGCCTGGGTCTCGGTGCCCTCGCCGCCGCCCCAATAGACGGAGAGGCTGGCCTTGCGTGGGGAGAAGCCGACGACGCACGCGTCGCCCTCGCGGCCGGTGTCGTAGGTGTAGTGATACGTGCCGTAGCCGACGATGGTCGGGCCCCACATCTTCGGCTTCCAGCCGGTGACCTTGGCGAAGAGTTTGAGGAGCTGTTCGGCGTCCTTGCGGCGCATGTCGTTTTCGACGGCGGCGATGAAGTCCTTGACGCTGACGGCTGTCGGCTTGGTCTTGATGTCCTTGGCGTTGGCCATGTCGCTCCCCGCTAATTTGCGGCGAGTTTCGTGGAATCGAGCTGCATCAGCAACACCGGATCCCCGTCATTGCTGGTCACCGGCTCCTGGACGGACCGCCCCTGGGAGTCGGTCCGCAGGGTGTCCACTTCATGCAGGATGCGGTACTCGCCGGCCCGCGTCTCCACGGGGAGCCGCAGCGTGCCATTGGCCTGTGCGCCGACCCCCAGCGTCTGAAGCATGAGCGGGCAGGCCTCGGCCTCGCCTCCTGAGAATGAGCCCTGTCGCTGATGCAGCCGCCATCCTCACGAAGACGTCCCCATGAGGGGACAGCGAGGTCCGCCTGGACGCCCGCGCTACCAGTCCAGGTCCCGGACTCCGTTCACGGCCAACACTCGGCGCTCCCCCGTGCCATCGGCATTGATGACGTAGATGCCGTCGTCCTTGATGAAGGCGATCTGCCGGCCGTCGGCAGACCAGTGCGGCATCCGTCCGGTCGCAGGGAGCTCGGTCGCCGTCGGGCTCTCGGCTTGACTCACTGCAATCGCCCCCCCTACCCAATGGGTGAAAACCCACCGAGTCCCGTCGGGTGACCAGTCGACATCGCTGCCGGGGGGGGATACCTCATGGAATTCCGAGCCATCGGCCCGCACGAGTCCCCACCAGTCCCCCCCCGCACAATCGGGGCAGTCGTCGGACAGACGGAACAAGATCCATCCCGTGGAGGACCAGGCAGGCTCGGTGAGAGTACCAAGGCCCGGAGGGGCCACCGGATCCGCCGGCTCGGCGAACGGGACATCGCCGGTGCCATCGGCGTTCACGAAGTGGAGGGTGGTCTCGTAGCTCTCGTCGACAGTCTCATAGCCATCGGAGACGATCCATGAATCGCGGGGGTAGGGGTAGACCAGGCGTTTGCCGTCAGGAGACCACGCGGGCGCGCTCACACTCCTCGCGTCGCGACCCACGCGTGCCGCGACACGGTGGGCACCTCCCCCATCGGCGTTCGCCACGTAGAGCTCCGTGCCAACCAGATAGGCGACCTGGCTGTAGTCAGGGGACCACCGGGGGAACCGCTCACCCCCCTCGGTCTGCGTCAAGCGGGTCAGTTCCGTGCCGTCGGGTTGTACCGTGTACAGGTCGGGGGCGGGAGCCCCCCCGAGCGCCGCTGCGAAGACGATGGGGCGATCGACCAGGCCACCGGGAGGTGACTGGATCCTCAGGCGTACCCGGCTCTGAGGGGCGATGGGGCCGAACTCGAGCCGATACTGCGTCCCTGCCTGGAGTCGATAGCCGTACGCCCGGCGGAAGTCCCGACATGTCTCGCCCGAGATCCATTTCAAGCACCCGGCCGCAAGCGGCCCGCCGTCGGAGACCACCCGCAGAGGCATCGGGGGAGTGCCCAGGAACACCGTGTACGTCCCCGAGCGCTCGGGGGTGAAGCTCACAACCCCACCGTACCTCCCCCCCTCGAGCCGGAGGTGAACTCCATAAGTCGTGTCGGCGCGCAGCGTCGGGGCGGCGTGGGCTCCCAGCGCTGCTGCAGTCACGGGCGTCGAAGGGCTCTCGCAGAGTTCCCCCCCCAGCACCTCGGGCTGCGCCTGCGCACAGCCCTCCGCTTCCCGTTCGCTCGACACCCACACAGGCGAGTCCTCCGGCTCGGATCCCCCACAAATCACCGCGAGCAGACCGAAGCACAGACACGCACGACCAGCTGCATGCATCATCAGCCCCCCTTTCATCACGCCCGAGACGACGGAAGCCGTAGCCCCTTTGAGGGCGGGTCGGCACCATGGGGCGAAAGGGTTTGGATGATCGAAGACCTCCTCAAGCGTCCCCTGAGGACATAAAATGCATCGGGAGTTAAACAGCCCCCTCTCAAGATGAAGGAGGAGGCTTCGTAAGAGTTCGCCGTGCTCCCCAGGGACCGCCGTTCGAGACAGAGGAATGAACTCCCGAGAGGGATAGCCCCGTTCCTTCTCAAGGCCGCTGGGAACTCACGGGATGGAAGCGGCGGGAATCGAACCCGCCGCTTGGAATTCCTGACGAGTGCGGCCCCACTCGGTCGAGCGCTGTTTCTGTAGAGAGCCCTCAGGCACTCAGCTCAACCCACGTCCTTCAACGTCACCGTGTCCGGAGACACGTCCCCGCGCAGGTCCTTGGGCGGAGAGATCGTCGCCCTCAGCTCCCGGTACACCTGCGCGTACGAGCCCTGAAGAATCGCCGCGCGCAGCTTCGCCATGAGCAGTTGGAAGTGGCGCACGTTGTGGATGGACAGCATCCGCGAGCCCAGGTGGTGCTTGCCCCGCATGAGGTGCTGCAGATACCCGCGCGTGTATCGCTTGCACACGTAGCAATCACACGCCGGATCCAGCGGAGAGTCGTCCAGCTGGTAGACCATGCGTGTAATCCGAACCAGCCCCTGGAACGTGTACGCGTAGCCCTGCTGCGCCATCTTCGTGGGGATGATGCAGTCGAACATGTCCACGCCCCGCATCACCGCCTCCACCAGATCCATCGGGGTCCCCACCCCCATCAGGTAGCGCGGCTTGTCCGTGGGCAGCGAGGCCGTCACTCGCGCCGTCATCGTCTCGCGCTCCTCCTTGGACTCGCCCACCGCCAGCCCGCCAATCGCGAAGCCGTCGAACGGGTGCGGCGTCAGGAACGCGGCGCTCTCGTCCCGCAGGTTCGGGTGCACCCCACCCTGCACGATCGCGAACAGCGCCTGCCCCGTGTCCTTGGAGTTCTTCGCCGCCAGGCTGCGCAGCGCCCAGCGGTGGGTCCGCTCCATCGCCTCGCGCGTGCCCGCCTCGTCCGTGCGCGAGTCGATGCACACGTCCAGCACCATCATGATGTCCGAGTTGATCGCCTGCTGCATGGCGATGCTGGACTCGGGGCTCAGCAGCTGGCGGCTGTTGTCGTAGAAGCTGCGGAAGTGCGCGCCCTTCTCGGTGATGAGCCGGTCCTCGGGCAGCGAGAAGATCTGGAACCCGCCCGAGTCCGTCAGCACCGCCCCATCCCACTGCATGAACGGGTGGATGCCCCCGAACTTGCGGAACACCTCGGCGCCCGGCCGCAACATCAGGTGGTAGGTGTTGGCCAGCAGCACGCGGGCCCCCGTCTCCTTCACCTCCTCCATCCCCAGGTGGCGGAAGCAGGCGTGCGTCGCCACCGGCATGAACATGGGTGTAGGGAACGAGCCCCGGCGGGTATGCAGCACCCCAGCGCGGGCCCCGGTGGCATCAGTGGTCAGAAGCTCAAAGCGGACAGCCATTGCGAGGCCTTATACCCGCGCTGCCCCCGCTTGACCCAGACGATGTGAGCCCCTCGGCCAGCCCCCCTCCCGAGCCCCTGCCGGCCAGGCATCCCCCTGCCTCCATCCCACATGGCCCCCTCCCCACCCTGGAGGCCTCCCTCACGGAGGGCATGAATGGCTGAGCCCCGGCGTTAGAAAGGGCTCTACACCGCGCCCTTCGCGGTGCTACAGCGCGCGCGCCATGTTCACCATCGTCAACGTCTCCAAAGCCTACGGTCCCAAGAAGCTCTTCGAGGAGGTGAACGTCGCCTTCTCCCCGGGCCGCCGCTACGGCCTCACCGGCCCCAACGGGGCGGGCAAGTCCACGTTCATGAAGATCCTCGCGGGGGACGAGGAGGCGGACATGGGCACGCTCTCCCGCCCGAAGCGCCTGGGCATCCTCCGCCAGGACCACTTCCGCTACGAGGACACCCGCGTGCTGGATGTGGTGCTCATGGGGAACAAGCCCCTGTGGGACGCCATGCACGAGAAGAACACGCTGCTGGCCAAGGCGGACATCACCGAGGAGGACGGCAACCGCCTGGGCGATCTCGAGGGCGTCATCGCCGAGGAGGATGGCTACGTCGCCGAGAGTGACGCGGCCACCCTGCTGGTGGGTCTCGGCATCGAGGAGAGCTTCCACGAGGGCCCCATGCGGCAGCTCACCGGCGGCCTCAAGCTGCGCGTGCTGCTCGCGCAGGCCCTCTTCGGAAAGCCCGAGGGACTGCTGCTCGACGAGCCCACCAACAACCTGGACATCGAGTCCATCCGCTGGCTGGAGAATTTCCTCAAGGAGTACGAGGGCGTGCTGATCACCATCAGCCACGACCGGCACTTCCTGAACGAGATCTGCACGCACATCGCGGACATCGATTACGAGACCATCATCCAGTACACGGGCGGCTACGACGAGATGGTGCACCAGAAGGCCCAGCTGCGCAGCCGCGTGGAGTCCGAAGTCAGTGAGAAGAAGAAGAAGATCGCCCAGCTGCAGGACTTCGTGGCCCGCTTTCACGCCGGCACGCGCGCCTCGCAGGTGCAGAGCCGCATCAAGCAGATTGAGAAGCTGCGCACGGATGACCTGAAGCGCTCCAACATCGCGCGTCCGTTCATCCGCTTCGATCAGAAGGTGGTCAGCGGCAAGCAGACCCTGATGATCGAGAACATCCACAAGTCCTTCGACGGCGTGCCCGTCATCAAGCCGTTCAAGTCGCTGGTGGTGAAGGGCGAGAAGATCTGCGTCATCGGCCGCAACGGCGTGGGCAAGTCCACGCTGGTGAAGATGATCGCCGGGCAGCTCGAGCCGGACGGCGGCGGCATTACCTGGGGCCACCAGGCCTCCGTGGGCTACCTGCCGCAGGATCACCACGGCACCATCCGCAAGGACACCACCGCCTTCGAGTGGCTGCGCGACATCAACGTCAAGCTCACCAACGAGGAGATCTCCGGCGTGCTGGGCCGCATGCTCTTCTCCGGCGAGGAGCGCATGAAGCCCACCAACACCCTCTCCGGTGGTGAGACGGTGCGGTTGTTGCTGTGCAAACTGATGCTGACCCAGGACAACGTGCTGGTGCTGGACGAGCCCACCAACCACTTGGATCTCGAGTCCATCACCGCGCTTGCCGAGGGCCTGAAGAAGTTCGAGGGCACGGTCATCGTCGTGACGCACGACCAGGAGCTCATCTCCGAGGTGGCCACGCGCATCTGGTCTCTCAAGGAAGGCCAGGAGATCGTCGACTACAACGGGCCCTTCCACGAGTTCCTGGAGAAGCACTCCGCGGACATCGTGGTGCGCCGCAAGTAGCCCCGGGGGGCAGGCAGCCAGGCGTCGGCGGGGGGTGCTATAGCGAGCTCCTCCCCAACCCAGGAGACGCCGTGACGAAGACTGCTCTCAAGTTGCTGCTGCCTGCCTTGCTGCTCACCACCACCGCTTTCGCCGCCGGCAAGGCGGAGGTGAAGGTCGGTACCTCCATCGAGAAGTACGAGGTGCAAGGCACCTCGGACTCCTTCAAGGTGGCCCCCGACACCAAGCTCTACGCGGGCACCAAGATCACTGGCGTGGAGAACGACAAGATCACCGTCGTCTTCCTGAAGAACGGCGCCGAGGCCTCCAAGGTCGAGCTGAAGGTCCCTCGCTCGCCGTACCGCACCCACGCGTTCAAGACGATCCGCGCGGGCGACTCCGGTAACTGGACTGTGAAGATCCTCGGCCCGGATGGGGCGGAGATCGGCTCCACCGACTTCAAGGTCGAAGTCGGCACCTGATTCAGCGCGCCCGGGACGCCCGGCTCAGTTGGGCCGGGTGCCCTTGCGCAGCAGGAAGAGGCCCAGGCCCACCCCAGCGGCCCACTTCGCTGCGGCGGCCAGCGGCGTCTTCCACAGCGGCATCGGCGCGGGAGGCTGCGGCGGCACCGCCTCCTCGGGCCGGAACTCCGTGGAGCCCGGCAGCTTCGCTCCCCCCTGCTCCACCTCGGTCTTCGTCGCCATCACCCCACCGGTACCCGGCACCCGGTCGCCCGGCGACTTCCCCTCGGGGGAGCGGTGTTCGATGATGGCGTTGATCTCGGCGCCCAGCAGAATGACCTGCGCGGAGATCCACATCCACATCAGCATGACGATGACACCGCCGATGGCGCCGTAGTTCGCGTCATAGCTGCCGAAGTTGGTCACGTAGACCGAGAAGCCCCACGAAGCGATCAACCAGATGATCACGCCGACGATGGAGCCCGGGGTGATGAACTTGAACTTCTGCTTCACGTCCGGCAGCGCGTAGTAGAGCACCGCCCAGAGGAACATCATCAGCAGGCCCGCCACGGGCAGGCGCAGCCACGTCACCAGCGTGGGGAAGGGCCCGCCCAGCTTGTTGGCGATGGCGGGCGTGGCCACCGCCACCGCCGCGGAGATGATGGAGATGAGGGCCGCCGCCAACGTGGACAGGATCGCGAGGCCGCGCACCTTCCAGAAGGGCCGCTTCTCCTCCACGCCATACACGGTGTTGAGCGCGTTCATCAGCGCCACGATGCCGCCCGAGGCCGCCCAGATGGCACCCAGGGCGCCCACCGTCAGCAGCCCCACGTTTTTGCTGGCCGCCAGGGCCTGGAGCCGCTCGCCCAGGATGGTGGCCACTTCCTTCGGTGCCACCTTGGCCAGCTCCTGGATCAGCACCTGCGCCTGAGCGGGATCGATGAGCACGCTCGCCAGCGACACCAGGAACAGCATGAAGGGGAAGATCGCCAGCACTCCGAAGAACGTCAGCGCGCCGGCGACATCGCTCACCTTGTCGCGCGAGTACTCGTTCTTCAGAGCCTTGAAGAACTCTTTCCAGCCCATCCCCTTGCCCGGCAGAACCATTCCGCCTCCTCGACAGTGTCCCGCAGGGAGGATGCTCACTCACCCTGGGGCTGGCGGCACCCCGAAGTGGAGCGCTCGGTCGAGCGCTCCAGGGGCAGGCAGGCAAGAGCGCTCCGGGGGCCTTAGCCCGCGTAGGGGGGCAGCACCTTCGCGTCCTTCAGACGCGGCGCCGCAGCGTCCTTCGCGGACAGATTGGGCTCACCGGACAGCGGCCAGGCAATGGCCAGATCCGGATCATTCCAGGCGATGCCCGCGTCGTACTGGGGCGCGTACAGCGAGGTGCACTTGTACTGGAAGTCCGCGGACTCGGAGAGGACGTAGAAGCCGTGGGCAAAGCCCGGGGGCACCCAGAACTGGCGCTTGTTGTCCGCGGACAACTCCACCCCCGCCCACTTGCCGAACGTGGGCGAGCCCTTGCGGATGTCCACCGCCACGTCGAACACCGCGCCAGCCACCACCTGCACCAGCTTGCCCTGGGGCTGCGGCTCCTGGAAGTGCAGCCCGCGCAGCGTGCCCTTCACCGAGCGCGAGTAGTTGTCCTGCACGAAGGGGCCGGGGATGCCAGCCTCCTTGTAGCGCTCGGAGTGGAACGTCTCCAGGAAGAAGCCGCGCGCGTCACCGTGGACCTTCGGCTCGATGATGAGGACGCCGGGGATCTCCGTGGGGATGACCTTCACGAGACCGCCCCCTTGTGCTCGATGAGATCCAGCAGGTACTGGCCGTACTCGTTCTTGCGCATGGGCGCTGCCAGCTCCGCCAGCTGCGTCGAGTTGATGTAGCCCATGCGGTAGGCGATCTCCTCGGGGCAGGCGACCTTGAGGCCCTGACGGCGCTCGATGATCTCAATGTAGTTGGAGGCCTGCATCAGCGACTCGTGGGTGCCGGTGTCCAGCCACGCGTAGCCGCGGCCCATCAGCTCCACCTGGAGCTGGCCACGCCGCAGGTACTCGGCGTTCACGTCGGTGATCTCCAGCTCGCCGCGCTTGGAGGGCTTGAGGTTCGCCGCGATGTCCAGCACCTGCTGATCGTAGAAGTACAGGCCCGTGACGGCGTAGTTCGACTTGGGCTTGGCCGGCTTCTCCTCGATGCTCACCGCGCGGTTGTTGGCGTCCAGCTCCACCACGCCGTAGCGCTCCGGATCCTTCACGTAGTAGCCGAACACCGTGGCGCCCTGGGTGCGCTTGGCCGTGCGCTGCAGCATGTCGATGAAGCCGTGGCCGTAGAAGATGTTGTCGCCCAGGATGAGGCAGGACTGATCATTGCCCACGAACGGGCGGCCGATGATGAACGCCTGGGCCAGGCCCTCGGGCTTGGGCTGCTCGGCGTACTCGAAGCGCACGCCCCACTGCTCGCCGCTGCCGAGCAGCTCGCGGAAGCGCGGCAGATCCGACGGAGTGGAGATGATCAGAATCTCCCGGATACCCGCCATCATCAGCGTAGTCACCGGGTAGTAGATCATCGGCTTGTCGTAGACAGGCAGCAGCTGCTTGCTGACGACACGAGTGAGCGGATACAGGCGCGTGCCCGAGCCGCCGGCGAGAACAATCCCTTTCATGATGCACCTCGAGAGGGCGTGCTACCGGCCTTCCACGCCGCATGGAACCGAGCCAGAGACTCGGACAAAGACAGAGGTTGGGCCGCGAGCTGGCTGCGCGCCTTGTCCACCTTGAGCCCGCTGTGCAGCGGCCGGGGACTGGCCAGCTTCAGATCCGCCAGCTTCGAGGGGGTGATGCTGCTCGGGTCGAACCCGAACACCTCGCACAGCGCCCGGCCAAAGGTGACGCGGTTGACCACCTCGCCACCGCACGTATTCCAGATGCCGCCCAGCTTGCGCGTGCCCAGCTCCACCACCTGCGCCGCCACGCTGTCAGCGAAGCTGGGCGAGACGAACTGATCCTCGAAGAGCTTGAGGGGCTGCTTCTTCTCCAGCGCGCCCACCAGCCATGCGCCGAAGTTGGGGCGGCCCGCGGCGGGCCAGCCGTACACCACCGCCGTGCGGGCAATGGCGCAGGTGGGAACAAAGGTGCGCGCGGCGTGCTCGCCCATCAGCTTGGTGATGGCGTAGACGCCACGCGGGTTGGGCAGGGCCTCCTCATCATAGGGCCCGTGGTCGCCATCGAAGACGTAGTCCGTGGAGACGTGCACCAGGTGCGCTCCCACGCGCCGAGCGCCCTTGGCCACGGCGGCCGCCGCAGTGACATTGGCGGCATAGGCCAGATCCGGGTTCTTCTCGCACGCGTCCACCTCCGTCATGGAGGCAGGGTGGATGATCACCTCGGGCGAGGCGGACTCGATGGCGGTGAGCACATCCGCCTCGAGCGTGAGATCCACGGGGATGTAGCGGTAGGAGCCGCCCGTGCGCCGCCCTCCCCGGCCAACGGCCACCACCTCATGGCCAGCCTGCTCCAGCTGCGCACAGACGCGGCTGCCGACCAACCCGTTGGACCCCGTGACGAGGAAGCGCATGCGCGTACTCCAGTGAGGCTCAGCCCTTCAGGCGGGCGCGGTATTGGGTCTCGAAGTACTGGCGGTAGGCGCCGCTCGTCACCCGCTCCCACCATGTGGGGTTGTCCACGTACCACTTCACCGTGTCCGCCAAGCCCGCCTCGAAGGTGTGCGCCGGAGACCAGCCCAACTCCGCCTTCGTCTTCGACGGGTCGATGGCGTAGCGGCGATCGTGCCCCGGGCGATCCTTCACGTACTTGATGAGGGACTCGGGCTTGCCCACCAGGCCGAGGATCGCCTTGACGATCTCGATGTTCTTGCGCTCGGCGCCGCCGCCGATGTTGTAGACCTCGCCCGCCTTGCCCTTCTCCAGCGCGGTGACGAGCGCGGAGCAGTGGTCCTCCACGTGGAGCCAGTCGCGCACGTTGGCGCCGTCGCCGTACACCGGCAGCGGCTTGTCATGCAGCGCGTTCACCACCATGAGGGGGATGAGCTTCTCGGGGAACTGGTAGCGCCCGTAGTTGTTGGAGCACCGGGTGACGATGACGTCCATCCCGAACGTGTGGTGGTAGGCCAGCGAGATGAGGTCCGCGCTGGTCTTCGACGCCGAGTACGGGCTGGAGGGCTGCAGCGGGGACTTCTCGGTGAAGGCGCCGGTGGGTCCCAGCGAGCCGTACACCTCGTCCGTGGAGACCATGAGGAAGCGCTTGATGCCGCGCGAGCGGGCCGCCTCGAGCAGCCGCTGAGTGCCGAGCACGTTAGTGGCGACGAACACCTCGGGGCCCAGGATGGAGCGGTCCACGTGGCTCTCGGCAGCCAGGTGCATGATGGCGTCCACCGAGTGCTGGGCGATCAGGTGCTCCACCAGCTCCGGGTTGCCGATGTCACCGCGCACGAACACGTGCTTCGGATCACCCTCGAACTCGGAGAGGTTCTCGAGGTTGCCCGCGTACGTGAGCTTGTCGAGGTTGACGACCTTCCACTCGGGACGGTTCTTGCGGATGTACTTCACGAGGTTGGAGCCAATGAAGCCGCAACCGCCGGTAATCAGGACGTTCATTCGACTTGCTCTTGAAAACAGGAAAGATCGGCGGCCTGAGTATCGGAGCGGCTCTGTCACGTCAAGGTGACCTTGCGCCTGCAACCATCGGAGGATAGAGGCGTTGGCCATCGTGATAGGTCGGAGAAGCAGACGTGCTGGCGCTCCGTCGTCCGCTCGAGCTGTCCACCAGCTCGTGCCGCGGCTGGCGTGGGGTGACGCAGTGGGCAATCAGGCGCGCTACCTGCAGTCGCTGCTGCGCGGTTGGGGCTATGCGTCAGAGATTTACGCCGAGCAGTGGGACTCAGAGTGCCAGGAGCAGGTACGCCCCGCCTCGAACTATCCGAAGGAGGCGGACGCGGACACCGCGCTGCTGATCCACCACAGCTTCGAGTCGCGGCTGGTGCCGCTGATTGCACGCTCACCCGGGCGTAAGGCGCTCGTGTATCACAACGTGACACCTGCTCCGCTCTTCGAGGGTTTCGATCGGAAGGTGGCCGCGGCATGCCTGGCGGCCCGGGAGGAGTTGCTGGCACTGCGGCCTTGGGTGGAGTGCGCATATGCCTACTCGCACTTCAGCGCCGAGGAGCTGACGGCCGCGGGCTTCCCGCACGTGTCGGTGATCCCATTCGCACTGGACTGGGGGGCGTTTCACGCGCCGCCGGATCCCACACTCCAGGCGGAGTTCGATGACGGCTGCGTGAACGTCCTCTTCGTGGGCCGGGCGGTGCCGAGCAAGCGCATCGACGATGTGATGCGCGTGTTCGCGGCGTATCAGCGGCTGTATCAGCCTCGCAGCCGGTTGATCATCGCGGGCTACCTCAACCGGGAGACGCCCTATGGGACGTATCTGCATGGGGTGAAGGAGCTGCTGGGCGCCGAGCGGATTCACCTGCTGGGCCGGGTGAGCGCCGCACAGCTCTCGGCCTGCTACTCGGTGGCCACGGCGTACCTCTCCATGAGCCGGCACGAGGGCTTCGGTGTGCCGCTGCTGGAGGCGATGGAGCGCGGTGTGCCGGTAGTGGCCTACGGCGCGGCAGCGATTCCCGAGACGATGGGCGGCGCGGGTCTGGCCACTCGGACGCGGGATCCGCTGGAGGTGGCTCAGCTCCTCGCGGTGCTGGAGCGCGAGCCCGGACTGAGGAAGAAGATCCTCTCCGGGCAGAGAGACAGGCTCGCATCGCTGGGGCAGGAGCAGGTCGCCGCCCGCATCCGTGAGGGGCTTTCCCCTTGGTTGGAAGGAGCACTGACGGCACAAGAGATGCCTTCCGTGTCCACCGCCTCGGTGGATCTCGTCTGCCCGGGATATGAGAGCCATCCCGACGCTCCCGCCTCACGCCTCGCACGAGCGCTGGCGCGGCAACTGCCCGAGGCCCGTGTGCTGGCGCTCAGCCCGGCCCCAGTTCCACTGTCGGTCAGCCCTCGAGTCGAAGCGCGGGAGGGATTCCAGGTCTGGAGCTTCAGCCCCGATCAGCCACTGCCTGCCTCGCCCAGCGCAGACTTCCCACTCCCGGGCTCCTCGTCCCTGGAGATGGCGGTGCGAACCTCTTCCGCGAGCACAGTACTGCTGGAGGCGGACGCGGCTGTGGCGAAGCTGGGAGAGCAGATCATCCCCTACGAGCCCAACCAGGTGGAGACGGCGGTCCACCCGTTGCTGGAGTCCCTGCGCCGCTCAGGAGTCACCCATGCGCGCTGATCAGCTCTTCTCCGATCCGGCCCTCGCGGCGACGGTGGCGGCAGCCACCGAGAAGCTCCCCTCCCCTTCTCCCGAGGCCAGCGAGCAGCTTCGCGCCACGCTGGAGCGCACCGAACGGGCCCCCACGGAGGCCCAGTGGCCCCCCATTCTGGAGACACCGCGCCAGAAGAAGGACACGCGCTATGCGGAACCGGCCACCTCCCACCGCCCGGTGGTGGGCCCGGCTCTGGTGCTGGCCAAGCGCGCCTTCCGAGGCGTCTTCCAGCCGTTCATCAACGAGGTGATGCGCAAGCAGGTGGAGTTCAACGAGGCCATCCTGGACTCGCTGGCCTTGATCTACGAGCAGCAGCGCGAGAGCGCCCGTACCCAGGCGGCCTGGCGCAAAGAGATCAGCGAAAAACTGGCCAAGCTCGAGCAAGCCCCAGCGCGTCCGGCGGCGAAGCGCTCCCGGAAGTGAGCACGGGACTCAGCCCCTCGCTGGTCTCTCTCAGTAGTTGTGGTCGAAGCGCGGGGAGCCGTGGTCGATGACGGCCCTGCCGCTCTCCCGGCGGTAGCCGTTGGGCGTGTTCGGGAACTTCTCGCTGAAGAAGGCCTCCACTCCGTGCATCGGGGAGTTCTCAGGCATGTAGTGGAAGACCACGCTCTTGCGCGTCAACTCCGGGCGCTTGATGGGGCTGCCGCCGTGCGGAAGCTGGGGGTGCCAGATCAAGACATCGCCCTTGCGCATGAAGTCCGCGCGCGTCAGGGGGATGGCGCGCTGCGAGCACTCCTGGTGGAGGATGCGGATGTACTCGCTGTACAGCTCTCCGGGCTTCTTGCCAGGGTTGTCGCGCGCGATCTTCAGCCGGTCCATGGGGATGCGGTGTCCACCCACGTGGTACGTCAGCGGCCCCGCGTCCGGAGACACATCCTCCAGCGCCGTCCACACACCGAAGAACTGGCCCTCCGGGTTCGTGTGGAAGAAGGGCGAGTCGCGGTGGATGGCCTGCTGGCTGCCCTTCTCGAAAACGAGGGAGCTGCAGACCGCCGCGCGCTTCCCGAAGGCGAAGTCCAGCACCTCCAGCACCCGCGGGTGTAAGCCGATGCTCAGGGCCCGTGGGGAGGACAGGTGCAGGTTGCACAGGCGCTCGTGATAGCCCTGCGCGTCCCGGTAGTCCGCCGCTGCGGCCGAGTGCTGCTGGCAGTACTGGTGGAACTCCTGTGTCAGCTGCTCGCAGGTGTCGGCACTCACCAGTCCTGGGATGCGCGTCACACCGTCGCGGATGAGCTCGCCCACATGCTTGCGCAGGAACTCGCTGCGCGTGCGCTCACGCAGCAGGGTCTCCGCATTCGGGTGGTCCAGCCACAGCCCAGAAGCCCCGGGCTCGAGGCCCACGGCCCCCTTTGCCTTCTGCAGCAGCTCGTTCGCCCTTTCGACAATCTTCAGCATGGTGCTCCTCACAAGGACCCGGCCTGGCCCAGGGTACGGCGACAACGTACCAGCTAACGCTCCGCACGCCAGCAGCCATCCCTCCCCTACGGCTTGCCCGAGGCGCGCTTGCGCGAGGGCTCCGCACCGCCCTGAGCCGTATGTGCCCCTTCGCCGTGCACCAGCTGCGCGTGCACGCGATCCACCTGCTCTTCCCAGGTGGTGCGCAAGATGCGCTCCGCAGCCTCCGTGCGAATCGAAGCGCGCAGGGCCGTGTTCGTGACGGCGGCGCGCAGCTGCTCCAACACGCACGAATAGGTCGGCTCGGCCAGCAGGCAGTTCTTCCCGTGCTCCAGCAGCCAGTGGTTGGCGGGGTTGTCGTTGGTCACCACCGTCACCCCACAGGCCATCAGCTCGAAGGGCAGGTACGAGGGGTGCTTGGTGAACATGAAGCACAGGCCCACGTCGCACTCCCGGTACAGGTCCGCCGTCCGCTCGTAGGGCAGCACGCCCAGGCTGTTGATGACGCCCTGCAAGCCGTACTGCTCCGGATCCCACTTCTCACCCGCGGTGACGATCTCCACCGCGGGCCCCAGCTCTTGCTTGAGCTGGCGCAGCGTGGCGATGCCCAGCTCGAAGGCGTTCCGGTCCGTGGAGGGCCGCCCGTAGAAGAAGACGCGCACGGGCCCGCCCCGGCGCTCGGGACGCCGGTCATGGAAGATGGAACGATCCACGGTGGGCTCGAACCAGCAACCCTGCATGGGGTACTGCTTCGTCACGTAGTCGTAGAGCCCTTGGGTGTTGAAGATGCCGTACAGGCCCATCCGGTAGGTCTGCTCGGCCAGCGCCGAGTAGGTGCCCGCAGTGAAGAACTGCGGCTCGTAGTCCTGGATGAAGTAGGCCTTGAGCATGGCGCGCGGGTGCTCCAGCACCGAGTACGCCGACGTCCAGAACGTGGCGATGGCCACGTCGCACTCGGGCAAGTCCTTCACCTCGTCCATGCTCCGCAGCACCCGGAAGCGCCCCGGCGGCTCTGGGTAGAGCACGGACGCGCGCGCCTGCATCTCGGCCGCGGTGACCTGCGGGTTGGTGTAGATGACCAGGTCGCTCTCCGCGCCGTGCCGCCGCTTCAGCATGTCCGCGAAGCGCAGGATGGTGTGGATGCCACCGTAGGGGTGGTGGAAGGACGGGATGAACCAGCAGATGCGATCGATGCGCCCCTTCTGGCGCAGGGCCGCGAGCCGCTCGGGGGCCTGGCGGCGCGCCTCGTCCGCCTGGGCGGAGGTGTAGTCCAGCCCCTTCAGGTGGTCCGCCACGTGGCGCTGGTGCTGGGCGCGCTCAGCGGAGATGGAGGATTGAGCGCTGGGCAAGTCATACACCAGCGTCCGTACCGCCAGCTCCTCGCCACTCTCCGTGTGGCGCCGCAACGTGGCGTCCGTGCTCAGCAGGGTGAGGTTCGGGTTGTAGAAGGGATCGCCCTTCAGCAAGTAAGGCCGGTAGACCGAGTACGACATCCAGAAGTCGTTCTCGGGGATGGAATCCAGCCGACGGCTGGCGGACTCGTGGTGCACCAGCTTGCAGTGGGGCGTGTAGACGACGCGCAGCCCGGCCTCCACCAGCCGCAGCCCGATATCCACATCGCTGCCGCAGACGACGAAGCGCTCGTCGAAGCCCTTCATCGCCTCGAACACCTCGCGCCGCAGCATGACGCACGCGCTGGTGACGGACAGGTAGTTGCGCACCCAGTCCGCGTGGCCGAACGGCGTCCACGCGGTGGTATCTGGCACGCGCCAGAACGGGTGCCCCGCGAACCCCGTGAGCCCCACCACCACGCCCGCATGCTGGAGCGTGCCATCCGGGAAGAGCAGCTTTGCTCCCACCGCGCCTACCTCGGGGCGCTGCGCCTGGCCGATCAGCTCCTCCAGCCAGCCGGGGTCGATGACCTCCATGTCGTTATTGAGGAAGAGCAGCAGGTCGCCACGCGCCTCCCGGGCCGCGAAGTTATTGATGGCCGGGTAGTTGAACGGGTGATCCCACGTCAGCTTGCGGATGCGCGGATCCGTGAGCGTCTCCAGCAGCGCGAACGTCTCCGGCTTCGTGCTGTTGTTGGAGACCAGCAGCAGCTCGTAGTTCGTGTACCGCGTCTTCTCCAGCAGCGTGGAGGTGAGCGTCCGCAGCAGCTCGGGCTTGTCCTTGAACGGGACGATGATGGAGACGAGCGGAGTGCCCCGCACCGGGTAGCGCACCCGGTAGTGCGTGGGGGCCACCTCCTCCACCGTGCCGGGCTCGTTCAGCCGCTGCAGGTGCTCGGTGAGCGCGCGCACTCCTGCGGCCGAGGCCGCCTGGAGCTTGGCCGGATCCTGCGACAGCGAGATGTCCGAGGCGCGCCAGTGATAGAGGATGCCGGGAACGTGGGCAATGCGCGGCGTGTGCTCGGAGAGCCGCAGCAGGAACTCGAAGTCCTGCGAGCCCTGGAAGCCGTCGCGCAGGCCGCCCGCCTTGGCGAGCAGCGTGCGGCGCACCACGACGAAGTGGCAGATGTAGTTGACCGAGCGCAGCAGGTCGGGCGACCAGTCCGGCTTGAAGAAGGGCCCGAAGCGCCGGCCGTCATTGCCCAGGCGATCCTCGTCCGAGTAGAGCAGGTCCAGTTCGGGCTCGCGGTCCAGCCGCAGCACCATCTCCGCCAGGGCGTTGGGCGCCAGCACATCGTCATGGTCGAAGAAGGCCACGAAGTCGCCGGTGGCCATCTCGATGGCCGCGTTGGTGGCGGCGGAGATGCCAGCATTGGCGGGCAGCGTCTTGAAGCGGATGCGGGCGTCCGTCTGGGCATAGCTGCTCAGCACGCGCTCCACGTGGGGCGAGCGGCTCCCATCGTTTGCCAGACACAGCTCCCAATTCCCGTAGCTCTGGGCACGCACGGAGTCGATGCACTGGCGGAGGATGGGCTCGGGGGTCTCGTAGACGGGGACCACCACGCTGATGAGCGGCTTGCGGCTCAGGGTCTCCAGCGCCGCAGCCGAGCGCTGATACCAGGCGGGCTCGCGCTCGGCGCACCACGCCTCGTAGTTGTCGGCCACCGGCGCCGCCGAGGCCGGCACCCGCGTCTCAAGCAGGTTGGCCAGGCACAGCGAGACCTCATTGTTGAAGCTCGCCTGGCGGCGGAAGACCTCACGCCACAGGGGCAACGAGGCTTTGGCCGCCTTGGGCAGCTGCACCTGGGCGAACGGATCATTCAGCGCGTGCAACTCGGCCACCCGGCGCGCGCGCTCATCGAGCGTCACCGAGCGTGGATTGGCCGCCAGCACCAGCAACTCCACCGCCGCCTCGTTCCACCGCTGCTGGCCCGCCATCAGCTCCCGCAGCCACGGCCCCATGGCCTGGAGCCACGAGCTCTTCACCAGCTTGACGGCCTTGCCCACCCCGCTCCGCCGGTGGGAGGCCACCTGCCACTGCGAGGTGTCCCGCATCGGCTCGAGCCGGCGGCGAACCCAGTCGCCCAGGTCCATCCCCATGGTGGTGGCGCTGCGGGCCTGCAGGTACTCGATCACCGCGAGCAGCTCGTTGTTGAAGGCGTACTGAGGCCGCAGCATCTCCACGTGCAGGGGCTTGAGTCCCTGGACGAAGACGCTCTTGGCGGCGGTGACGGCGCGGCCCACGCCCTTGCGGTGCGAGGGAGGCACCTCGAAGTGGAGGATGTCCGCCAGCTTCCGCGCGGCCTGCAGTGGCGTGTGCGGCCGGGCCGAGTCCTCGGGCAAGCGGCTCTTCATCTCGCGCGTGAGCAGCTGGAGGATCCGCTGCTGCACCATGAGGTCCTGGCACCCGGTGCTGCTGCACGGCTGCTGCGCCTGGAGGGCGCGGCGCTGGGCCGCCACCATCTCCGCCAACTCTCCAGCCGTGAACGTCCGCGAGATCTCCGCGGGGCTGTCCCCGCTGAACTCGGGCAGCGTCGCCAGCGGAGGGACGGGGGAGCGCCCGGAAGCGCGATCAGAAGAGGACGGCGTGTCGAGTGATTTCTTGGACATGGGGCAAAGGGCCTGCATCCCTACACCAGACACATGTCGGGGCGCGAGGGCTGCATGAAGGGACGACCCTCCCGGCAGGCGAGCGAGCACTCGGCCGCCGGGTGGCTACAGCTCACCTGAGGGACAGCTCACACGTCAGGAACGACCGGCCCGGAAGCTGCTCGTGGGAAAGGACACCGGCTGGCGAAGCTCTCCGGGGTGCGGCAGCTCCGCGCGGGAGACCGGGAGGCCCATGAGGGCCGCGTACACCTTATCCACCTGCTCCTCCCACGTCGTACGCGTCACTCGCTCCACGGCGGCGGCGCTGATCCGCGCGCGGAGTGAAGCATCCTGAACCGCGTGACGCAGCTGGGTCAGCACGCACGAGTAGGTGGGCTCAGCCAGCAGGCAGTTCTTCTCGTGCTCCAGCAGCCAGAGGTTTGCGGGGTTGTCGTTGGTCACCACCGTGACGCCGCACGCCATCATCTCGAAGGGCAGGTACGAGGGGTGCTTGGTGAACATGAAGCACAGGCCCACATCGCACTCCCGGTACAAGTCTCCCGTCTTCTCGTACGGGAGGATGCCGTAGTTGTGGATCACCCCCTGCACCCCGAACACCGCCGGATCCCACTTCTCACCGGCGGTGACGATCTCCACCGCGTTGCCCAGCTCCTTCTTGAGCTGACTCAGCGTGGCCAGGCCCAGCTCGAAGGCGTTCCGGTCCGTGGACGGACGCGCGTAGAAGAACAGCCGCACGGGCCCCTTGCGGGCGGGCCGCCGCGCATGGAACACCGAGCGCTCCACGGTGGGCTCGAACCAGCAGCCCTCCATGGGGTAGTTCGCGGTGACGTGGTCGTGCAGGCCCTGGGTGTTGAAGATGCCGTAGAAGCCCATCCGGTACGTCTGCTCCGCCAGCGCGTAATAGCTGCCCGCCGGATAGAAGAGTGGCTCGAAGTCCTGAATGAAGTAGGCGCGCGCCTTCGCCCGCGGGTACTGCAGCATCACGTACGCGCTCGTCCACAGCGTGGCGATTGCCAGGTCCGACGGAGGCAGCCCGGCCAGATCCTCCGAGCGCTGGATGATGTGGAACTGGCCCGGAGGCTCCGGGAAGAGCGGCGCAATGCGCGCCTCCATCTCCCGCGGCGTCACCCGGGGGGTGTCGTAGATGACGATGGTGTTCTCCACGCCATGCCGGCGCTTCAGCAGATCCCCGAAGCGCAGGATGGTGTGCACGCCGCCGTAGGGGTGGCCGAAGCCCGGGACGAACCACGTGACGCGCCGCAGCCCCTCCGAGCGCAACGCGGCGAGCTGCCGGGGCGCCTCGGCCCGCGAGCGCTCCACCACCTCCACGGAGTAGTCCAGGGCGCGCACCTGACCGGAGAGGTGCCGGACGTGGTTGGCTCGCGCCGCAGTGACGTCGTCCACGCGCGAGCTGGGCAACTCGCCCAGGAGCACCTGGATGGCCAGGCTCTGTGCGTCCTCCGTCCCCCGGAAGCTCCCATCCGAGCCCAGCAGCGTGAGGTTCGCGTTGTAGAAGGGATCGCCGCCGTACAGCCACCGCCGGTAGGCCACGTACGAGCGCCAGAAGTCATTCTCCGGGATGGAGTCGGTCTTCCGCGTCGCGGACTCGTGGTGGATGAGGGTGGCATGCGGCGTGTACACCACGCGCAGGCCATGCTCCACGGCGCGCAGGCCGAGCTCCACGTCGCTGCCGCAGACGATGAAGCACTCGTCGAAGCCCTCGAGCTGCTCGAAGATGGTGCGGCGCATCATCACGCACGCGCCGGTGACCGCCAGGTAATTGCGCGTCCAGTCCGCCCGGCCCATGGGCGTGGAAGCCGTGGGGGCCAGCTGGGTGAACGGGTGGCCCGCATAGCCGCCCAGCCCCACCACGACACCCGCGTGCTGCAGCGTGCCGTCCGGGAAGAGCAGCCGCGCCCCCACGAGCCCCACCTCGGGCCGCTGCGCCTGGCCGATCAGCTCCTCCAGCCAGCCCTCCTCGATGACCTCGATGTCGTTGTTGAGGAACAGCAGCAGCTCGCCCGTGGCCTGCTCGACGCCAAAGTTGTTGATGGCCGAGTAGTTGAACGGGTGATCCCACGTCAGCTTGCGAATGCGCGGATCCGTGAGCGTCTCCAGCAGCGCGAATGTCTCCGGCTTCGTGCTGTTGTTGGAGATGAGCAGCAGCTCCACGTTCGGGTAGCGCGTGTACTTCACGAAGCTGGTGACGAGCGTCTCCAGCAGCTCGGGCTTGTCCTTGAACGGAACGATGATCGACACGCGCGGCGTGCCTTGCACGGGGTAGCGGACCCGGAGCGTGCCCGAGGGCGACACCAGGGCCTCGCCCTGCTCTCCCAGGCGCCGCAGATGCTCGGCGAGCACGCGCCTCCCTGGGCCAGCCTGGGGCACGGGCACGTTGGCCAGGGGGCCTGGCGCCGTGGCGCGGCGGTGCAGCAGCACGCGGGGGACGTGGGTGATGCGCTGGGTCTGCTCGGAGAGGCGCAGCGCCAAATCGTAGCCGTGGAAGCCCACCAGACCCGGCTGATGGCCGCCCACCCGCTCCAGCAGCGAACGGCGGACGACGAGCAGCGAACCCCAGTAGTGGCACGAGCGCAGCAGATCCGGCGACCAGTCCGGCTTGAAGAACGGCTCGCGGCGCCTCCGGTTCTCGTCGAGCTGGTCCTCGTCCGCATACAGCACGTCGAAGTCGATCTCGGCCCGCGTGCGCCGGGCCACCTCGGCCAGCGCGTGCGGCGCGAGCTCATCGCCCAGCTCCATGAAGGCGATGATCTCACCCTGGGCCAGGGCGCGCGCCGCCTCGTAGGCCCGGGCCGGATCGTTGCCCACGGACTCGGTGACAATGTGGATCCGCTCGTCCTCGGCGTCCTGCATCTCCACCCACGTGGAGAGCTTGCGCGAGACGGTGCCGGTGCTGGCGATACACAACTCCCACTCGCCGTAGCTCTGCTTCAGCAACGAGCCGAGCGTGGCACGGACCTCGGCTTCCGAGACGTTCGTGCCCACAGCCACCACGCTGATGAGCGGCGGGGACTCCAGCTCCTCGGCCTCGCGCTCGGCCTCGGCCCGCTGCTCGGGCTCCACGCGCGCGCACCACTCCTCATAGGGAGAGAGCTCCACCACGCGCACCTGGGAGTTCGCGCCCAGCAGCAGCCGCAGCTGCTCCGTCACCTGCTCATTGAAGCGGTGTTGGCGCCGCAGCACCTCACGCCACAGCGGCGCGGCGGCACGCACTCCCGCGGACAGGCCGGGCAGGTTGAACGGATCGCTCAACCTCCAGAGCGAGCTGAGCAACTCCTTCGCGCTCGCGGCCTCCGCCGCAGTCGGGGGTGTCCCGTCCCGCCGGGCGAGCCGAGCCAGAGCCTCCACCGCCTTGGCGTTCCACGCGGCCTGGGCCCGGAACAGCTCGCGCAGCACGGGCCCCAGCGCCGACAGATAGGAGCGCTTGGCCAGCGCCACGAGCGCCCCCGTGCCCACGCTCCGGTGGGAGCTGACGCTCCACGCCGTGGGGTTGGCCAGCGGGACGAGCCGGCTCCAGATGCCGTCCGCCTGCTGCCGAGCGCCCGCCTTGCCCTGGAGCGCGAGCAGATCATTGAGCGAGGCGATGAGCGCCTCATTGAAGCGGTGCTGGGGGCGCAGCAGCTCCATGTGGAAGGGCTTGAGCCCCCGGAGCACCGCGCGCTTCGCCGCCGTCACGGCCTTCCCCACGCCTCCGCGGTGCGAGCCTGGCACCAGGAAGTCCATCACGTGGGGCGAGATGTTCACCGGGCCGTGCGCGGCTGGCGTCGCCGGGGGCGCAGGCGGCACGGCAGTCCGATGGCGCAGCTCCTGGAGGAGCATCCGCAGCGTGCGCTCATGCGCGACGAGCTCGGAGGCCCGATCCTCCCCGCTGCCGCGCAGCTCGTCGATGACGAGACGCTCGGCCGCCACCATCTCCGCCAGCTCGCCCACAGTGGGCTGGCCCTGGTACACGTAGCCGCCCTCGTCGCTCAGCGCTCCCTGCCGGGGCAGCGGGCGTCCGGCCGGGGCCTGCTTCTGACGGTTCCGGCGGCCGCCGCCAGAACGGGACGGGGGGTTCTTCTTCTCTTGGTTGGACATGGGAGGCTCAGGAAGCGTTGGCCCGCGCGGGCTGCACGGCGTGGCGGGTGGAGGGAATGGCATCCACGGACCAGACGTGCGGAGGACGCGCCACCCCGGTGTCCCCGAGAGCGGAGCGCACGGTGAATCGGGACTGGCCCTTGTGCTCGTCGTACGTCTTGCCGTCATGGCCCTTCACGTACACGTCCAGGATGTAGTCGCCAGGAGTGAACGTGACCCGCTGCAGGGTCAGCCGCACGGTCCCCGCGGGAGGCAGCGGGCATGGCAGGGACACGGACTCGAGCGAGGTATGGGTGCCGTACACCTGGACGCCATCCGCCCGGCTCACGGAGATGCCAAACGTCGCATCCTCCACGGGCTGCCGGGTGGTGAAGTCGATCTGGATCTCCAGCAGGTCCTCGGTGTCCACCGAGGTGACCTCCGCCCCCGCGGCTCCCCGCAGACTCACCCGGGACAGCTCCACCTCACGGCTGCTGGGGCGCGCGTTCGAGGCGTCGGTCAGCTGCCCCTGGGCTCCAGGCAGAGGGACAGGCGTCACAGGCACCTGGGGCAGCGCGCCGCCGTCCTTGGCGATCGCCGCCGGGCCCAGGACCATGGACTGCTCCTCCGCCAGCGCCACGGCCTGCCGGTACTCCTGCGTCACGTCCTTGGGGGGACCCACGCGGCGGATACGCCCCGCGTCCACCCAGACGGCCAGATCACACCACTTCTCCACGGTGACCAGATCGTGGGTGACGAGGACAATCGTCTTCCCCGCCGCCTTGAACTCCATCATCTTCGCGAGGCTCTTCTTGCCAAAGTGCTCGTCGCCCACGGCAAGCACTTCGTCCACGATGAGGATGTCCGGATCCACATGCGTGGCCACGGCGAAGGCCAACCGGGCGTACATGCCGCTGGAGTAGGTGCGCACCGGCTCGTCGACAAAGTCGCCCAGCTCGCTGAAGGCGATGATGTCGTCCATCCGGGCGCGGATCTCTGCCCGCGTCATCCCCAGGATGATGCCGTTGATGATGATGTTCTCCCGGCCCGAGAAGTCCGGGTGGAACCCCGCCCCCAGCTCCAGCAGGGCCGAGATCCGTCCCCGCATCTCGATCTCCCCGGAGGTGGGCGAGTAGATGCCCGTCATCAGCTTGAGCAACGTGCTCTTGCCCGAGCCGTTGCGACCGATGATGCCCACCGTCCGCCCACGGGGAATGGTCAGGTCGATGCCGCGCAGCGCCTCGATGAACGTCTTGTCGGCCGCGCCGCGCTTGCCCTTGAGCCAGCGCACCAGCTCCGACTTGAACGTCGTGTACTCGCGCCGGATGGTGCTCTTCTTGAACCGCTTGATGACGTTGCGGATGACGACGGCGTCGCCATCCGGATGCGCTGGGTGACTCAAACGACCTCCGCGAAGTCCTCGCGGCGGCGCTCGAAGAGCTCCGACGCCATCCACAACAGCACCGCCGCGATGCCCATCCACATGGCCAGGGGACCGGCTGCCGGCAGCTGGTGATCGTAGAAGATGGACTGGTAGGACGTGACCATCACCGCCATGGGGTTGGCCAGCACCATCAGATCCCGGATCTGCTCGGGGATGGTCGTCACCCGGTAGAAGATGGGCGTGACGAAGAACCACATGGTCAGCAGGTTGCCGACGATCTGCTGCAAGTCCCTGAACGTCACGTTGATGGCGGACAGCAGGTAGACCAGCGCCAGCGTCACGCACAGCTGAACGAACATCACCACCGGGAACAACACGATGTGCCAACTGGGGTAGTGCCCCAGGAAGAGCCCCAGGCCGATCAGCAGCGGCACCGAGAGCACGAAGTTGCACAGGTTGGTGGCAACCACCGTGGCCGGCAGCACCTGGGCCGGGAAGCGCACCTTGGTGAGCAGATCGCGCCGATCACTGATGGAGCTGGAGCCCGCGCTCACCGAGCTGGAGAACCAGATCCACGGCAGCAAGCCAATGAACATGAAAAACGCGTAATGCTCGATCTGCTGCCGCATGTAGACGGAGAACAGCAGCGTGTAGACGAACATCTGCAACGTCGGGTTGAGGAACGTCCACAGGAACCCGAGCACCGAGCCCCGGTAGCGCGCCTTCAGCTCTCGCTGGATGAGGCTGAGCAGCAGGCCCCGGTATTGGTAGATCTCACGGAGGTTACGCAACATGCGGCGGTATCCCTACACCAGATGAGCGGCTGGCCGCGAGCCCCCCGACTTCCGCGCCTGTCCGCCCCCGAGCCGCCTTGCCCGGCAAGCAAGCGCGAGCGGCCTCCGCCGGTGGATCCCTCTGCGCCGCGCCCCCAGCGCACCCGCGAACCGAGGGCACCTGCCCCTTCGGTCCGTGGCACCCCATCCTACATGCTCCTGGTGGATTTTTCCGTTGCATTTCCAAGGGATGGACAGCTCCCCGCTATTCGATGGATCCTCACGAGGCCGTGAGAGAACACACACACTCCCCTGCCAGCGGTGGAGCGCGCCAGCTCTGGAAGGAAGCGCGGACCTTCGCTGACATCCTCCGGCGTCGCGCGGCGGAGCAGGGGCAGATTCCGGCCTTCACCTTCCTGGGTGCGGAGGCCTCCGAGGATGTGACGCTCTCGTACGGAGAGCTGGATCGGCGGGCCCGCGCCATCGCGATGGAGCTGGAGAAGCGCAGCCTGTCCGGGCAGCGCGTCCTCATCGTCCTGCCGCCTGGCCCGGCCTCCGTCGCCAGCCTCTTCGGCTGCCTCTACGCGGGGGTGATCGCCGTCCCCGTGCCGCCGCCGCTGTTCGATGCGCCGGGGCTGGAGCCCAAGCTGCTGGCCGCCATCGCGCAGGACTCGGGTGCGGCCGCAGCGCTCGTGGGCGGTCCCCGCCCCGCCGAGGGTCAGCGCCTCACGATTGAGGGCCTCGCGGCGCACATTGATCTGATCCCCACCGAGGACGCGGCCTCGGCCTCGCCTCCGGCCGATTGGACGCCGCCGTTCGTGGATTCGCGCGCCATCGCGCTCCTGCAGTACACGGCGGGCACCGCCAGCACCCCCAAGGGCGTGCGGGTGACGCACGCCAGCCTGCTCGACAACTCGGAGGCCCTGCGGCGCGGGCTGGGGCAGACGGCCTCGGACAAGTTGCTGCTGTGGCTGCCCACGCACCAGGGGCTCGGGCTGCTGGAGGGCGTACTCCAGCCCCTCTACACGGGTCTTCCCGCCGTGCTGCTGCCGCCCTCGGTCTTCTTCCAGAAGCCGCGGCGCTGGCTGGAGGCCATCTCCACCCACGGCGCCACCATCAGCGGCGCGCCCGACTTCGCCTACGAGCTGTGCGTGCGGCGCGTAAACGAGGCCGAGCGGGCCGGACTGGATCTCAGCCGCTGGCGCGTGGCCTTCTCCAGTGGCGAGGCCGTGCGCGCGGAGACGATGGAGCGGTTCTCCTCGCACTTCGCCCCGTGCGGGTTCCAGCCCAGGGCGTTCCGGCCGGTGTACGGGCTCGCGGAGTGCACGTACGTGGTGGCCAGCAGCAGGTCCGAGGATGGGCCGACCCTCCGAGGCGTGGGCGTGGATGCCCTGTCCCAGCAGCGCATCACCGAGCGCCGCGGCGCCGCGACGAAGCTGGTGAGCTGTGGCCCTGCCTCAACCGTGCAGGTGATCATCGTCAACCCGGCCACGCGCGCGCTGCGCGGAGATCAAGAGATCGGCGAGGTGTGGGTAACGGGCCTGAGCGTCGCCGATGGCTACTGGGGCCGGGTGGGCACCACCTCCGAGGCCTTCCGAGGGCGCTTGTCGGGCTCGGCCGCGGGCATGCGGGCCTTCATGCGAACCGGGGATCTCGGCGCCACCTCGAACGGAGAGCTGTACGTCACCGGCCGCATCCAAGACGTGATCATCTGGGAGGGCCAGGACCTGCGCCTCCATGATCTCGAGTTCGACGTGGAGGCGAGCCACCCTGCGCTGGTGCCCGGCAGCTGCGCGGCCTTCGCCCACAAGCAGGGGCGCGAGGAGCAGTTGATCGTCGTCGCCGAGGCCTTCCCGCCCGGCACCTCCCAGGCCGCCCCCGTGCGCATGGAGGCGCTGACGCGCGAAATCACCCGCGCCATCCGCCTGAACGTGTACCAGCGCCACGGCGTGCAGCCCACCGAGCTGCTCCTGCTTCGCGCCGGGACCCTGCCGCGCTCGTCGCTGGGGCGGGTCTCCCGGAACGCCGTCCGCACGGCCTACCCTACCTTCGAGTCCGAGCCGCTCCTGCGCGACCGGGGCGAAGAGCCCACCGAGACGGTCTCCACGCTCCAGGTTCCCGCTCCCACGGCTGCGGTTGCCACCCGCGGTGAGGCGGAGCCCGAGGGGACAATCCCCACGGGGCTTGTGCCGCTGACGCCCGCGATGCACGCCGTCCATGCGCCGGCCCATGCGGTGGAGCACCCCACCGGTGCGTGCCGGGTGTTCGAGCTGCCGCAGGGCACCCGGTGGCAGCACGTGGAAGAAGCGCTGCACGCCGTGTGGATGGCGCACGAGACGCTGCGCCTGCGCTTCGCCCGCTCCGAGGCAGGAGGCCCGGAGGCCTGGGCGGCGGCCATCACCCCCGAGAAGAGCCCCGTGCCGCTGACGCGCATCGAGCTCTCCACGCGTCCGGATGAGGAGTGCTGGCAGTTGGTGGAGC
Source organism: Hyalangium minutum (assembly GCF_000737315.1). Taxonomy (GTDB): domain Bacteria; phylum Myxococcota; class Myxococcia; order Myxococcales; family Myxococcaceae; genus Hyalangium; species Hyalangium minutum. Next base: position 46,029 of record NZ_JMCB01000010.1, read on the forward strand.
GCACCGCCCGGGAGCTGGGCCTCGAGCTCGGCCAGTGCATCGGCAACCTCGCCTCGTTCGTCTTCTGCGATCGCGGGCCGCGCAGCCCGGCGTGGCTCCTGGCCGCCTGCCACCCCTCCCTGCTGGATGAGTCCTCCTGGCGGATCCTCGCCACGGATCTCGCGGAGGCATGCGAGCAATCCCGGACGCGCGGACGCGTGCGGCTGACACCCCAGAGCGGCTCGCTCACGCGGTGGGTCCAAGAGCTCATGAACGAGATCCAGCTGCCGCGCATCGCCTCCGAGGCTCGCGCACACTGGCTCGCCCGAGCGCCCGTGCCGGCTCCGGCGCGTCCCTCTCCCGCCTCCCAGGAGCTGCCCGCGCCAGGAGCCCTCGCCGTGATCGACGCGGCGGCGCTGCGGCGGGCCTCGACACTCTTTGACGTGTCCCAGGAAGCGCTCCTGCTGGCAGCGTGCGCCCACGCCTACGGCACGCAGCTGCAGCGGCCCACGGTCCGCATCGGCCTCGAGCAGAGCGCACGCGTCAGCAGCCACTACCCGGTGGATGCCTCGCGCATGCTGGGCAACCTGGACTTCTCCTTCCCTGCCACCCTGGCCCTGGAGCCGGATGCCGCGCCCCAGGAGGTGGCCCGCTACGCCCACGCTGAGTTGCTGGGCGCACCGCTCGGAGGACTCGCGTATGACGGCCTGCGAGCCTATGGCGCGGATCGCGCGCTCGCCACGTCGCTCACGGCGCTGCCCGCGCCCGACTTCACCCTGCACCTCGCCGACGAGGGTGCCCCTTCGAGCCGCGAGAGCCTGCACACCCTGGCCATCTTCGAGAGCGCCTTTCCTCCGGGACAGGGCACCGCGCGGATGCGCGTGGAGGCCCGGCTGTCCGCCGAGCGGGCCCAAATCCTGTGGCACGGCACCACCTCGGAGGGAGTGCTGCTGAGCTTGTTGGCGCAGAAGACCGAGCAGACGATCCGCGCGCTCTGTGCCCAGGCGGATGGCAATCGGGCCGCTCCCGCGCAAGGTCCGGGTGCCGCGCGGACCCCCACCGCTCAGAGCTCCCACTGACGCCCTCCGGGGAGAAGACAGGTCCGCATGTCCCAGACGGAGCTCCGCCGTGCCGCCGAAGCCATCCGCTCCGCCGATGCGCTCCTCATCGGCGCGGGCGCGGGCATGGGAGTGGACTCGGGCCTGCCCGACTTCCGCGGCAACGAAGGCTTCTGGAAGGCCTACCCCGCCTACGCGAAGCTGGGCCTGGACTTCGCCTCGATGGCGAACCCCGAGGGGACTGGGGCTGGGATGAGACACGCGCGAGCGCACAGCTCCGCATCAACGTCCGAGAGCCCCAGGTGCCTGCGGAAGGCATCAGACTCCCCCTCAAGGCCTTGGAGGCCCTGAAGGGGATCTCGGAGGAGTTGGAGCGAGCCTGAGCCCGCTTACTGCGCGCTCTGCTGCGCCGGAGGAGCGAACCGGCCGGCGGCCTTGAGCACGCGCAGCGCGGCCAGCGAGGCGTTGAGCGTCTCGCCCACGAACCCCGTCTCCGCCGCCGCGAGCGCCGTGTTGGCGTCCGTCACCTCGAGGTAGGTGGCGGTGCCCGCCTTGAAGCTCACGTCCACCAGCCGCTGGCTCTCGCGCGCCAACTGCAACTGCCGCTCGGCCTTGAGGCGGTTGGCGCGGGCGCTCGCGAGATCCAGCAGGCCCCGGCGAATCTCATCGCGCACCTTGTTCTCGGAGTTGGCGGCGTTGGCCTTCGCCTCGGCGATCTTCGCGCTGCTCTCGCGCAGCTCCGCCTCGCGCAGGCCGCCGTCCCAGAGCACCCACTGCAGGCCCACGGTGACGAGCCAGCTCGTGTTCTTCCCGGTGAAGCCACCCACGTTGGCCCAACGGTACGCCGCGGACAGGCCCAGCGAGGGCGCGTACTTCCACTTCACCGCGCTGCGCCCCGTCTCGGCCAGATCCACGCTGCGCCGCGCTGCCGCCACGTCCGGACGGTCCTGCAGCGCGCGCTCCAGGTCCTCGATGCCCTCGGGCATCACAGGCTCCTCGGGCACCACCACGTCGAAGTCCGCCGGCTCGTTCATCAGCGTGGCCAGCGCCTGCAGCGTGCTCAGGTAGGAGTTGCGCGCGCGCACCAGATCCTGCTCCGAGCGAGCCTTGTCGATCTGCGCGCGCAGCAGCGCCACCTTGGGCTGGGCGCCCGCGTCGAAAGTCAACTGCGCGTCCTTCTCACGGGCCGTCTGCACCTCCAGCAGCCGCTCCTGCACCGTGACGGCCTCCTTCAGGCCGGCCGCGCCGAAGTAGAGCTGCGCCGCGCCGAAGAGGATCTCCCGGCGGGCCGCCTCCACATTGAGGGCCGCCACGTCCTCGGCGATGTTCGCGCTCTTGATGGCCATGCACAGCGCCGGCGCGAGCAGCGCTTGGTTGAGCTGCACCTGGGCGCCGAACTGGTTGTAGACCTGGATGGGCGCGGTGATGACGCCCGTGGGCACCAGCCCCAGGTTGGTGGGAGTACCCGGCAGGGTCGGATCGTCGGTGTTCTGCGGCGCGCCAAGATCGCGGACCGCGTAGCCGGTGGGCAGGGAGATGGAGGCCTCGTCACTGTTGCGCGTGTACGAAGCGCCAGCGGAGATCTGCGGCAGGTAGCCGCTCCACGCCTTGGAGGACAGTTCCTGAGCCTGAGCCAGGCGCGCGCGGGCGGCCTGCAGGTCCAGGTTCTGGGACTCCATGCGGACGAGCACTTCCTGGAAGGTGAGCTTCCGGGAGACGGCGGCAGGGGCGGCAGGGGTCGCCGCGGGAGCGGCTTCGGGGGGAGCCTGGTCTACGGCCAGGGCAACGAGGGCAACGAGGGCGAGGGGGCTCATGACACCCTCCTAAGCACTGCGAGGCGCTGCGATGAGTGGCTCATAAAGGCGGGTTCTGCGGGTTGAGGAGAGAACTGCGGGACGGGAGCAGATACACCCTTCCCGTGCGGGCTGGAGGCCCGGAAATCACTCAGGGCACGGAGGGAGGGGGTTACTCACCCCGCTCCGTCCGGGAGGCGGGCGAGGCGTATCACCCCCGCCCTCCGCACCATGAACTCAGGCGGCGTCGGCCTTCGGCGGGTGCAGATCCGCGTGCGCGTCGAGCGACGGCGCCGGGCGAGCCTTCGTCACCCGCCGGCGCAGACCATCCACCAGCGAGTAGAAGACAGGCACCACGCCCAGCGTCAGCACCGTGGAGGTGATGAGACCGCCGATGATGGCCACGGCCATGGGCACGCGCGTCTCCGCGCCGTCGCCGCGGGCCAAGGCCACCGGCACCATGCCGGCGATCATCGCGATGGTCGTCATCAGAATGGGGCGCAGGCGGATGGGGCCTGCCTCCAGCAGCGCCTCGCGCGTGCTCTTGCCCTGCTCCTTGAGCTGGTTGGTGAAGTCCACCAGGAGGATGCCGTTCTTCGTCACCAGGCCCATGAGCATGATGATGCCGATCATCGCGAACATGGACATGTACTGGCCGGAGATGAGCAGGCCACCCAGCGCGCCGATGATGGCGAACGGCAGCGACATCATGATGGTGATGGGGTCCAGCAAGCTGCCGAACTGGGCCGCGAGGATCATGTACACGAGGATGATGCCCAGCAGCAGGGCCATCAGGAACGCGAGGCCCGCCTTGGCGAGTTCCTTACCCTGACCCTCGAAGTCCGTGATGACGGTGGGCGGCAGCTCCTTCTGGGCGTAGGTGTTGAGGAACCCGATCGCCTCGCCGAGCGAGTAGTTGCGCAGCTCCGCCAGCACGGTGATCTGGCGCTTCTGGGCCTGCCGGTCGATCTGCGAGGGGCCCTCATCCGGGCGGATGTCCGCCACGTTGCGCAGTTCCACGAGCTGGCCCATGGGCGAGCGCACCGTGAGGGCACCCACCTGGTCCGGATCCGCCAGCACCTCGGGAGGCAGCTTCACCTTCACGTCGTAGGTGTCACCGCCCTCGCGGTACTGGGTGATGGCGTCGCCGCCCAGGAAGGAGCGCAGCGTGGTGCCGAGCATGGCCGCGGGCACGCCAACGCTGGCGGCGCGCTCGCGGTCGATGTCCACGGACAGCTGCGGCTTGCCCGAGCGGTAGGTGAGGTCCACGTCCACGAAGCCCGGCTGCTGCTTCATGGCCGCCTTGACCTTCTCCGCGGCTGCGATGACTTCCTTCCAGTTGTCGCCGCGGATGTTGAACTGCACCGGCTGGGACCGGGCGCCACCGCCGCTGACGGCCGCGTAGTCCTGCGCGTTGACGAGCACGCCCGCGCTGCGCACCAGGTTCTGGCGCAGGAACTGCTTGAAGTCCTGCTGCCCATAGGTGCGATCGGAGATGGGCACCAGGTTGACCATCAGCTCGCCCTTGTGGACCTCCTCCTGCACGCCGCCACCGGCGGCGGTGTAGACGCTCATGACACCCGGCAGCTTCTCGATCTGGCCGCGGACGCTGGCGATCTCCTGCTGCGTGCGCTCCAGCGGGGTGCCGATGGGCATCTCCACCGTCACCTTCGTCATGCTCATGTCCTGAGCGGGGATGAAGGTGAAGTTGATGAAGCGCGCCAGGAACAGCGTCAGGAAGAGCACGCCCACCGCGGCGCCCATGGTGATGGCGCGGTGGTCCAGCATCCACCGCAGCGAGCGGCGGTACACGTTCTCCGTGGCGGTCAGCACCTTCTCGATGCCCCGGGAGACAGCGCCCGGCTCGCCGTGGTGCTTGAGGAGGCGGCTGGAGAGCATGGGTGTGAGCGTCATCGACACGAAGTACGAGATGCCCACCGCCACGGCCACCGTGACGCCGAACTGGTAGAAGAACTTACCCATCATGCCGTCCATGAAGGCCACGGGGATGAACACCGCCACGATGGAGAGCGTCACCGCGAGCACCGCGAGGGCGATCTCCTTGGTGCCCTCGTAGGCTGCCTTGAAGGGGTTGGCCCCCTCCTCCACGTGCCGGATGATGTTCTCGATGACCACGATGGCGTCGTCGATCAGCAGGCCGATGGACAGCGTCAGCGCCAGCATCGTCACCACGTTGAAGGTGAAGTTCAGCGCCTGCATCACCGCGAAGGTGCCGATAACGGAGGTGGGCAGCGCCACCGCGGACACCAGCGTGGAGCGCCAGTTGCGCAGGAACAGGAGCACGATGACCACGGCGAGGATGCCACCGATGATCATGTCCTCCTGCACCGCGTGGATGGAGGAGCGGATGAACCGGGAGCCGTCCGTCACCGTGGCCACCTTGGCGCCCTTGGGCAGCAGCTTGGTGATGTCGCCCAGCGAATCCATGACGTCATGCGCCACCTGCACGGTGTTGGCGCCGGACTGCTTGCGCACCACCAGCGCCACCGCGCGCTCGCCGTTGAACGAGGCGCCCGAGCGAGCCTCCTCGGGGCCGTCCACCACGTTGGCCACGTCGCGGATGCGCACCGGCGCTCCGGCGGGGCTGGCGATGATGAGGTTGCGCAGCGCGTCCACGCTGCGGGCCTCGCCCTGGAGCTTCACCACGCGCTCGGCGCCGGGCTCGGAGGTGCGGCCACCGGGGATGTCCACGCTCTGCGCGCGCAGCGCCTGCGTCACGTCCGAGATGGACACGCCGTAGGTGCGCAGCAGGCCCGGCTCCACAATGATCTGGATCTCGCGCTCCTGGCTCCCCACCAGATCGATGCCACCCACGCCCTGCTTGCGCTGCAGCGCGGGCTTCACCACGTCCTTGGCCAGACGGGTGATCTCCTGGATGGGCAGCGGACCGCTCAGCGACAGGGTAAGGATGGGCGCCGCGCCGATGTCGAACTTCTCCACCACGGGCGTCTCCGCCTCGGTGGGGAGCTTGGACAGGGTGGCCTGGACGCGGTCACGCACGTCCTGGGCGGCCACGTCCACGTTCCTGTTCAGCGAGAACTGGACGACGATCTGCGACACGCTCTCCACGTTGATGGAGCGCAGCGTCTCCACGCCGCTGAGCGTATTGAGCGCCTCTTCCAGCGGGTCGCTGACGTTGTTCTCCACCGTCTCCGGGTCCGCGCCCGGCATGATGGTGGTGACCGTGACGACGGGGAAGTCGACGTCCGGGAACTGATCCACGCCGATCTTCGGATAGGCGAAGAGGCCGAACACCACCAGCGCCAGCACGAGCATGGCGGTGAAGATGGGTTGGCGAATGAAAGTTTTAATCGGATCCATAGTGGGTCTATCCGTTCAATCCGTCGGAGTTACTGCACCACGCTCACGGCCAGCCCCTCACGCAGGGAGGCGGCGCCCTCGACGACGACCTTGTCGCTCGGCTGGAGGCCGCCGCGCACCTGGGCGAAGCGCGGGGTGACGGGCAGCGCCTGCACGTCCCGGCGCGCCAGCCGGCCGTCCTCGACGACAAACACGTAGCTACCCTTCTCGTCCTTCAGCAGCGCCTGGGACGGGAGGAAGAGGCCCGCCAGCGCCTCGCTCCGGGAGAAGTCCAGCTCTGCCAGCGAGCCGGGGCGCAGCACGCCCTTGCGCTCGCCCGTCACGTCCGCCAGCACCTCTACAGTGCGGCTCTGGCCATCCACCACCACGCCCACCGTGCGCACGGTGGCCTCGAAGTCCGTGTTGCCCGGGATGACGCGGCCGTGGATCTGCATGCCCTCCTTGAGCGCGCCCGCCATGGACTCGGGCACCGGCAAGCGCACCTCGAGATCCTCCACGTTGGTGAGCGTGAAGATGGGTGTGGCCGGCACCAGCGACACCGTGTCACCGATGTTCTTCATCTTCGCCGTCACCACCCCGTCAAAGGGGGCGCGCAGCGTCTGGTCCCGCAGCATCTCCTGGGCCGAGCGCACCGCGGCATCCGCCTGGGCGAACGCGGCGGAGGCCTGGCGCTGGCCGGCCTGCACCTTGTCGAGGATGGCCTGAGGAGCGCTGCCGCCCTCGAAGAGCTGCTTCGTACGCGTCAGCTCGATGTTGGCGCTGTCCAGGCCCGCCTTCGCCATGTCGCGGGCCGCCTCGGCCTGGTCCACGGCGATGAAGAGGTTGGAGGAGTCCAGCACCATCAGCGGGGCGCCCTTCTTCACCTTGTCGCCCACGTTCACCAGGAGCTTGTCGATGGTGCCCGTGGCCGGGGAGCTGAGCGTGGCCTCGAGCCGGGAGCGGATCTGCCCCGTCACGCGGGCGACATCGCCCTGCAGCTTGTCCATGGGAGGCGCGGCGCGGACGCCCAGGGTGGCCTGGCCCGTGGTGGCGGCGCTGGGAGGTAGCTCGGCCTTGTTGGCACGCGCTTCAGAGCAGCCCAGTCCAGCGGCGGACGCCAGCGAGCCCAGCAGGAGGAAACGGGTGAGGGAACGGGAAGTCATGTGTGTGGAACCTCGAGAGGGAAAACTCAAGAAACGGAACGGGTGGGCTCGGGAACGGAAGAAGGAGCGGCCCCCTTCTTCCGAGCGTTCCAGTGCTCGCGCGAGGACTGGACCACCCCCCGGAAGAAGTCGAAGAACTCAATCGTCGCGAGGAAGCGCTGCATGCGCAGGGCATCGTCCGGCCCCAGCCGCTCCATGCGGGTGCGCATGATCTGAAGGATCTCCGTGAGGCCCTCCAGCGCGTCATCGAACTGGTGCTCGAAGGCCGTGTCGCTGAAGACATAGTAGTGGCGACGATCCCCGGGCAGGCCGATCTCCTCCACTAGCCCTTTGGTATGAAAGCTCCGGATGTTGGTGGACACTGACGCGGGGCTCACCTTGAGCAGCTCCGCGATGGTCCCCAGCGCCAGCGGCTTCGAGGCCAGCATCAGCAGCCCCAGCATCCGCCCTCCGATCCGCGGAAACCCGGCCTTGTCCTCGAAGTGCAGACCCAGCGACTCGATGAAACGCTGGTCTTCGGGCGTTAGAGAGAGCTCGTCCTTGTCACCGTCCACCACTGCAGCCTCCTTGGCGACGCATCGAATAGTTTCTTCGATTCGTTCAGTCAAGACTGAAAGATTAAGAAATATAAATGGTTCCGTTGGTGGGGACGTAACAATCGGGGAATCCCCATGTAGGACAAGCCAGGGCTGAAGGCCCATGACCCGGAAACAGGGTCGCCTGGTCCTTAAACCTTTTTTGAACGAGGTCCGTTTCAGGGAGAGCCCGGCCGCTTGGAACCCGGCGAGCCGACTTCCCTACCCTGGAGATCTCGTCCCATGCTCAAGTCCTTCGCCCTCGGCTTCGGTCTGCTCACCTTCCCCGCCGTGGCCCTGGCAGGCGGCCCTCCGGCCAAGCCGGCCTCGGCGGCCGCTCCTGCTGCGGTGGATGCCGCGCACAGCGCGCCCCGGGTGCAGATCGCCCTGCTGCTCGACACCAGCAGCAGCATGGACGGGCTGATTGATCAGGCGCGGCGCCAGCTGTGGACGGTGGTGAACACGTTCGCCAAGGCGCGGCGGGGCACGCAGCTGGCGCAGCTGGAGATCGCCCTCTACGAGTACGGCAAGAGCTCGCTGTCGTCCGAGGGCGGCTACATCCGACAGATCGTCCCCTTCACCACGGACCTGGACAAGGTGTCCGAGGAGCTGTTCGGCCTGAAGACCAACGGCGGCGACGAGTACTGCGGCATGGTCATCCAGAAGGCCACGCGCAACCTGGAGTGGAGCAAGAACAAGAACGACCTGAAGCTCATCTACATCGCGGGCAACGAGCCGTTCACGCAGGGCTCGGTCTCGTACCAGAGCGCCATCGCGGACGCGAAGGAGCGCGGGATTACGGTGAACACCATCCACTGCGGCTCGGCGAACGAGGGGGCCAGCACGGGGTGGGCGGCGGCGGCGCAGCTCGCGAGTGGCCAGGCGCTCAACATCGATCAGAACAAGGCGGTGGTGCACATCGCCGCGCCGCAGGATGACGAGATTGCCAAGCTGGGGCGCGAGCTGAACAAGACGTACGTGGGCTACGGGAGCAAGGGCGCGGAGGCCAAGATGCGGCAGGAGGCGCAGGACACGAACGCCGCCGCCTCCGCGGGCAGCGCCACCACGCGCGCGGTGTCCAAGGCCAGCCGCATGTATGACAACTCGGGATGGGATCTGGTGGACGGGACGAAGAAGGGCGCGGTGAAGCTCGAGGAAATGAAGGAGGAGGAGCTGCCCGCCGAGCTGAAGGGCAAGAACGCCGACGAGCGCAAGGCCTATGTGGACGCCAAGGCGAAGGAGCGCGCGGACATCCAGGGGCGCATCCAGAAGCTCCAGTCCGAGCGCGAGAAGTTCGTCGCGGAGAAGCAGAAGGCTGCGGCCTCGGCGGCGGGCGGGGACTCGCTGGACAAGGCCATCATCGAGTCCGCCAGCAAGCAGGCCGCGGCTCAGGGCATGGCGCTGGAGTAGCCCAAGGCTTGACGTTCTGGAGCGAAAGCGGTCCCGTACCGTCTCTTCCTTCGAGGTCCTCTCATGAGACGGTCTCCCCTCCTGCTCGCGCTCCTCCTGCTGACGCTTCCCCTCGCGGTCCACGCCCAGACCGAGCTGCAGGTCTGGCACGGCTACCGCGCCGCTGAGCGCGCGGGCCTGGAGAAAGTCGTCGCCGCCTACAACACCGCCAAGGCCAGCTCGGGCGTGAAGGTCTCCCTGCGCGCCATCCCGTCCGATGCGTTCACCGACAAGATCACCGCCGCCGTGCCGCGCGGCGTGGGGCCCGATGTCTTCATCTTCCCGCAGGACCGGCTCGGCGGCTGGGTGGAGAGCGGCAACACGCTGGAGCCGCTCGACTTCTTCCTCGATGACGCCACCCGGAAGCGCTTCCTCCCCACCACCCTGGAGGCCATGACGTACCGGGGCTCCGTCTACGGGCTGCCCCTCAACTTCAAGGTCATCACCCTCATCTACAACAAGAAGCTCGTGGCCAAGCCGCCGAAGACCACCGGCGAGCTCGCCACCGTGTGCAAGCCCCTGGCGGCCAAGGGCGCGGACTCCACGTGCCTCGTGTATCCGTACACCGACTTCTACTACCACGCGGCGCTCATGAACGCGTTCGGCGGCCGAGTGTTCGATCCCGGCCCCACGCCGCGCCTCGACGCCCCCGAGAACGTGAAGGCCCTGGAGCTGCTGCTGCGCTGGGTGGACAAGGATCGGCTCCTGCCGCGCGAGCCCTCCACCGTGCTGACCACCTCGCTGTTCAACGCGGGCAAGGCGGCCATGGTGTTCTCTGGCCCCTGGTTCCTCGGGGAGATCTCGCCGGAGATCGACTACGGACTGGCGCCGCTGCCCACCGTGGACGAGGCCGGCGGAAAGCCCATGAAGCCGTGGATGACCGTCGAGGGCGTTGCCGTGGCCGCGCCCTCCAAGAACAAGGAGGCGGCGTATGACTTCGTCAGCTTCCTCACCGGCCCCGAGGGCGCGAAGCTCATGGCGCTCGTGGGCCGCCAGAACCCCGCGTTCGAGCCGGTCTACAAGGATCCCGAGATCGCCAAGGACACCACGCTGGCGGCGTTCCGCGCGCAGGCCGAGACCGCCATCCCCATGCCCAACGTGGCGGAGATGACGATGGTCTGGTCCCCGATGACCACCGCCATGAACGCCATCGTGCGCAAGGCCTCGGCCCCCAAGACGGCGCTGCAGGATGCCCAGAAGGCCGTCCAGAAGGACGTGGCGAGCCTGCGCAAGAAGCCCTGAGGTATGAAGTCTCCCATGGCCTCTCATTGGACGTGGCGTCTCGCCCTCGCGCTCCTCGGGCTGGCTCTCGGGGGCTGCCCGGGGGACTCCTTCGACTGCCTTCCCTCCCCTGGGCCCATCAACCAGGTGGAGCGCGCGCCGGGAGTCGTCGTGACCGGGCAGCGGGTCCGCATGGAGGTGATCCCCGCGTCCGAGTCCGCCGGCTGTGGCTCCCTGGAGAGTTCCGTCCCCATCTCCGCCACGGCCGAGATCGAGGGCCCGGACGGCCGACCTGTCGAGAACCAGTTCACCCTGGTCCAGCAGTCCAGGACGCCCTCCATCCTCGAGTTCACCCCGGAGCTCCCGGGCCCGTACCACATCACCGTCGTGTTCTCCCACATCGGTGGGCTCCACCAGTTCGATCTCCACGCCGCGAGGGATCGCTCCGCCGAGGCTCCCAGTGAGACGCTCCCGCGGACCTGTGACTCTCTCGAGCGAACCTCGAAGGGTGCCTGGGTCTGCGGCACGTTCGTGATGCGCGGCTCCACAGTGGTGAAGTCCTTCCCTGGCATGTCTCTGGCCGTCGCCGGAGACGTCATCTGGGTGGTGGGCAGCCTGAGCATCCAGCGCTACGTGGACACAGGCACGGACCTCGTGTTGTCGGGATCCGCCCAGCATGGCCGCGGCTCCGTAGAGTTCCTCCTCGCCTCGCCGGATGAGCTGACCGTGCTGCACTCCGGTGTCCTGGGGAGCTTTATCTTCAGTTCGGGGACCCTCTCCCCATCCTCCGGCACGACCTGGACGCGTCCGCCCGAGCCCGTCAACACGCGAGGCTCTTACGGCGTCCTGCTACGAGACGGAGTGCGGGTGGGCTTGGTGACCCGCATCACGGATGCAGACACCTCGGCCGTCCAGGTGTGCACGTATGAGCTGTCGCCGGGAAGTATCATTTCTCCGCAGGAGCGCTGCCCGTCAGTCCCCGGTGAGCTGATCGGCTTCGAGCCTGGCGTGCTCTGGACGCAGGATCTGCCCGTGTTCAAAGCGCAGGGGCAGCCCCAGGGGCTCGTCCGCCGATGGGTATGGACCGAGGATCAGATCCAAGAAGCGGGCTCGCTCTCGCTGGGTCCCAACGCCACGGTCTTCTCTCAGCCCATGAAGCGGGGGGAGACAGCGCCGCTCGTCCGCAACATGGTGACTGATTCGAACATCCTGAATGTGACGGGCGTCCTCACCTGGTCTCCCCAGCGGAAGGCGATCCTCTTGGAGCACTTCGACTCGGCACTGGCGGACGGCTTCGCGTCCCGCGCCTTCTACTGGGGAACGCTCTCCGGGGCGCCGGCTACCTCCACGCGGATCCGCCTGCGTCCGCCGCCCCAGTGAGCGGCGGAGGCTCGAACCGGCGCGGGGCTCGGCCCACCAGCACGTCCGCCAGGGCGTCCGCGATCGGCAGGCCGGGGCGCTGCATCAGCCACAGGAACTCGCCCGACGGGTTCACCTCGAGGAAGACATGCCGGCCCTCGGGGGTGACGATGAAGTCGAAGGCGCCGTAGTTCAGGCCCAGCGCGTCCATGAGCGCGAGGATCCGTACCCGCACCGGCTCGGGCAGCGTGTAGGGCTGCCACGCGCCGATGAGCTCCAGTCCCTTCCGCCGCCAGTCCTCCCGCGCCCCCGGCAGCGCCTGCGAGTCGACCGCCGCCGCCATCACTTGCGTCCCCACCACCGTCACCCTCAGCTCCAGCGCCTTGGTGATTCGCTCCTGGAAGGTCATCGGGCACAGGTCCAGGCCCTCCAGGTCCTCCAGGTCCTCGGGGCGCAGCGGCGTGGTGAACACCACCTGCTCCTGGCCTTGCGGATCGTAGACGGCGAACGAGGACATCATCTTCGTCACCACGCCGCCGGGGCAGCGCTCAGCGAAGGCTCGCACCGCCTCCGGATCGTTGGTGGTCAGCGTGCGCGGTACTTCCAGCCCCAGCGCGCGGGCCAACTCGAGCTGCAGCGGCTTGTGCTCCGCGCGCCGCACGCACTCGATCGTGTCCAGTTGGAAGGCCCCGAGCGCCGCGAGCATCCCGTGCACCACGCGCCGGCTCTCCTCCACCGAAGGCTGGCGGAGCTGGGGCTCGAGCCCTTGCGGAATCCGCGCCCCCGTGGCGCTGCGGCGATACCAGACCGCTGATACCTCCGACAGCTCGAGCCTCCCTTCAGGCCCCGAGATCCGCCCGCCGCCTCCCTCATCGAGCACCACCCGGAGCTCGGTGGGGAACAGATCGGTGTCGAAGCGGTAGGCGCGCGCTCCTCGGGCCTCCACGGCCTGGGCCACGGCGAGGGGCGCATCGTTGTCGAGCGAGCGAGTCACGATGAGGACGGTCATGGGCTCTCCTGCAGGGGGAAATGAAGCGGAGCGCTCCCGGCAACGAGCGCGTCGGCCAGCGCTGCGGCGATGGGCAGCCCGAGGTCGTGCTCGAGCATTCCCCACTCGCCGCCAGGGTTCACCTCGAGGAAGACGTAACGGCCCTCGGGTGTGACGATGAGATCCACGGCGCCGTACACGAGGCCCAGCGTCGCAATGAGCTGCTCCAGGCGGGCGGCCACTGGCGTCGGCAGCACTCCCGGCTCCCAGTGGCACTCCGAGGGCTCGGCCCGCCTCCAGTCCACCTGCCCCCTGCGGGAGCGCGAGGCGTCGATGGCGCCCACGAAGCAGCGTCCGCCCACGACGGCGACGCGCAGCTCGCGGGCCTTGTCGATCCGCTCCTGGAACACCATGGGGCTGTGCCGCAGCTCCTCGAGCGCGTCCAGGTGCTCGGGGCCGATCGCGGCCGTGTAGACGAAGGGCTGCCCTCCTCCCATCGACTGCGTGAGGGGCATCTGCATCTTGGCGACCATCCGGCCACGCACCTGCGTGAAGAAGGAGCGCACCCGGGCCGCGTCATTGGTTACCAGCGTGCGAGGCACCTCCAGCCCCAACATCCGGGCCAGCCGGAGCTGGTGCAGCTTGTTCTGGGCCGTGCGCTCGGCGCCCATCGGGTTGATGAAGCGGCACCCTGCCGCCTCCAACCCATCCAGAAATCCTTCGAGTGCCGCCTGCGACTCGCGCAGGCAGCCCTCGCGCCATGCGGACTCCAGCGTGTCATCGAGCTGGGGAGTGCCCATCCGGCGCATCCACACCGAGTGGATCCTCGTGCCCACGAGTTCGCCCAGCAGCACCTCACTGCCGCCGTCATCCACCCTGGAGGTGAGCGCCAGCTTCGAGGGAAAGTCATCCGTATCGACACGGAGCGGATGTGCCCCCCGCCGGGACACCTCCTCTTCCACGCGATCCACGGTGTAGTGGTCCGCGCTGTGGGTCAGGAGCAGGACGGTGTCTCGGTGGGGGGCCATGGCGAGTGAATCCCAGGGTGGGGTTCGGGCGGCTAGTAGCAGTACTCGTCCCGATCGGATGGGTACTTGAGGGTGTAGTGCTCGTCCCCATCCGAGGGGTACTTCAGGGTGACGCGGGTGGAGCCACCCGCGGCCTGCTCGAGCTCCTGCGATTCCAGCAAGCGCGCGAAGAAGGGCTTGCGGCCCTCCTGCGGTGCCCCGTCCGTGGCGTTCTTCTTCATGTGCGGCCTCCTTGCCGCCTTGGCATCAGGCGGCGTTACGAGGACCTGCTCTCTGGCAGAGCCCCAGTCCTCGGAGAGACCGACACGGCGGATTTGGGTTGTTACGGCAGGCGCTCCGGTGTGCGGTCCCCTGCCTGGACAGCAGTGGAGGCGGCGCTCACGAGAGGCGCTACAGGGTGTCGAGGAACGCCAGGATGCGCGTGGCACACACCTCGGGCTGCTCCAGCGGGAACAGGTGGGTGGTGCCTGGGAGTACGCCGCTCTGTCCTCGCGGGAGGGTGCGCTGAACGCGCTCCAGGGCCTCGGGGGTGAGCGTGTCCGAGTCGCCTCCGCGCAGCACGAGCGCTGGCACGGGGACGGAGCGAAGTTGGCGCCAGACGGCGCGCGGAGACGTCTCGAAGATGCGGGCCTCCCAGGCCTTGGGGATGGTGAGGCGGAGTCCTCCCCCCGGAGCCTCGGTGAGCCCGTGGGTGATGTAGTCCTGGAAGCACTCGGGATCGAACCGCGCGAAGAGAGGCTTCTTGCGGTAGCTCGCGGCGGCCTCCTCGCGGGAGTTCCAGGTGTCCCGGCGGCGCCGGGCGAGGCTTGCGGGAGGGATCCGGCTGCGCAGCCCGAGCAGCGTGAGCGCGTGGAGCAGGAGCAGCCGCTTGCCGGTGACGAGCACCGGATCCAGCGCCACCACGGCCCGGAAGAGCTGGGGGTGCTTCACGGAAGCGAGCAGCGTGGCCACCCCACCCATGCTGTGTCCCACGCCCACCACGCCCTTGAGTCCGCGCGCGAGCAGGGCCTGAGCCAGATCTTCGGCCATGTCATCCCAGGCGCGCATGGACCGGGGGTTGGACTCGGGCATGAGCCAGCGTCCGCGGAGGGTGAAGACGTGGTAGCGCGGCGTGAGGCGCTCGATGAGCTTGCGGTAGGTGCCCGACGGGAAGCCGTTGGCGTGGGCAAGGTGGAGCACCGGGCCGGTGCCACCCCAGTCATCCAGAACGAAGGGAGGGCTCATCTCGAGGGGTGCACGGACTGTAACCAGCAACGAGGACAGGCGCCACGAGGGACTGTGACGCGCGCCACAGCCTTCGGATGAAGCCTGTCACAGCGTCCGCTTGCTCGTGGAGCTTTACTGGCGGGTTTGACGCGTCAGCCGCGAGCGCAGAGCCGGGCCAGACGCCCATCGAGGTGCCGCGGCGATGCGGGCTGAGGCTGACGAAGGCCTTCGCGGACTGCACCGCGGAGGATCTGCGGGATGCCATCCAGGCGCGGCGGGCCTGGCCAGGGCACGGGCCGCTGGAGCTGGTGCTCACCTTGAAGGCTCCCAAGCCGGTGGTGAACACCCCCCAGCCAGCAGTGGTGGCACCCTCGCCCGTGCCCTCACCAACGTCCTCCGAGTGGAGTGGACGCTCGCCAGGTCTCGTGCGCGTGACTACGGCGTGGGAGTCGCTGCGGTAGCCCCGGCCGCAGGAGCGGGATTGGCCGACGCAGCTGCCGCCGCCGCCTTCTCCGCCGCCGCCTTCTCCGCCGCCATCCGCTCCTCGTTGCGCTTGGTCGCCTCAGCCTCGGCCACCTTCTTCATGCTGGCCAGGCCCTTCTCGAAGTCCCCGCCGACCATCGTGTCCATGTCCATGAACACGCACATGGCCTTGCTGATGAAGTTGTGGTTGCCCTCCATGCGCCACGTCACCAAGGAGCCTGCCTCTTCCGGCTTGAACTCGAAGGTGGTCGTGCTGGCGGTCTCCATCGGCTTGAGGAACTCCAGCTTGATGCGGACGAGTTCGTTCGGCTTGCTCTCCTCGATCGTCATCCGCCCCTCGCCCACTTGATCATTGCCGACCCAGCCGTACTTCGCGCCGATGCCCGCAGCTCCCTCGAAGGTGCGCTTCATGTTCGCATCCATGGCATCCCACGGAGACCACTCGTTCCAGTGGTGGAAGTCATTCACCAGCGCGAACGCGAACTCCGGTGATGCCTGGATCTTGGCCGTGCGCTGCACGGTAAACGTGTCCGGACGGGTGGAGACGAAGCCCACGAAACCGACGATGACGACACCGAGGCTAATGAGGATCTTCTTGAGCATGAGGGGTCCTTGAGTGAAGCGGGGCGCTGCGAGACGAGCGCGTCATATGGCGATGAGCGCCCTACCCACAAGGGGGGGGCACCTGCACACCACCGAGAGGGGCGTGCTCGACCCACCGAGCTCCGCCAAGGCCCCTCCAGGGCGATACAGGCCCCCCAAAGCCGACGGCCGGCCCCCCGTGAACGCCGCCAGAGGGTACGTGCCGAACATAGCGAGGCCGACACCCGCTCAGATAGTGTCCGTCCATGACGAAGGGCGTGAAGATCACCCTTGCAGTGACGGCGGCACTCGTCGGACTGAGCGTCACCTGCTGCTTCGGCACTCTGGCTCTTGGGCTTCTGGGCGGCGAAGAGACTGCCCCAACGGGACCGCGCGCGATCGGAGGCGCAGGCTTCACCTTCGCGCCACCCGCGTCGTTCCAGAAGGCGGGCGAAGACCACTGGCGTCGCGAGCAGCGTGACGACACCGAATTGTACTGGGTCGACGTGCGACGGCTGCCTCCCATCGCGGGGCTCGAGGGCGCCGACGAGAAGCTCTCTGCGCTGTGGCTGAAGCTGCTCAGCGACGCCTATGAGCAGGTCCACGCACCGCTCGTGCAGCGTCGCTTCGTGTCCAACGGAGCCCGCGCGCACTTCGGCCGCGCGCGGCTGCTGAGGCCTGGAAACCCCGAACCGGTGACAGTGAGCCTCTACCTCGTCGAGGCCGATGATCGCCTCGAGCCATTCCTCGTCGTGCAGGGCTGCGACACCACGGCGATGGGTTCCCAGATGATCATCCTCTTCTCCTTCCCGAGGACGCACGTCTTCGTCGAGGAGTTGCTCGCCACTGTCCAGGGCAGCCCCACCGGCGGGTCGCTCGCCTCCGATGATGAGGTGACTGGCCAGTTCGCGTTCGGCGACACCCATACCGCGCAGTGGATCAACACCGTCACCGGAGCGACCTCGATGACCGCGGTGGCGCGCGCCGTCGACTTCACCTTCAACGACGACCACACCTACACGTACTCGTTCACTGGCGGCTCAGGGCAGGTCGGCGCCATCAAGTTCGGCACCGACAAGGACCAGGGCCACTGGAGGGTGGAGCATGACGTGCTGGTACTCACCGGCGAGAAGTCTACGCGGAAGTACTTCATCACTGGCGCCCCGCGCGGCCCCGACGGGCAGCAAGTGCTGCTGCTCCAGCCCGAGCCCACGTGATCCTTCTCGCCGAACGTGGAGAGCGAGGTCTATGTGAGGAAGTAGCCCATCACCAACAGCCCCAGCAGTCCGGGGTGCTCGTACCTCTCTCTGCAGCCCCTGACTATGAATCAGGCCTGCCCTCCTTGGCCTGGTGCACGCAGAGGCGCAGCGGCTCGGGTGGCACGATCTCCGGCACAGCTTCGCGTCCCATCTCGTCATGCGCGGAGTGGCGCTCAAGGCCGTCCAGGAGCTGCTCGGCCACGCTACCATCGACATGACCATGCGCTACGCGCACCTGAGCCCGGACGTGAAGCGGGATGCCGTGCACGTGCTCGACACGCCAAGCCCCGCCAGGGTCCATACGGGACACATGACGCCTGAAACGCCAGCGGCCGGAACCCTTTGTTGAAGGATTCCGGCCGCTTGGACTTCTAAAATTGGAGCGGGAAAAGGGATTTGAACCCTCGACCCTCGCCTTGGCAAGGCGATGCTCTACCGCTGAGCTATTCCCGCATCTGTCTGCCCCGCCGACTGCGTCGCCGCACCGTCGAAGCGAGGGCGGATATACCGACCCGCCTCGGCACCGTCAAGCATTCTGTGCGTCGGTTCCTCCTCCTCGCCTGGCCAGCATGGAGAGGAACGCCCGGAAGTACACCACCGCGCTCCACACCGAGAATGCCCCCGACAGGTACACCAACACCTTCCCCACCTTGTTGTAGTCCACCGTCACCACCTCCCACCCCAAGTCCAACGGGTGAACGTAGTGAACGCACAGTGAAATCACCCCCACCAGTTGGAGGCTCGTCTTCCACTTCCCCTCCTGCCCCGCCGCGATGACCATGCCCTCGCTCGCCGCGATGGTCCTCAGGCCGCTGACAATCAGCTCCCGCGCCAGCAGGACGATGACCACCCAGGCCGCAATCCGCCCCAGCCGCACCATCATCACCAGCGCAGCCATCACGATGAGCTTGTCGGCCAGTGGGTCCATGAACTTCCCCACCACCGTGATGAGGTTCCACTTGCGCGCCAGGTACCCGTCCACCACGTCCGTGATGGAGGCCACCGCGAACACCACCGCCGCCATCAGCGAGTAGAACGGGTCCCCGTCGGACGTGAACACCACGAAGACGGGAATCAGCAGGATCCGCCCCAGCGTCAGCATGTTGGGCAGGTTCCAGAACTCCTGGACCAGCACGCTCGGCTTGCGCGAGGCCCGGCGCTTCGCCCGCTCCTCCTTCTTCCGCTGCTTCCTGGTCGCTCGGTCCATGGGCCCCCCGTTCTAGCGGACTGGGAGGCAGAGCAGGGCAAATCCTTCGCCGCTCAGCTCCACGGCTGTCTTCAAGATCTCACCTTCCGCCCCCTGCAGGAGCGAGACCACCCTCGGCGTCAGGCTCCCCTGCCACCCCACCAAGTGCGTCAACGGCACCGTGGCCGGCTCCTCCTGCGTCACCGGCACCGAGCGCAGTGGCCCCGCCAGGTTCAGCAGCACCTTCCCGTTGCCCCGCAGGTGCACCAGGTCCAGGTCCGGCGCCACGTCCGAGGGCACCCGGCCGTTCTCGAACATCACCGGCTCCTCGAAGGCGAACACGCACTCGTCCCGGAAGTACGCCGACTCGTCGCCGAGATCGATCGCCTGGAAGGTCCGTTTCTCCCCCGGCTCGATGAAGAGCGTCCCCCGCCCCGTGGCCCGCACCATCCGCGCGAAGCCGTCCCCAAAGGGCTTGTCCGTCATCCGCCCCCGGAACCGCTTCATCTCCGGCTGGAACAGCAGCTGTCCCGTGAAGGCCACCAGCCCCTCCAGCCGTGTGAGCAGTTCTCCCTCCACCCGCGCCGCCAGCCCTCCCGCGCCCACCGTGAAGGGAGTCTCCGCGTTGGCGCCTCCAAGAGCCATCGCCGGAGCGAACTCCCCCAGGAGCGGCACTTCCCCCTCTCGCCGGAAGCCCCGCCCTGCTGGGACCCGCCCGGCCCCCGGCTCAGGGGGCACCGAGACCACCGCCGCAGCAGGCACCTCGGCAGGCACAGGCGCCTGCGCCGAGACCTCGGACTCCTGAGCTTGCGGCGTCTCCGCAGCCACCTCCTCCACGAGCGGCTGCGGCGGAGCCTCCAGGGGCGCCTCCACCGAAGCTTCAGCAAGGGCTTCCACCGAAGCCTCAGCAGGAGCCTCCACCGGAGCAGCCGCCTCCGCGGCCACCTGCGTCCTGTCCGCAGGCTGCTCCTCGTGCTGCGCGATGGCGGCCAGATCCTCCGGGTTCTCGGGCTCCGCCGTCAGCTCCGGCAGCCCGTCCAGCGTGAGCTCCTCGATGGGCAGCACCGGCATCTCCGGCTCTGCCTCAAGAGGCGCTACTGGCGCCGGGGCCACGGATACCTCGGGCGGAACCTCCTCGGTGATGGGAAAATCCTCGGCCGCAGCCTGCGAGGACGCGTTGGAGGTGGCCACCACCGGGCCCTCGGCGCCGGAGAACTCCACCTCGGTCGCCTCGGGAATCTCGCTCGCCGAGGCGGAAACCCCATACGCCGAGCCCGCAGCCTGCGCCTCGGCAGCCGCTGCGTCCTCGGCCGGTTGCGACTCATCCAGCCCGAACTGCGCGCCCCAGTCCTCTTCGGCGGCCAGCGGCGCTGAGGGAGGAGGCTGCGGAGATGCCACCCCAGGCGCGGCCTCGGCCACCGGCTCCTGCGAAGGCTGAGACTCCACAGGCGCCACAGCCTGCGCAGGCTCCTCCTCCGTGACGGAGATCTCCTCGACTGGGGGAATCTGGGGTGGAGGCGGCGCCTCGCGCACCGGCGCCCCGCCCTGCTCCCGTCCGCCCTCGGAGCCCTCGAGCTCCGCGGAGCCTCGCGCCTTGGCCACCGGCGCCGGCGTGGGCCGGCTGAAGCCCTCGCCCGCGATGGTCCGCGCCATCTTCTCCGCCATGGCGTCGCTGCCGGCCAGCAGGAAGTGCTCGCGCGCCCGGCCGTACTCGCCTGCCTGCGCCAGCGCCAGCCCCAGGTAGTTGTGCGCCTTCTGGTGCTCGGGCGACAAGTCCACCGCCACCTCGAACTCGCGCACCGCGCGCTTCAGTGCGTTCGTCTTCAGGTACACGAGGCCCAGGTTCACCCGCAGCGTGGCGTCCACCGGGTTGTCGCGCACCAGCTGCTCATAGAGCTCGGCGGCCCGGTCGAACTGCCCCAGCTTGAAGTACGTCAGCCCGAGCAGGTTCTGCGCCTTCTCGTTCTTCGGCTGCATTGCGTAGGCGCGCTCGAGGAAATCCTTGGCCTCGATCACCTTGCCCGCAGCCAGCAGTTCCCCTCCCCGGTACAGGAGGTTCAGGAACTCGTCGTCAACGGGGGTCGTCTCCCGCCCCGTCGCTCGCGTCGTCGCCATCGCTGCTCGCTTCGCGGGGCTCGTTCTGGGCGAGCCGCTCGCGCTCTTTGTAGTGGTAGTAGAGCTGGAGGACCTTGCGCACGTACTCCTGCGTCTCCTCGTACGGCGGGATGTTCCCCTTGTACTTGCGGACCGCATCCGGGCCCGCGTTGTACGCGGCGATCATCTTCACCATGTCCCCCTCGAACTGATTGGCGAGCACCCGCAGGTACCTCACCCCTCCTTCGATGTTCTCTTTCTCGTCGAAGATGTCCTTGACGTACATCTCCGTGGCCGTGGCGGGCATCAGCTGCATCAGCCCGCAGGCGCCCTTGGGAGACACGGCGTTCGCGTCGAAGTTGCTCTCCGCGTGCATGATGGCCCGCACCAGCGGAGCGGGGACCTTGTAGCGCTTGGAGGCGGTGACGATGTGCGGATCCAGCCCCGAGGGGATGCTGGCACGGCCGCGCACCGGAGCTGCGGGGGCCTGGGCCGCGGTGAAGGTGCCCTTGAGCTTCTTGGCCCGCTTGCCCCCGGGCGGAGGCACGTTCGTATAGATGATGGTCCCGTCCTTCTCCACGTACCGGTAGATGCCCTCGGAGGCCGAGGCCGCCACGGGGAACATCAGCAGGGCTGTCAGGACGGCGAGGGTGGGACGCATCGGCCCCCAAACCTTAGACGGCCAGCCGAAAGTCCTCAAGAAAACGCCTTGTTTCCAGCACTTACAGCCATTAAGGCTGTGGGCCATGCCCCAGCGCTTCGATTTTCTCGTTCTGGGGGGCGGCGTCGCCGGCCTCTCGTTCGCCCTCCAAGCAGCTCGGCACGGTTCGGTCGCCATTCTCACCAAGCGTGAGCGCTACGAGAGCAACACGCAATACGCCCAGGGGGGCATCGCCAGCGTGCTGGCCCCTACGGACACCTTCGAGTCCCACGTCGAGGACACCCTGGTGGCAGGCGCGGGCCTCAACCACCAGGACGCAGTGGAGGTGACGGTGCGCGAGGGGCCGGACCGCATCCGCGAGCTGGTGGCGCTCGGGGCGGAGTTCAACCGGAGCACCTCGGGCGAGTTCGACCTGACGCGCGAGGGTGGCCACTCCGCCCGGCGCATCATCCACGCCGGCGACATTACAGGCCGCGAGGTGCAGCGCGCGCTCATCGCCGCGTGTGACGAGCAGAAGAACATCACCTTCTTCCAGAACACGGCGGCCATCGATCTGATCCTCGATCGGCGCCCGAGCCCGGGGCGGGCCAGCCGGTGCCTGGGCACCTACGCGCTGCTGGAGAACGGCCACATCGAGACGTTCCTGGGCAAGGTGACGGTGCTGGCCACGGGCGGAGCAGGCAAGGTGTACCTGTACACCTCGAACCCGGACGTGGCGACGGGGGACGGGGTGGCCATGGCGTACCGGGCGGGCGCGCAGGTGGCCAACATGGAGTTCTACCAGTTCCACCCCACGTGCCTGTACCACCCGGAGGCCAAGAGCTTCCTGATCAGCGAGGCCCTGCGCGGTGAGGGCGGCAAGCTGCGGCTGCGCAACGGGCAGGCGTTCATGGAGCGCTACCACCCGATGGGGGCGCTGGCGCCGCGCGATGTGGTGGCCCGCGCCATCGACGCGGAGCTCAAGCGCACGGGCGATGACTGCGTCTTCCTGGACATGACGCACCTGGGCCGCGCCTTCCTCACCGAGCGCTTCCCCAACATCTACGCCACCTGCAAGGCCTTCAACATCGACATGGCCGTGCAGCCCATCCCCGTGGTGCCCGCGGCCCACTACATGTGCGGCGGCGTGGTGACGGACTTGTCCGGCCGCACCTCGGTGGCGGGCCTGTACGCCATTGGCGAGGTGGCCTCCACGGGCCTGCACGGGGCCAACCGGCTGGCCTCGAACTCGCTGCTCGAGGGGCTGGTGTTCGGCCACCGGGCCGCCCAGGCGACGGCCGAGGAGATCCGCTCGCTCGGCGCGCCTCAGCAGGAGCCGCCGGAGTGGGATCCGGGCAGCGCGGTGGACTCGGACGAGAGCGTCGTCGTCACCCACAACTGGGACGAGATCCGCCGCCTCATGTGGAACTACGTGGGCATCGTCCGCACGGACAAGCGGCTGATGCGCGCCCGGCGCCGGCTGGATCTGCTGCGCGAGGAGATCCGCGACTACTACTGGCGCTTCAAGGTGACCCGGGACGTCATCGAGCTGCGCAACATCGCGGACGTGGCCCACCTCATCGTCGACTGCGCCAGCCGCCGCAAGGAGAGCCGAGGCCTGCACTTCACGCTCGACTACCCGAACACGGATGATCACCACTGGAAGCGCGACACTGTCGTCTCCCGGGAGCTCTGAGGCCTGATGGTCCGCGACCCTCGCATTCTTGACGATCCGTCTCCCTCTCCCGGGCCCGGGCAGCCTCCGCCAGAGCCCCAGGAGCCCCAGGAGCAGCCCCGGCAGCGCTGGCCGGTGGTGTGCGGCACGGTGCTGGTGGGCGCCGTCATCCTGTACTTCGCGGGCCGGGCCCAGATGCTGCCCGCGCTCTCCCAGAAGGCGGACGGGCTCGAGCTGGCTCGCCTGGGGATGCCGCTGGCGCTCTATGGGCCGCTCGTGCAGCAGGGCGAGTACTGGCGGATGCTCAGCTGCGTTTTCGCGCACGGCAGCCCCATCCACCTGCTCTTCAACATGTCCGTCGTCTACACGCTGGGCTTCATGCTGGAGCGTGCCATCGGCAGCTTGCGCTTCCTGGGCCTGTGCGCCGTCACGGCCCTGGGCTCCTCCGCCTTCGCCCTCATCTTCAACTTCGAGGTGCCCATGGTGGGGGCCTCGGGGATGATCCTCGGCTGGGCGGGGGCCATGCTCCCCATCGCCACCGATCAGGGCCGCAAGGAGCTGGGCGTGTGGCTGATCCAGGTGGTGGTCATCAGCCTGCTGCCCGGCGTGAGCTGGGCGGGGCACCTGGGCGGCTTCCTCTTCGGCCTGCCGTGTGGCGTGGCCCTGCGGCTGGGAGGGCCCGTCTACAACAAGGCGCTCCCGCTCATCCTCTTCATCACCGGCGTGGTGGCGGTGTTCGCCGCTCACCCGGAGCGTCACTGGGGGTTCTGACGTGGAACTGAAAACCGTCTGTGTCTTCTGCGGCTCCCGCCCGGGCGCCCGCCCCGAGTTCCTCGCCGCGGCCAAGGCGCTCGGCGAGGAGCTGGCACGCCGCAAGCTCACGCTCATCTATGGAGGCGCCAGTGTGGGCCTCATGGGTGCCGTGGCGGATGCCACCCTGGCGGGTGGAGGCCGGGCGGTGGGCGTGCTCCCCGTCAGCCTGCAGCAGCGGGAGATTGGCCACGTGGGGCTGCACGAGCTGCACCTGGTGAACTCCATGCACGAGCGCAAGGCGCTCATGGTCAAGCGCGCGGACGCCTTCATCGCCCTGCCCGGCGGCTTTGGCACCTTCGACGAGCTGTTCGAGGTCATCACCTGGGGGCAGTTGGGCCTGCACACCAAACCCATTGGGCTCCTGGACGTGGGCGGCTACTTCCAGCCGCTGGTGTCCATGGTGCTCAGGGGCGTGGAGGACGGCTTCATCCCCGAGGCACAGGCCCGGCCCTACGCCGTGAGCGCCTCGGTGACCGAGCTCATGGACCGGCTCGCGGCCGGACCGACGATGCAGGTGACGGAGAAGTGGATTCGCCGGACCGACGAGACGTGAGACAGGGGGCCTGCCTCACAGCTCGAGTGGGTCTCCAGCCAACTTGAGTTCCTGCTTCAACCAGTCCTGCACAAGACGGGAGTACGTGTTCATGCACGTCGAGGAACTCTTGGCTGGGGCCCCACCTGAGACCATCACCCCTACCAACTCGGGCCCACGGGAGGTCTCACGGATGCAGGCGCCCCCACTGTCCGCCGGCATCAGGTGAGAGCCTGGTCTTCCGAACTGAAACTTCTCCCTATCCACCGCAGTCACGGAGTTCGGCCCGAAGCGGCGCTCGCCGATTCGCTGACGGTCCTCCTCGAAGTAGCCATACCCCACAGGACACGGATTCTCTCCCCCTCCACAGAGACCGGCTCATGGGCCAAGCGGCTGCCGCACGCCAGGAGCAACACCATGAGCACCAGAGACTCCCAGGAACCGTGCATCGGGCCCCTCTCCTTCAGGAGGCTACTCAAGCCGCCTGGCGCGCTCCAACTCCGCTGCAATCCAGTCTCGGTGGAAGTAAGTGCTCACAAACGTGGCCTCCTCCCCCAAAGCGGCCGTTGAAATTCCACCGAGGCGAGACTTGCCCTCATGAACAACGAGAACGGGCCCACCGCTATCGCCTTTGAAGAGCCCTCGGTCCGGTTGTTCGAACACGAACTGCCCCGGCTCTGAAGACAGAACTCGTACGGCCTTGAAGGCCTTGAATCGCCGTTGTCCTTCGAGGCCGCCCAGGACTTCGTCATAGCCGTAACTGACGACGACGACGATTTCACCCTCCTTGGCTTCAACCTCCGCCAGACGCGGGACGTCCGTCCCCTCGACTCGCTGGCTCAGGACCACCGTCGCCAGATCGGCCTCGCTCGACACGACCTTGCCTTGGCTGTCCACCACGACCTGGAGCTTCGGATGAGGCCGGACATCGCCCCTGACTAGCTGCGTCCGGGTGGTCAGGACAGCACCGCGCTGGCCTGCACTCTTCTCATAGTTGACGACGACCACCGCCGCTTTCTCGCTACACGCAGAACCATCGATGACAAAGCGTGCCTCTGAATCTGGGGTAACACCCTTGCGCCGGACACATACGCAATGCCCTGCCGTCAGCACGAGATTGGGGCTGATGAGCACACCGCTGCATTCCCCCTGCACTCCTGCCTCCATGGGTGCACGGGTCTTGACCATGACGGCAAACGGATAGCGGTTGCTGTCATCCTTTTCGCCGGCCAGCTGAAACAGCCGCGTATCCACCGGCCGACTCCACCCCAGCTCGCTGGCGGGGAGGCCACCGTCCTCCTCCGAACCTCCGTCCAGGTTAGCGCCCGGACGGGTCCCTTGGACAGAAGCCGGAGGCGGTGAGCACCGGCCGCATCCTGCCGCCAACCCCCAGAGCCCCAGGAGCACGGCGGCCAGTCTGCGAGAGCACCGCATGTCTCAGCGCGCGTGGACGCGCAGCTCGACATGGCCCAGCGTGGAGGCCAGCCGCAGCGTCACGTACGAGACATTCTCGGGGATGATGGGCGTGCCGTCCTGCTTCACCTTCGGGAAGCGCACGCGGTAGGCCACCCAGAACACCCCCAGGTAGGGGTACATGGCCCGCATGTCCAGGTTGGACCGGCCAATGCGCTCCACGCTCAGCGGCTCCACCTCTCCCTGCGGCGTCACCATGACGACGCGCCAGATGGAGCGCTTGCGGTCGGCGAAGTCCTCGAAGCGGTGATCGTTGAGGTGCACCCCGAGGTGGAACTCGTTGAACTGCGCCTCCTCGGTGTGCTCCTTGGCCAGCATCTCCTCCACCCGAGGCTTCGGGAGGATCTGGAACTGGCTCTGCCGCCGCACCCGCGCCTCGCGGAACTCCAGCGACTGGAACGTGGCCCCGGCGAACAGGCGCGTGTCGAAGCCGTCGTAGATCTCCGCCCGATCCGAGTACTTCGCGAGGAGTTCCTGGTACGCCTGCTCGGCCCGGCGGTCGTTCAGCTGCGGTGCCGAATCGCCAATGGTGGGAGGAGTGGTGGTGCAGCCGGAGAGCAGCCCCAGCAGTGCCGCGACGCGGAGGCCCTTCTTCACGGGATGAAGTCCTTGCGGTTGAAGAGCGTAAAGAGCCGGTGGCCCGAGGCCTCGACAGCCTCGCGTCCACCCTCGAGCCGGTCCACCAGCGCGAACGCCCCGAGCACCTTCAGGCCCTCGGAGTGCGCCCGCTCGATGGCCTTGAGCGTGGAGGCGCCCGTGGTCACCACGTCCTCCACAATCGCCACTGGCGCGTGCTGCCCCAGCGCGGCCAGGCCCTCGATCCACTGGCCCGTGCCGTGGCCCTTGGGCTCCTTGCGGACGATGAAGGCCTCCAGCGGCGTGCCCGCCAGGTAGCTCGTGAGGCTCACCGCCGAGGCGATGGGATCAGCGCCCAGCGTCAGCCCGCCCACGCCCACGGCGAGCGGAGCCTCGCGGGTGATGACGTCCAGCAGCAGGCGGCCAATGAGGAAGTGTCCCTCGGCCAGCAGCGCCGTGCGCTTGCAGTCGATGTAGAAGTCCGACTCCTTGCCGGAGGAGAGCACCACCTTGCGCCGCTCGAAGGAGCGCTCGGTGAGCAGCTCCAAGAGCCGCTGCCGGTCCCGAGCGAGCGCGCTGTTCATCTAGAGTCCCTCCAGGTAGGCCACCAGCTCCGCCGAGTACCGCAGCTGCATCAGCAGCTCCGCCCGGCGCGACTCATCCAGGGACGCGAACACGTCCGCTAGCAGCGACAGATCCTGGTTCAGCGCGCCCAGCCGCTGCGCCGCGTCCGCCGCCAGCTCGTCCGCATCCACTTCTTCCTCGGTGGACTCGGGGGCCAGCGCGTCGTCCGTCGCCAGCGCCTTCTCCAGCATGTCTCGGATGGGAGCCGTCAGGCGGCCCTCGGCCTCGAGCTGCTCGCGGCGGGCCTCCAGTTCCTCGCGGTCCACGGGGCTGGCGTGGATGGCCGCCGCCAGCGCCAGCAGCAGCGAGTCCTCGTCCGAGATGCCCCGGTGCACGCGCGCCTGCACCTTGTCCCGCTTCAGGAAGCGCAGCGCCGCCACACGGCGGAATCCGCAGAGGATTTGGTAGCGGTCCTCGCCCACGGGGCGCACGTCCACCGGGAAGAGCTGCCCCAGGCGCGCGATGTCCGTGGCCAGCGGGGTGATTTCCCCCTCCGGACGCATCCGGAAGGTGGAGTCCCCAAGCACTTGATCCAGGGGAAGCGTGGTCAAGCTCACCTCGCCCATCAGGCGTGGGGTGAACTCGGGGATGGTCTCGGAGGGCTCCGTCTCATCCTCTTCGCCCTCACCCTCCTCGCCCTCACCCTCTTCGTCCTGGGCTTGCTCGCCCTCGGCCGCACTCGCGGACGCTGGAGGCGCCTCCGGCACGGGCTCACCCATGCCCAGCAGGATGGGCTGCCCCGGGGACTGCTCGGTATGAGGCTCGGGGCTCGAAGGCACGCCTTCGCCCTGAGCCGGCGCTGGGGACGACTCTCCCTGCGCGTCCGGCATCCCGTCCTCTCCGTCGACCCTATTCTCGGCGTCCATCGGCACCCCTGGCTCGGTCAGGCACTGGACCGCGCATATCACCAGCGCGGCCCAGCGAGAGCCCGTTCTAGCGGGCCTTCTTCTTCACCACGACCTTCTTCTTTGCTCCAGCCCCTACCACCGGAGGAACCGGGGCGGCGGGCTCTCCCTTGGCCGGCGTCCCAGCAGGCCCCCCGGCGGCGGCACCGGCGGGCGGAGGCGGGGGCGGCGGCACGGGCTTGGCAGCCGGCCGGGCGGCAGGAGGCGGCGGCGGCACCGGACGGCCCCGAGTCGCGACGGGAGCCGTGGGGCGCGCGGGCACCGAGGGAGCCGGGCGAACCGTGGGCCGGGTGATCGTCGGGCGCGCGGTGGTCGGAACCCGTCCAGGCTCCACCTCGCCCATGTCCACGCGACCGCGGAAGCTGGCGCCATCCACGATGATGACGCGGGGGGCGCGAATGTCGCCCACCATGCGGCCCTCGCGGGTCAGCTCCACGCTCTCGGTGGCGTTGATGTTGCCCACCACCACGCCGCTGACGATGGCGTTCTTCACCGCCACGTTCGCCTTCACCACGCCCGTGGTCTCCACGATGAGGGTCTTGCTGAGCGTCAGTTCACCCTCGACGCGGCCCCGGACCGTGAGGTCCTCATCGCCCGTCAGCTTGCCGCTGATGAGGATGGAGGGCCCCACCACCGTGTTGTTCCCGGCCGAGCCGGTAACGTCCTTAGCGATGGCCACCGGTCAGCGCTCCTTCTGATCCATGTCGACGTTGCCCTTGAAGGACGCGCCGTCGGCAATGAGGATGCGCGGAGCCTTGATGTCGCCCACCACGCGGCAGTCCTGCTTGAGCTCGACCTTGTCGCTGGCGACGATGTTGCCCGTCACCCGGCCGGCGATCTCCACGTTCTGCGTCTCGATGTCCGCCTCGACGACGCCGCTGCCCTCTACGAAGAGGCTCTCCTTGAGGGAGATCTTCCCCTTCACCGTTCCCTGGATGACCAGATCCTCGTCACCGGAGATCTCCCCGTCGATGACGATGCTCGAACCAATGACCGTGTTCGCCATGAGTGTTGCACCCCTCCGAAGGGTTGTGCTGCGAAGTCCCTGTTCGCCAGGGGCTCGTTAGATGTCGTCCGGCAGCTTCACTTCCATCTCGATGGAGCCGTTGAACACGGCACCGTCCTCGATGACGACGCGCGGAGCTTTGATGTCGCCGGCCACCTTGGCCGAGGCGTTGATGGAGACACGCGCTGACGCGTCGATGTTGCCGCTGGCCTCGCCATTGATGGTCAGCTCCTCGGCGCGGATGTCCGCCTGGACCTTGCCAGTGCTCTCGATGGTGAGGTGGTTCTTCAAGGCGATCTGCCCCTCCACCCGCCCCTCGATGACGAGATCGCCGCCGCCGGTGAGGCTGCCCCTGATGACGATGCCCTTGCCGATGATGCCCGTTTCGCTCTGTGCCATGCGGTGACCCTCGGAAACCGCCAATCGCGGAGAAGACCGCGGTGCTGATTATGTCAGAGATGCGCCGAGATCCAGCCGGAGATATCCCGGAAGACTTCCTCGCGCCCCACCTCGTTGAGAGGCTCGTGCAACATGCCGGGATACTCCTTGAACTTCTTGTCCGAGGAGCCCACGGTCTCGAAGAAGGACCTGGCCGCCGCCGGAGCGGCCACCCCGTCGTGGGATCCGCAGAAGATGAAAATGGGTGCTGTCACCCGAACGGCCTCGGCCAGCGCCTCCGTCTGAGCCTGGGTGGACTCGATGAACCAGCGCGGGGTGACGGTGCGGATGTAGAGCGGATCCTCGGAGGTGGCCTTCACGATGGCCGGATCCCGCGAGAGGTGCTCGGGCTTGAGCTCGTTGGGGATGGGCAGCCACGGAATCACCTTGCCGGCCAGCTTCGCCGCCATGAGCTTCGCGGTGGGAGGAACGATGG
Organism: Hyalangium minutum; assembly: GCF_000737315.1. Classification (GTDB taxonomy): domain Bacteria; phylum Myxococcota; class Myxococcia; order Myxococcales; family Myxococcaceae; genus Hyalangium; species Hyalangium minutum. The sequence goes on from NZ_JMCB01000010.1 coordinate 75,891, forward strand.
CCAGTTTGAGGTAGGGGGCTGACAGCACCAGGCCCGCCGCGCCCTCCAGGCCGCCCTTCTCCGCCAGCCGCGCCGCCATGAGCCCGCCGTGGCTGTGCCCGAGCAGGAACGCCTTCTGGCCGCCCGCGGCCTTGCGCACCCGCTCCCAGAAGAGGGCCATGTCGTCCAGGTAGTCCGGCCACTTGTCGCAGAAGCCCCGCCGCCCATCCGCGCGGCCGTGGCCCCGGTAGTCGAAGCCGTGGACGGCGAAGCCGTCAGCCACCAGCGCGTCGATGACGGGGCGGTAACGGCCAATGTGGTCCGCATAGCCGTGCGCCACCGCGACGTGCGCGCGGGGAGGCGTGTCCGGCAGATCCAACGTCCAGAACAGCCGGAGGTGGTCCTTCGCGGTGAAGAAGCCCTCGTCGTGGCGCGCCATAGCGAGCCAGGAACTTAGCGGCCCGCAGGCTCCGTGGACAGTTTCTTCAGCTTCCGCTCCAGCTGCAGGCGCTGGGTGGGGGGATCGGCCGCCTCCGGGTCCGCCACCAGCACCTCGACGGCGCGGCGCCAGGCGGAGGCCGCGTCCTCGGGGCGGGAGACCTCCCGGTAGGCATCTCCCAGGTGTTCCAGGATGACGGGCTCGTCGGGTTCGAGCAGCGAGGCGCGCTCCAGGGCCTCTACGGCACGCTGGTACTCCCCTCGCTGGAAGTAGACCCACCCGAGCGAGTCCAGGAAGGCCCCGGTATCCGGCCGCAGCTCCAGCGCGCGGAGCACGAGGCGCTCGGCCTCGGGGAGGTCCTTGCGCCGCTGAGCCAGCAGGTAGCCCGCGAAGTTCATGGCGGCGGCATGGTCCCCCTTGAGGGCCAGCACCGCGCGCATCTGCGCGAGCGCCGAGTCCGAGTCCCCCTGCTGCTCGTAGGCGGCACCCAGCGTATAGAGGAGAGTCTCGTCCCGAGGCTGGCGAGAGCTGGCCTCGCGCAGAATCGTCAGGCCCTCCACTCCCCGGCCGCTGCGGTGGAGGGTGGCGGCCAGCGCCTCGTACAGATCGGACGAGGGGGTGCGCGCCAGTGCTTCCTTGAGGGTGGCCACGGCCCGCTCTCTTGCCCCGTTGCGCTCGAGCGCCCGGGCGTACTGCACGCGAAGGCTCGCATCGTCGGCCTTGTCGGCCAAGGCGGCCTCGTAGAGCGCGAGCGCCTTGGCGTGCTGGCCGGACCGGGACAGGCACGCGGCGAGGCGCACGCGCACCTCCTCGAACAGCTCGGAGGACTCGGGCACCTCGGCATAGGCGGTGGCGGCGGCGGCGAAGTTGCGGCGGCGCTCGTGCACCAGCCCGGCGTAATAGGAGATGCGGGGCTCATTGGAGCGCCCTGCCCTCCGAGCCATGTCCAGCACCTCGGCCGCGGCGGACGTCTCCCGCGAGGCCAGGAACGCGAAGGCCACCCGGACCGTCAGCTCGGGATCATCCGTCAGCGACAGGAGCCGGTCGAAGTACGCGCGGGCCCGCGTGGCGGAGCCCAGCTTGAGGGCAATGCGCCCCGCTGACAGCAGCACCTCACGGTTGTCGGGATCGTGCTCCAGCGCTTGCGCCAGGGACTCCTCGGCATCGGCGGCACGCCCCGCGGCCTCGTACAGCCGGGCCAGCGCCACGCGCACGTCCACGTCTCCAGGGTCCCGCTCCACGGCGCGTTCGAGCAGCTTCTGCGCCCGGGCCTTGTCCCCACGCTCGGCCAGGGCCAGCCCCAGGCGGCGGTAGCCGGAGGCCTCGCCTGGAAGCGCCGTGGCCAGTTCCTCGACGACCTTCACGGCGTCGTCCGACTGCCGCTGCTCCAGGTGGAGCTGGGCGAGGACGAGGTACGCCTCGGGCTCGCGCGGCTTCAGGGTGATCGCGCGGCGCAGATGCATCTTGGCGCGGGGGTACTTGCCGGCCTCCAGCAGCACGCGCCCCATCATCACGTGCGCCGGGTAGTACGGAGGCGAGGCCTCCACGGCCTTGCGCAGCTCGGCCTCGGCCTTGGCGAGGTCTCCCAGCCGGGCGTACTCCTCGCCGAGCTGGGTGAGCAGGTACGGGTTGCCCTCATCCGTGGCGATCGCCAGCCGCAGCTCGTCCACGGCGGCACGGTGGTTCCCGGCATGGTGGTAGCGCCGGGAGACGAGGAAATGCGCGTAGCTGGCGGGAGAGGCGAAGTCTTCGCTCTCTCCGCTGGAGTCGATGGCCTCGCGCATGGCCTCGCGGTCCACCTTTGGGCGCTTCGGTGGCGCGGCGGCCACTGGCAAGGCCACGAGGAGGAGCAGCGGGACAGCTCGGATGGCACGGAGGGAGCGCACGCCAGGGTTCATTCTAGCGCGCGTCCGTCCGCGGCGCAGGTTGCTAGCTCAGGATACCGATGGGAGCCCCGAGCTTGTCGAGGATGCGGTCCACCGGGTCGCTGTCCTGGCTCACGTCGGCGACCGCCTGCTGGTAGGCGACGCCCGTCACGTTCTGCAGGTCCGGCAGCAGGCGCTGGAAGACGGCGCGCGCACCCGCCACATCGCACTCGGGGAGCATGATGGCGAACACGCCGGCGCCCATGTGGGCCACGGCATCCGGGGTCCGCAGCTGCTTGCGCAGCACATCGTTCGAGCCCTTGGGCATGTCGGGCAGCGGACGCTCCGGCCGCAGCACGGCCACGCACATGGGCCGGTGGTAGCGGCGGCTCTTGGACACCTCCACCTCCAGCTTCACCAGCAGGCCGCGCTTGTCGTACACGTTGGTGCCCGGATCGCCGCTGGCGCGCAACGCCACCGAGGCTGCCCGGTCGCCCTCCGAAGAGGAGGCCGACGGAGCCTTGAGAGCGCGCTCGGTGCGATTGAGCAGCTCCATCGCATTGAAGGGCTTGCTCATGTAGTCCACGGCGCCCAGGTTGAGCGCGCGGACCTTCTCGGCCACGCCCTGGTGCGCGGACAGGAGGATGACGGGGATGTGCGCCGTGTCCGTGGAGGACTTGAGCGCCACCGTGGCCTCCAGGCCGTCCAGCTTGGGCAGGAACACGTCCATCACCACGAGGTCCGGCCGCATGTTGCGCGCCTTGGCCACGCCCTCCTGGCCGTCGCGGGCTACCTCCACGCGGTAGCGCGAGCGCAGCACCTCGGCGAGCACCGCGGCGATCTCCGCCTCGTCCTCCACCACCAGCACGCGGGCCTGCTGCGGCTCGGTCACCACAGGGGCCTGGCTCTTGCGCAGCGCCTCCTGGGCCATGGGCAGGGTGAACACGAAGACGCCGCCGCTTTCGGGCGGGCTCTCCGCCCAGATCTCGCCACCGTGCAGCTCCACGAACTCCTTGCAGATGGCCAGCCCCAGCCCGGTGCCCTTCGGCCCGTGGCGGTAGCGGTCAAACACGAGGTGCAGCTCGTCCGGAGGGATGCCCGGCCCGTCGTCCTGCACGGTGATCTTCACCGCGTCGCCATCCGGCCGCGTCAACCGCACGGCACGCACCACCACATTGCCGTTGTCACGCGCGTGGTGGATGGCGTTGGTGATGAGGTTCTGCAGAACCTCATGCAGCTTCACCTCGTCGCCGATGAGCATCAGGCTCTCGGAGGTCTCCGAGCGCAGGGTGATGCCGCGCTGCGCGGCGAGGATGTTCAGCTCGGTGACGCTCTCCTTGCACAGCACGGAGACGTCCAGCTTGCGCGGCTCGATGGACAACCGGGCCGCCTCGCCCTTGCCCTTCTCCAGCAGCGACTCGACCAGGCCGAGGATCTTCTTGCCCTGGCGGATCATCGCCTCGACGGACTGCTTCTGGTCCGCCGCCAGCGCGCCATCCAGCAGCAGCCGCCCATGGCCCAGCAGCACCTGCAGCGGCGCGCGCAAGTCATGACTGCACACCGCGATGATCTCGTCCTTGAGCCGGTTGAGCTCCTTGAGACGTCGGTTGGCGTCCGACAGCTCGCGGTAGCGCTCCACGTACGCGAGCTCCAGGTCCTCGCGCTTGCGCTTCACCGCCGTGTGCAGGCGCGCGTTGCGGATGGAGTTGGCCAGCACGCCAGCCACCGCCTGAGCGAAAGCCTGCTCATCGCGCCCGAACGTGGTGCCCGCGCGCGAGTGCCGCAGGAAGAGCGCGCCCAGCAGCTCGTCCTGGCACACCAGCGGCTGCACCAGCACCGAGTGCACGCCCACCGCGACAATGTTGGGCCGCACCTCGGCCATCAGCGGATCATTCTCCGCGCGCTCGATGAGGACCGGCTGGCGCGTCTCCAGGGCGCGGCGCAGCTCGGGGTAGCGGGCGATCTCGATCTCCAGATGGACCAGCGAGGGATCCTCCTGCGTGGCCACCACGGTGCCAGTGCGAGCGTGCGCGCCCTCCACCAGCACCACCGAGCACCGGTCCGAGCCGGTGACGCGGCCCACCTTGTCCACGGCGATCCGGAGGATGGCCTCGAGCTCCAGCGAGCTGGTGGCCGCCTCGGTGATCTCCAGGAGCATGCCCATGCGCAGGCGGGTGCGCTCCTCGGTCTCACGCAGGCGGCCCGCGCGAAGGGCGGCCTCCAGGCGAGGCACCATCTCCTCGGCTCCGCGGATGACGCCGTCCACGGCGAGCTTCTTCAGGGCTTCGGCCGAGCGCACGCGCGTGGCATCCGCCACCACCGGCACGTTGCGCAGGTGGGCGATACCGCGCAGGCCTTCGAGCGTCTCCGCCACGCGCTTGGCGGCGGTGGCCAACAGGATGACCTCGGGCTGTAAGCTGCTGGTGGCCTGGGGGACGCCCTCGACGTCCTCCGCGACGGCACACTCGAAGCCATTGTCCGTGAGGCGCGAGGCCAGCGACTCGCTGGCGGTCCGTGCTCCGATCACCAGGACACGGCCGCGCTGCTCCGGCGATACGGGGACTCTCAAGGTGATCCTCGACAGACCGGGGATGCAGCCCCGGAGGTGAATGGACTCATGCCCTGGCAGACGTGAGCCGTCGTGTTGGTGATCCGAATCATGCCGTTGAACCCATTCAATGGACTAGCGGACCTCTTGCTGCGCCTGGCCGTGGAAAATTGAGAGGGTAGGCGCGCAGCGTATACTCGGCCGCTGTGCGTCCCTCGCGAATCTTCCCGCCGCTCGCCCTCCTGCGTGCCTCTCTCCTGACGGCGACCCTTGCCGCGAGCACTGCCCACGCTCAGGCCACCGAAGAGTGGAATACCTTTCCACCGACTTCCACACCCAACACTCCTGCAGCGCCACCAGTAAAATCCGCTCCGGCTGTCAGTGACAAGCAGCCAGCCACGCAGCCGTCCGCTGCTTCTCCTGCCACGGCCCCCGCGCCTGCCCCGGCCCAGCCCTCTTCCACCTCGGCCGCCTCTCCTGCTCCGACCCAGCAGCAGCCCACGCCGGCCAGCTCCGCGTCCAAGAGCGCTCCCGCCGCACCCGCCGAGCCGGAGCCTGTCGTCGTCTCCACACAGGAGCGCTTTCAGCCGGGCAGCGAGCCGCGCACTCCTTCCACCCTGCACAACGCGTGGACGGATCCGAAGAACCTGCGCCACACCTCCAGTGCGGTGGGCGGCGTAGGCCTGCTGCGCGTAGCGGGCGCGGACCTCGGAGCCAAGGGCGTGCTGCGCTTCTCCGTCACGGGCGAGTACTTCAAGAACGCCAACTTCCCCGTGCAGAGCGCGGAGGATACGCGCACGGCGGGCACCTTCGCGCTCTCCTATGTACCGCTGGAGTTCCTCGAGGTCTTCGCCGCTTATGGCGTCTCGGCCAACACCAACTCGCGCTCGTCCCCCAACCTGATTCAGGCACTCGGGGACATCACGCTGGGCGTCCGGGGCTCGCGCCAGTGGGCCAAGGGCTTCTGGGCCGGTGTGGATCTCCGGGCCATGTCCTTCTCGGGCGTGGGCAACCAGGACGTGAGCCGGTACGCGCTTGGCTTCGCGCCGCGGGTGCTCGCCACCTATGACCTGCGGCAAATCAACGCGAAGCTGCCCCTCCGGGTGCACGGCAACCTGGGCCTCATCCTCGATGGGACGGGCGACCTGGTGACCACCACCCGCCTGAATGCCGCCGAGGAGTTCGCGCTCAACGTCAACCGCTTCAACCGTCTGGGGCTCGGACTCGGGGTCGAGGCGCCGCTGCCCGCGGTGACGCCGTTCCTGGAGTTCAACCTGGCCTACCCGCTGGGCGTCGGGGGCGAGGGCCTCGTGGCTCCGAACGGGGAGACCGTGTCCGCCGCCAGCGCCGCGTACAAGACGTTCAACGTGGGCGCGAAGATCACCGCCCTTCGGGACGTCACCTTCACTGTGGGCGCCGAGATTGGCCTCACGCGCGTGGTGGGCCTGGGCGTCCCGGCCACCCCACCTCTCAACCTCTTCTTTGGCGCCGCCTACAGCGTGGACCTGCTCGGGAGCAGCACGACGCGCATCATCGAGACGATCCGCGAGCGCAAAGTGGAGGGCGCCGCTTCGGCCGCTCCCCAGACGGCACAGGTGTCGGGCGTGATCCTGGACTCGGCCACGCGCAAGCCCATCCCTGGCGTGCTGGTGACGGTGCCCGGCGCGGGGCTGCCCCCAGTGGCCACGGAGGCCGAGACGGGTCGCTTCCTCACTCACCCACTGCCCGCGGGCCCTGTGCGGATCGCCGCGCAGAAGGACGGCTACCGGCTCGTCGAGCACGACATGAAGCTCACCGCCGGGGAGACCTCGACAGTGGAGCTGACGATGGAGGCCATGGCGCGTCCGGCCCTCTTCAATGTCTCCACCACCTCGAAGAAGAAGCCGGTGGCAGCGACGCTGCGCCTGCAGGGTCCGAAGAACCAGGAGTTCGCCACCTCCGAGTCCGCCACCGGTCCCTCGAAGCTCGAAGTCCCAGCGGGCCGCTACACGGTGAATGTGACGTCTCCGGGCTACCTGGCGCAGACGCGGGACGTGCAAGTCTCCGAAGGAGGTACCCTGGACCTGGCCTTCGAGCTGGAGCCCGAGCCCAAGAAGAAGCTGGTGGAGGTGAAGGAGAACAAGATCGAGATCCTCCAGCAGGTGCACTTCGGCACGGGCAAGGCCGTCATCCTGGCGGACAGCTACCCGCTGCTGGCGCAGGTGGTGGACGCCATCGTTCGCAACGACATCAAGCGCGTGCGCATCGAGGGCCACACGGACAACCAGGGCCCGGCGGACTTCAACCTGCAGCTCTCGAAGGATCGGGCGCAGGCGGTGGCGACGCACCTCATCAAGGCGGGCATCGATCCGGCGCGCATCGAGGTCGAGGGCTTTGGAGACACGCGGCCCATCGCTCCCAACCTCACGCCCCGTGGCAGGGAACTGAACCGGCGCGTGGAGTTCGTCATCCTGGAGCGGTGATCCGAGGGGCCAGCACGCGGTAGAGTCGGGGGCCATGAAGGAACTCCTCCGCCTGACGCTGTCGCGTGCCGCGCTGCTCCCGCTGTCGCTCCTGGCTCTCTCCTGTGGAGGGGGCACCACCAAGCCTCCGCAGAAGGATCCGCCCCAGGCCACCCTGTCGGTCCCCAAGCCGAACGTGGCCGGGCCGAAGATCACGGTCAACGTGGGCGCCACGGGCTGTGACGCGATCCAGACCTTGCAGATCCTCGACCGGGACGATCTGCTCAAGACCGTGCCCTACAGCGGGCCGGGCACCGTGCCGGTGGATCTGGCGGCCAACGAGGTGAAGTACACCCGAGGCATCGCCGTGCAAATGTCGCTCAAGGCGCGCGTGACGTGCGCAGACGGGCGCTCGAACGACTCGCAGCCGCAGCCGGCCACCTTCTTCCCGGCGGCCGAGGTGATTGATCCCCCGCCCACCGGCGGCCAAGTGGTGACGGACAACTTCGTCACCGAGGGCACCCTGCCACTCATCTACTTCATCGGGTGCGGCAACGCGGTGGGCGGCTTCCCCAAGCTCTACAAGGTGGAGAAGAACAACACCTCCACGCAGGAGCCCCTGTCGGTCAACATGCCGTTCATCTGCACCCAGTCGACGGTCATCACCCCGAAGCACCCGGCCACGGGCAAGCGCTGGGTGTGGACGCCGGACGCGGGCGCCATGGCGATCGACGCGAACCTGAACATCACTGGGCAGGTGCTTGCTCCGATCGATCTGCTGGTGGTCGGGGCGGACGGGGATGCCATCGTCTATGACGCGGGCTCGAGTGGCGCCATCGTGGGCGTGTCGCGCGTCAGCCACGTGAACGGCGCCGTCAAGTGGTCCCGTTCCCCCGAGGGCCTGCTCATCAACGCTCCCGCGGCCAGTTCCAATGAAGTGATGGTCGCTTCCATCACGGCCAACAATGCTCCCTCGGGGCGGGCCAACATCCTCGTCACGAGGCTGGACTATGCCAACGGGGCGCCGCTGGGTGTCGCCACGGTCCTGCAAGTGGCGAGCGACAATCCCATTCCCTCCACCGCTCCGCCGACCGTCTTCAGCCCGAATGGAGACCTGCTCTTCGTTGCCTCCACGGGCATAGGGGGCATTACCACCGTGTTGGCGTGCCTCACGAATGCGAACAACTGCTCCCCCAACTCTCAGCGGTGGACCACCTCCCCCGTGCTGAGCGCCCCTCTGGCGGCCCTGGTGCCCTACGCCGCGGGCAGCCGGGTGGCGGCCGTCGCGTCCCAGCAGGTGTGGTTCCTGGACGCGGGCACCGGCGCGGTGACGAACAAGGGCGGCTTGGACGGAGCGCTGAGCCCCGAGGGCGGGCTGGTGGTGCTCCAGGTGCAGCCGGGCGCTCCGCCGTACCCGCAGAGCTTCTACATCCTGAGCGGGCCGCCTCCGCAGCAGAACCTGCCCGCGCCGCAGCCCCTGGAGATCATCGCCACGGATGATCCCACCAAGGGCGAGCTCTACCGCTACCAGATCAACGCGGGCAGCCTCTCGGTGGCGATGGATGACGCGGGCACGCTCTGGATGCGGGCGGGCGGCAGCCTCGTGCGGCCACTTTCCCTGGGCGAGTACCGCCAGGTGCGGCCCGTCACGCCGTAGGCTTGTCGGCGACGAGGAGCGCTTCCACGTTGCCGGCAGGCCCAGGCACCGGTGAGTCCATCACCCCACGCACCGTGAGCCCCTGCTCGCGGGCGAAGGCCAACACCGTGTCGATGGCCTCCTGGCGAGCGGCGGCGTCTCGCACCACGCCGCCCTTGCCGATCCGCTCCCGCCCCACCTCGAACTGAGGCTTCACCAGGGCCACCAGCAGCCCGCCGGGCTCCAGGAACGGCAGCACCGCGGGCAGCACCTGGGTGAGCGAGATGAAGCTCACGTCGATGACGGCGACGCCCACCTTCTCCGGCAGATCCTCGTCCGTCAGGTAGCGCGCGTTCACCCGCTCGCGTGAGCGCACCCGCGGGTCCGTCCTCAGCTTCTCGTGGAGCTGGCCGTAGCCCACGTCGATGGCGTGCACGCGGACCGCCCCATGTTGCAGGAGACAGTCCGTGAAGCCGCCCGTGCTCGCACCGATGTCCGCGCCCACCCGGCCGCGCACGTCCAGCCCGAAGCGATCCATGGCCGCCTTGAGCTTGAGCCCTCCGCGAGAGACGTACGGGAGGACCTCGCCCTTGAGCCGCAGTTCCGCGTCCACGGACACCTGGGCACCAGGCTTGTCCACCCGCTGATCGTCCACCACCACCTGGCCCGCGAGAATGAGCGCCTGCGCCTTGGCGCGGGATTCGGCCAGCCCTCGCTCCACCACCAGGATGTCAACACGCTCCTTGCGCGACTTCACCGCCCCGCCTCCAGCAGCTCACGCCCCACGCGCCGCAGGCCCTCGGCGTCCAGCCCCAGCTCCGCGCGCTGCACCCGTGCATCTCCATGCGGAACGAAGGTGTCCGGCATCCCCATCAGCCGCACGCGCGGCGAGCGCCTGTGCACCGCGTACAGCTCCAGCACCGCGCTCCCCAGCCCTCCCCGCGTCGTCCCTTCCTCCGCCACCACCACGTTTCCGCAGGCCGCAGCCTCCAGCAGCGCCGGAGCATCCAGCGGGCTCACGGACCGCGCATCCAGCACGCTCCACCCAGGCTCTGCTCGCGCCGCCGCCAGCGCAGCCAGCCCCAGCGGCCCCAGCGTCACCAGCGTGAGGCGCGGCGCCTCCGCTCTCAGCAGCCAGCGCGCACCCTGAATCGGAGCCTCCCCGGGGCTCAGCTCGGACGGCACGGCAGGCAGGGTGCCTCGCGGGAAGCGGATAACTGTGGCCCCCTGGGCCTCCAGCGCCGTGGCCAGCATGGGAGCCATGTCCTCACCCACCACCGGCGCCATGATCGACAGCCCCGGCAACGCACGGAGCGAAGAGACGTCATACGTGCCCTGGTGCGTGGCCCCGTCCGCGCCCACCAGCCCCGCCCGATCCACCGCGAAGACGACGGACAGCCCAGGCAGGCACACGTCGTGGATGACCTGATCGTACGCGCGCTGGAGGAACGTGGAGTAGATGGCACAGACGGGCCGCAGGCCTACGGCCGCCAGTCCCGCGCAGAAGGTGACAGCGTGCTGCTCGGCGATGCCCACGTCGTAGACACGGTCCGGGTAGCGGAGCTTCAGGTCCACCAGCGCGGAGCCCTCCAGCATGGCCGGAGTGACGGCCACCACGCGCTCATCCCGCGCCATCGCATCCTCGAGCGCTGCGGCGAAAGCCTCGCTGAAAGTGCGCTGGCCTCCGCGCGAGCGCACCAGCTTTCCATCACGCCACTCGTATGGGCCCATGGCGTGGCCGCGCGTCTGCGTGTCCGCCTCAGCGGGCGGAAAGCCCCGGCCCTTCTGCGTCAGCGCGTGCACCACCACCGGCCGAGACGAGGCGCGGGCCTCCCGCAACGCCGCAATCAGTGGCTCCAGCGCATGCCCATCCACCGGGCCCAGGTACGTGAAGCCCAAACCCTCGAAGAAGCCTCGAGCCTCGCGGGTCCGCAGCAGCGCGGGAATGGCGCCCACGTTGGCGGAGATGGACATCTGGTTGTCGTTGAGCACCACCACCAGCGGCAGCGGCGAGCCGCCCGCGTTGTTGAGGCCCTCGAAGGTCAGCCCGCCCGTGAGCGCCCCATCCCCCACCACCGCCACCACGTGGCTCTTGCGCCCCTGCAGGCGCCAGCCCTCGAGCATCCCCAGCCCTGCCGACACCGCCGTGCACGCATGCCCTGCCGCGAGCGGATCATGCGGGCTCTCGCGGGGATCCAGGAACGGAGCAATGCCCCCCGCCTGCCGCAGCGAGTTCATGCGATCGCGCCGCCCGGTAAGCAGCTTGTGCGCGTACGCCTGGTGGCCCACGTCGAAGAGGATCGCGTCCTGGGGCGAGTGGAACACCCGGTGCAGCGCCACCACCAGCTCCACCGCTCCGAGCGAGGCGCCCAGGTGGCCGCCCACCCGCCCGCAGATGTTGATGATGTCGTCGCGCAGCTCCTCGCACAGGCGCGGCAGCTCCGCCTCGGGCAGGGCCCTCACGTCCACGGGCCCTTGGATGCCCGGGAGGAGTGGTGTCACGAGTTCCGCTCCAGCACGTAACGCGCGATCACCGACAACGGGCCTCCCGCACCCTCCAGCGGCTCCACGGCGGCCACGGCGTCGGCCACCTTGCGCTCGGCCAGCATCCACGAGGCCTCCAGGCCGATCACGGCCGGGTACGTGTGCCGGCCCGCCGCGGCGTCCGCATGCACGGGCTTGCCCATCTTCTCGGGGGTGCTGATCACATCCAGGATGTCGTCGGCGATCTGGAACGCCAGCCCGATGGAGTCGCCGTAGGTGTCCGCCCGCTGGAGCGCGTCCGCATTCCCGCCCGCGGCCAGCACGCCCATGCGGCACGCGGCACGAATCAGCGCGCCCGTCTTCAGGCTGTGCATGCGCGACAGGTAGTCGATCTGCGCGGGCCGATCCTCGGCGATGTCCAGCACCTGCCCGCCCACCATGCCTGCGGAGCCAGCGGCCACGGCCAGCTCGCGGCAGAGCGCGCCCCGCACCGGCTCCGGTCCCGAGGCCAGCACGTTGAAAGCCTCCGTGAGCAGCGCATCGCCCGCGAGGATGGCCATGGCCTCGCCGAACACCTTGTGCGAGGTGGGCCGCCCTCGGCGGTAGTCGTCATTGTCCATGGCGGGCAGGTCGTCATGGATCAGCGAATAGGTGTGGATGTACTCGAGCGCGCACGCGGCGTCATCGGCGGGAGACAGCGAGCCGCTCTGCTTGCGCACGGAGTCCGAGAACACCAGGCAGAGGATGGGGCGCAGGCGCTTGCCGCCGGCCAGCAGCGAGTAGCGCATGGCCTCGGCCAGGCGCGGCGGCGTGCCCGTGGACTCCAGCCGGTTGGCGCGCGAGAGCAACAAGCTCTCCACCCGCGTCTGCTGCACACTGAGGAAGTCTTTCAGGTCGAAGGTACTCACGGGCTTCAGTGCTCCTCCGGCACCGGGGCCGGAACCGGGACCAGCTCACGTATACGCGCCAGCAGCTGGTTGAGATCCAGCGGCTTGACGAAGTAGTCCGCTGCCCCCGCCTCCAGCCCCTTGCGCCGGTCCTCCGGCTCTCCGCGCCCGCTGACGAACACGACGGGGATGTCCCGGAAGTGGGGGTTCTTCTTCACGGCCTTGCACAGCTCGAAGCCGTCGATCCAGGACATGTTCACGTCCAGGAGGATGAGGTGCGGGCGGTGCAGCTCCAGCGAGGAGATCAGCCGCAGGCCATTGGCCGCGCTCGACACCTCGAAGCCCTCGGTCTCCAGGGCCAGGGCGAGCAGCTCCCGCGTATCGCGATCGTCATCGACGATGATGATTCTGGGCTTTTCCATGGCTGACCCCCACGCCGCGACCGTCAGAATGGAACATCGTCTTCTGGAGGAGGCTTGTTCGCCGTGGCCTTGGGGGCAGCCGCGGGCGCGGGCCGGTTCCCCACCGACAACGGGGCCACGGTGTCCCGGCCCTCCTCGTCCACCAGGAGCTGCTCGATGCGCTGCTCGGCCTCGTTGAGGAGCTTCTCGCCCTTGCGGACCAGACGGATGCCCTCCTCGAACGCCTTGAGCGACTCCTCGAGCGACAGCGAGCCGCCCTCCAGCTTCGCCACCATCTCCTCCAGGCGCGCTACCACGTCCCCGTACTGCTCGGGCGCTGGCTCCCCTGCCTTGGCTGCCTTCGACACGTCCAACACCTCCACCCCGTGAAGAGGGGGCGGGCGACTCTAAAGGACGCCCTTTCCGGGAGCCAGCGCGGACTGCCAGTGCGTCAGCAGTCGACCGGACCCTTGATGGCGGTCACCGTGGCCTCGATCTCCTCACAGCCCTCTAACGTCTTTGCCCCGGCACTGGCGAGCCTGATGCCGAGCAACTCGCCCGGCTGCACATCTCCCACGGTGCGCACCACCGCCCCATCGCGCTTGCGGAAGGTTACAGCGTACCCACGGCCCATGACCTTCAGCGGACTCATCGCATCCAGGCGGACAGCCAGGCGCTGGAACCGCTGCTGGGCCTCCGAGAGGGCCTGCCGCTGCAGGGCCTCCAGCCGGGACTTCTTCTCGGCCAGCTGGGCCCGCTCGGCCGCCACCCGGGCCGCCGGAGAGGCCCGCTGCAACCCGAGCTCCCCTCTGGCCAGCTCCGCCCGCCGGGTGGTGATGCTCGCGCGGGCCGCTTCCTGGAGCCGCGCCGCCAGCTTCAGCAGGTTCGCGCGCTGCTCCCCGAGCCGGGCCTGGGGCCGTGCCCGCTGGAGCCGCTCCTGCAGCCCTCGCAGCTTCTCGCGGCGCTCGCGCTGGGCGGGCCGGAGGGACCGCATCATCAGCTCGAGCTGTTCGGAGAGGAACAGCCGCTCCTGCCCCATGCGCCGCCGGGGATCCACCAGCCGCCCGGCCAGGCTGCCCAGCCGCTCGCGCAGCTCCGACTGCCGCCGCATCACCGCCTGGCGCAGCCGCGAGCCATGGGTGGCCAGCGTCAGCTCCAGGTCGCTCAGCACCGGCGAGAGCCGCTCCGCCGCCGCGCTGGGCGTGGCCGCGCGCCAGTCCGCCACGAAGTCCGCGATGGTGAAGTCGATCTCGTGGCCAATGGCCGACACCACCGGCACGGGCGAGGCGTGAATCGCCCGCGCGACGAGCTCCTCGTTGAAGGTCCAGAGGTCCTCCACCGAGCCACCGCCGCGCGTCACGACGATGACGTCCACGTCCGTGTGGCTCAGGCGCTCGAGGGCGTTGGCCACCTCCAGCGCCGCGCCATCGCCCTGCACGCGCGCGTCGGCCAGCAGCACGCTCAGCCGGGGGTTGCGCGAGTGCAGCACGCGCAGGAAGTCCTGGAGCGCCGCGCCGGTGCGGCTCGTCACCACGCCGATGCGCCGGGGCAGGAACGGCAGCGGGCGCAGCGGGCGGATGCGCCGGTCTCCAATCAGCCCCTCGGCGGCCAGCCGCTCCTTGAGCTGCTCGAAGGCGAGCGCGCGAGCGCCCTCCCCCACCGGCTCCAGCTTGCTGATGATGAGGCTGTAGCGACCCTGGGGCGCGTAGACGTCCACGCTGCCCTCGGCCACCACCTCCAGGCCATCCCGCAGGGCAAAGCGCAGCCGCCCCGCCTGCGAGGCCCACACCTTCGCGTCGATGCAGGCGTCCGCATCCTTCAGGGTAAAGTACAGGTGGCCTCGGGCGTTGGCGCCCCGGAAGCCGGACACCTCACCTCGGACGAGCACGCGCGGGTAGCGCGCCTCGATGGTCTCTTTGAGCTGCCGCGTGAGCTCGCCCACGGACATCACCGTGCGCGAGGGCCGGATCGGAGCGCCAGGCAGTGACGCCAGCGGCACCGACACCTCCTGCACGGGGGCGGGCCGCTCCATAGCCACGGGCCGCTCCACCTGAGAAACCCCCAGGGGAGCCTTCTCCGGGGCCGGGGGCGGCTTGGGCGGAGCCACGGCAGCCGGAGGCTTGGGCGCCTCGGCGGCGCCAAAGAGATCCCCCTGCACAGTGGCAGCGGGGATCTCCTCACCCGCCTTGCGGCGCTTCTTCATCGCTGGATCTTGTCGAGCCAGGTCTGCGCCTTCTGGTGGGTCTCGTCATCCGCCGGCGTCATGGCGATCACCTCCCGGAACTTCGGGGCGGCGTCCTCCGGGTTGGCGTCCTTGAGGGCGTACGCCTGGAGGTAGAGATCCTTCGCCTTCTGGCGCAGCTCGGTGAGGATGTTGCTGGCGCCGGCGTGGCCGGGGTCCGCCTGGATGGTGCGCTTGGCGTACTCCACCGCGCGAGCCCACTGGCCAGCGGCGCGGGCCGCCGAGGCGCTCTTGTAGAAGATGTTCGCCGCGCGAGTGCCGGCGTTCCTGGCCATCTTGCTGGGGCCGCGCGAACCGGAGATTTCCTTGTCCAGCGCGAGCAGCCGGGCCAGCCCCTTGGCGTCCAGGTCCTCCATCTTCTTGTAGAGGTTGCCGAACTCCGTCATGTCCTTGAGCATCTCCTTGCACTTGGGCTTGGAGACGCACGCATTGGCCAGCGCCACGGCGCCCGACAGATCGCCGTCCACGAAGCGCGCGGAGGCCTGCTCCCAGGGCGGCGCGGTGGGAGGCGGCGGAGGCGGCGCCACCGGCGTGTCACGGATGCGGATGAGGCGCACGGCCTCCTCGTTGATGAGCTTGCCGTCGCGGCTCTCCGGGTAGATGGCGAGCACGTCGTCGGAGATGGCCTTGGCCTGATCCAGTTGCTTGTTGTCCAGCAGCGTCCGGGCCACCTTGGACTGAGCGTCGGCGGCGTCCTGCAGGCCGCGCTTGAGCGCGTTCACCTGCTCGAACATCGTCGTCTCGGCGGTGATCTTGTCCACCTCGGACTTGGCCAGGGCCAGCTTCTTCTCCGCCAGCGCCGCCTGGGCCGCCTTGAGGTGCTCCTGGTTGGGGATCTCCTTGTCCACCTGCTGCAGGTAGTCCGACAGGCCCGGGTAGTCCGCCGCCAGTGCCTGCAGTTCCAGCAGCTTCGACTTGGCCTCGGTGTAGCGGCCCTCGCGGATGTGGTTCTTGGCATCCTGGAACATGATGGCCAGCGCTTTGCGCTGCTCGGCGTTCAACTGCTGCTCGGCGATGAGCCGCTGGCGCTCCTTCTCCTTGCCAGACTGAATCACCACGAGCCCCGCGATCAGTACGACCGCCATCACGCCGCCGCCGATCATCATCATCTTCCGCTTCTTCAGCGTCGCCGGATCGACTTCCTTCTTCGCCGCGCGCCCAGGCCGCACGCGCTCGGGCCGGCCGGGCCGCACCGGCGCGCCACCACCCCCGGGAGAGGGCGCACGAGAACGAGCCGAGGCGGCGCTCGCGGTGATGTCCACCATCATCGTGGCGTTGGACACGTCGGTGTACGTCACCTCGGTGTCGCCCATGGTGATGATGTCGCCGTTGGCCAGCACCGTCTCGTCGGTGATCTGCTCACCATTGACGAGCGTGCCGTTGCCCGAGCCCAGATCGCTCACCGTCCAGCCATTGCCCACGCGGCGCAGCGAGATGTGCTTGCGCGAGACAGAGGTGTCCTGGATGCAGATCGGGTTGTCCGTGGAGCGCCCGATGACGTACTCGTCGTCCTCGAGCTGGAACTCCTCACCCTCCTTGGGCCCCGCGGTGACGACCAGCTTGGGACCGTTGTAGGGCAGCGGTGCCGAGCGGACCGCTGGAGCAGTGGTCCCGGTCTTGCGCACGGGCCGGGACGAGCCCGAGCCCGAGGGAGGTCCACCCGAACCAGCAGAGGTGGGACGGCGTCGTGCCGGAGGAGAGTTCGCCATGGGAATTCACCACTTCTCTTAGAGAGCACGAATTATAGCGGAAGCTCGTACTCGGTCGCCTTCTCTATTGCCAGATTGTGGCAGCGATGTTCAGTCGTAGGGAAGCGCCGGATAACCTCTTGCACGGTCGCTAGGGCCTTATCCCCGTCCCGGTATTGAATGCTGCGTTGGAAATCGAGCATCAACTTCCGGCACGTCTGATCCATCTCCCCTGCTGTGCGAGCAAGCATGTACCGCACGTCCTCGTACAGGTCCTCAGGCTTACGCTCCATGGCCTCCAGGGTGATCCAGGAGGAGCGGAACAGCTTCCACGACTTGTAGAGGTTCTCGGAACCTACATCCTTCTGCTCGTAGAAGCGGCGGGCCGTGGCCGCTTCCTTGTTCGCATTGGCCATCAGCTGCGCCTGGGGCAGCTCCGGTACGGGGATGACCTCCACGTACACGTTCCACACCCGCCACCGGTCCTCGGCGGGAGGGTTGAGCACGTTGTCGAAGGTGACCCGATTGGTTTCCCCGCGGCGCAGCATCGCCAGCGGGAGCAGCAGCTGCAGCTCGCGCTCCTCCGACTCCTGGCTGTCAGTGGGCACCCAGCCCAGGTCCACGCCGTTGAGGCTGATGCTCACCTCGCGCGACTGGGAGATGTCCCGCGCCTGGTAGTGTAGGACAGCCAGCGCCCGGGTAGGTGAAGCGAACTGGAACTCGAAGCCCTTCGCGTCCGGCTGCTTCCAGGTGACGCCATCGCCCAGGCCGAAGGAGTCCGAGACAGGCGAAGCCCCCAGCTCGGTGGGCTCGGGTCCCGAGGGCCTCGCGGGCCCCTTCACCGACCGGGTCGAGCTGAGCAGCCCCAGCACCACCATCAGGATGAACAGTCCCGTCACCACGCCCGCGACGGCGCGGAGCCTCGGAGGCAGCTCCCGCCACTTCACCAGGAGCTGGCCCTGGAGGGAGGTCATCTGCTGGCGGCGGAGCCGGGCGCGCTCGGCGGCGGATGGAGCCGTGGCCTTCGGGGAGGCCTTCATGTTGACCGTGGAGACGTCCGTGTCTCCCGTCGCGTCCAGGGGCGCGGCAGCGGCCTTCGCGAGCTGCGCGGGCATGCGGATCACCGTGGGGATCGGCATCTCGGCGATCGTCGCTGGCGCATGGAGCGCCCGGGGAGCGTTGATGGCGGTCGCTTCCGAAGGCGCCTGGGACTCCGGCCCCGGCTTGTTGAGGACCGTGGCCATCTCGAAGTCGGAGAAAGCGCTCGAGGCGGCGCCCTTGGGCAGCGGAGCCAGCACGGACATCTCCGGGAGCGTGCGAAACCGGCCGGTGTCCTCCGACTCGATGGCCTGCATCTCCTGCTGAGTCTCCGCCCGGGTGATGAGGGTACTCGAGCGGCCGCGCTTGCCCAGCGGCGGAGCCGGAACTGCTGGGCGCTCCTTCTCCGTGGGATTCAGGGCAGTGAAAAGGAACTCGATCGGCCCGACGGCGAGCCGATCGCCGCTGCGCAGCTCGTGCTCCTTGTCGCGAGCGAGCGGCTTGCCGTTGACGGAGGTGCCCTTGGCGCTGCCCAGATCGATGACGTAGTGCCTGCCGCCACGCGAGAGGATGCGCGCATGGCGGCGGGACACGCCTTGATCGTGCAGCACCACATCGTTCTCCGAGGCGCGGCCGATCTGGATCTCATCATCCTCGAAGGTGATCTCGCGTCCTTCCTGGATCCCCTTCGAGATGGCCAGCCTGAACCCCAGAGCTAGCCTCCGACGTTGCCGAACATGAACTGGAACACGATGGGCCCGAACAGCACCATGAACACCGTGGGGAAGATGCAGGCGATCAGCGGGAAGAGCATCTTCACCGGAGCCTCGCCGGCGAGCTTCTCGGCGCGCTGGGTGCGGTCGATGCGCATCTGCGTGGACTGAATCCGGAGCACCTTACCGAGGCTCGTACCCATCTTGTCCGCCTGGATGAGCGCGGTGACGAAGGTGGTGAGCGGCGGCAGATCCACGCGGACGATCATGGCCTTGAGGGCCTCTTCACGCGTCTTGCCCATCTTCAGCTGCTTGAGCACCAGGGCCAGCTCCTCCTTGAGCGGACCGGCCTTGCCCTTCTCCACCACCTTGGCGAGCGCGCCCGTGAAGTCCAGACCCGCCTCCACCGACAGCGTGAGCAGGTCCAGGTTGTAGGGCAGCGCGCGGGAGATGAGCAGGTGGCGCTTCTTCACCTGATCGCTCACCCAGATCTGCGGGTAGAACATGCCGAACAGGGCCATGACCAACGACCAGGCCAGGTTCAGCCCCAGGCCGTTGGCCAGGATGAGGCCGCCGATGAGCCCGAAGAACGCACCCACCTCCTGCAGGGCCATGATGTCCTCGGGCTTGTAGCCCGACGGATCACCGGCCTTGATGAGGCTCTTGCGCATCTTGGCCTCGTACCCAGGCCACATGATGTACTGGCGGTTGAGCGCGCCCATCTTGCGGATGGCCACCGAGCCAATGCCGCGCATACCGCCCGCGGACTCCTCGGCGACCTCCGAGACGAAGCGCTCGAAGACGTTGTTGTAGATGCCGATGCCAAAGAAGGCCATGGCCGCGGCGGCGAACAACGCCGATCCACCCAGCAGCAGTGAAGTGATGACCTCTTGCACGGTGGTTCCTCAGATATCGATGTTGACGATACGCCGGATGATCAGAATGCCCAGCACTTCCATGACGGCGATCACCGTGACGAGGATGTAGCCGAACAGGTGATTCATCATCGGCTCCATCAGGTCGGGGCGCATGGAGTTGAGCACCATGCCGAGCACTGCGGGCATGGACGCCACGATCCACCCCTGCAGCTTGCCCTGGGAGGTAAGCGCGTCGATCTTGCCCTCGAGGCGGAAGCGCTCGCGGATCACGGTGGAGATCGTCTCGAACATCTCCGCCATGTTGCCGCCCAGCTGGCGCGCGATGTTGGTGGACACGACGACCAGCTCCAGGTCGTCACTGCCCACGCGCTTGGCCATGTTGATGAGCGCCTCCTCCAGCGGAACGCCCAGCTTCACTTCCTTCACGAAGAGGCCGAACTCCTGCGACAGCGGCGGCAGGGCCTCCTTGGACACGTGCTCGATGGCCTGCGGGAACGTGAGGCCCGCCTTGAACGCGTTGGCCATGGCCTGCAGGGCGTCCACCAGCTGGATGTTGAACTTCTTGATGCGGCGCTTGCGGTAGTACTTCACCAGCAGCATCGGCAGGAAGAAGCCGAAGATCGTCATTCCCACGCAGAGGATGGGATTGAAGATGATGTAGCTGAGGATGCCCAGAAGGCACATCGACGCGATGTTGAGCACCAACATCTGCCGCGGGTCGATGAACAGGAACATGTCGGACAAGTCGTTCATCGACTTGGCGACGTAGCGCTCCTGATATTGCTCGTAGGCCTTCGCGAGCACGGTGAAGATCACCAAGCTGAAGAAGAAAACCGAGCCGGTGACGAGGAGTAGGACGATTCCTGGCAGCATTCGACTTCGCTCCCTGGGGGGCTGAACTCAGGACGGCGAGAGGACGGCTACTGGCCAGCCGCGGCGCTCTTCTCGGCGCCGCTGCCCTTGATGATCTGGATGATCTCCTGGCGCTTCTTCTCGAGCACGCGGGTGCGCTCACCGGAGAGCAGCGTGCTGATGGTGGCGCGGCCGCGCTCCTCGATGATGTCCACGTCGTCCTCGTTGCGGAGCGACAGGGTGAGGTTGCCGAGCTCTTGCGCCAGCACCAGGATCTCCGCCTCCTCCGGGATGACGAGCAGCGAGATGTTGGAGTAGTCGCGCTGGTTCTCCGGGATGAGGTTCACGTTGGTGGTACCGGTGATCTTACCGGTAGCCAGAACGATGACGTTCTGGAGCAGCGTCACGGCGACGTTCTCGTCCGTCTGCGGATCGCGGAAGGTGCCGATGAGGTCCACGTGGTCGTTCGGGCGAATCCAGCCGCCCACCGCCGTGGTGGCCTTGGCCTCGATGGTGATGGCGCGGCCCTTCTTCTGGACCTTGGTGGAGAGGCGCTCGGCGGCCTTCGTCGTCTCGAACTGGCTCCAGAGCAGCGGGTCACCGGCCTGCAGCGGCACCAGCACCTTCTGGTTCACCACGTAGGAGGCCGAGTCCGGCTTCACCACGGACGAGGTGACGAACTGCTCCGGCACGGAGCGCTGGGAGATCATGTCGAAGTTGACGACGGTGCCTTCAGGAATGTCCTGGGACGCCACCACCACCGGCACCAGGTTCCAGCCCCGGCGTACGTCCGCTTCCTTCTTCTTGATCGCGGAGTACGCGACGACACCGGCCAGCAGACCGAGAACCAGTGCGACGATGAGTGGAGTCTTACCCTTCAACATTGCTCAAGACCTCCCAAGGGGAATAAGGGAACGCCAGGTGGGTTCAGCTTGAAAACTTGTCGCGGGAACGGAACACGAGTGTGTCCGCAGGTACAAAACGAGGTGTGATGTTATCCGCTTGACGCACCGGGTGTCAAAGCGACCACCCGAGACAAGCCTGTAATCTCGGGACATCCTGAGGGATCTCCTGGGGATCGGCGGCGACACCCTACCTGCTAGGGCACACGGCGGACGACACCCGGACTACGGGCCAGAGGAGGCAGGCAAGTTCGGATTGTAGAGGCCGCGCAGCACCACGGGCCCGCCGGTGTCGTCGCGGAGCACCTGGGGGAGGCCCTCGGAGAGCCCCACGAGGCGCAGTTCGAACGAGGCCCCATCCGGAGAGACGAAGAGCAGCAGCGCCCCCGGGAGGAGCGTCTGCGGCACGGCCTCGGGCGTCTGCACGGGGATGACCTGGGGTGGCACCCGCTGGAAGGTCCGCGTGAAGAACAGGCGCTGGGCCTGGGTGGCGCGATCGAGCGCCTCCTGCCAGGGGCCGGGCGACACAGGCACCTCGCCGCGCTCCTGGAGCCGGTCCACCATGGTCAGCTGCACACGCTGGCCCGTCACAATCAGAGCGGTGTTGGCGGAGAGCTCAGAGGGGCGCTCGGGATGACTGCTCCCGGCGGCGCCCATCAGCGCGGCGCCCGCACCTCCGAGGATGAGCCAGGAGACGGCCAGGGGGGCGGAGCGGCCTCGGACCAGGGCCCCGAGCAGCGCCGCGGCACCAGCAACGGCCACCACCGAGCCCAGGACGAGGAGCACTCGGGGCGGCGAGCCGACATGGAAGGGGCGCCCGAGCGCGAACACCGCGTGCTGCCACTCCGGGACGGCCGCGGCCACCACCCCCGCCGCGAAGGCGAGGAAGACGGCCGCGTGAATCAGGCGCAGGGCCAGCGGGGAGCGGCCTGCGGCCTCACGGCGAACCGTCACGGGAACGGCAGGTTCAGCACGAAGTAATAGGAGTCGTAGTAGATCTGATACGCCTCGAAGAACAGGTCGAAGATGTTCTGCTTCTGAGCGCCGCCCCAGTCCATCTTCACGGACGAGCTGATGATCAGGGCGACGACGAGCACCCAGTTGATCATGGAGTACTCGACCATGGCCTGGCCTCGCTCACGGCGGCTGCGGCTGCGGGTCTTCTTGAGGTCACTCATGGGTTCTGCTCCTCCCACGGAAGCTGGGGGAAAGCCTTATCGACATACTCCATCTTGACGGTCGGTGTCTTGGGGTCGGGAAGCAACATCCGGGACTTGGCATTCACCCCGAACTCGAAGACCTCCAGGGAGTGGGCAATGCGGGGGATCTCCACCTTGGCCAGCTGGAGGATGGGAATCTCCCGGCTCATCCACGTCCGCTTGATGACCGTGCTGCGGTACATGACTTCGATGGGGACCGCCGTCACGGTGCCCGCCGGAGTCATCAGCCGCGTCTCCTTGCCCGAGCGTACCACTGGAGGCTCCCCGGCTTGACGCGGGCGGGCGGCCGGCTTGGGCTGGGACGAGGGATGCTTCGTCAGCGCCCAGTCGAGCGCCTCCTGCGAGTACTCCTGCGGCTTGTCGAAGCCCATGGCGACGATGAGGCGGGTGACGCCGTTCGGATCGAAGGCCGCTCCCCCACCCTGCCCTCGGGCAATCAGCATGCGGATCTGCGACAGCGGCGCGCGCATGGCCGGGTGGGTGCCCATCTCCATCTCGAGCCAGAGCGCGTCGCGCCCGAGCTTGTCCTTCTCCTCGCCCACCACCGCCAGCCGCCAGTAGTGGACGCGGGCACCGCCGCCATCGAGCTTGTACGTCACCCAGTCGCCGACCTGGGTGGTGCGGAGGCCCTTCGCGAGGTGATCGAGCAGCTCCCGACTCGGCATGGCCGCCGAGGCCGGAACCGACACGAGCAGCAGGAGCGCGAGCGCCAGCCCCCTCATGGCGCGGCCTCCTTGGCGGCCTTCTTCGCGCGCTGCTCACGCTCGTAGGCGGCGCGGCTCTGGCGCACGGCCTCGCCGTTGGGCAGGGCGTCCGGCCGATCCGAGCCCACCCACATCTGAAGCACCGCCGTGGTCTCGTCGTCCACGTGGCTGAGCGTCGTCACCACCTGCTCGCCCTTGCGAGCATGCTCCAGGGTGAAGCGCTGTTCACCGGCCACCTTCACGCCTGCCTCGCGCACCAGGGAGAAGCCCTGCTGTGTCATGGTGTCTGAGACCCGCTGACGCACCTCATTCAGGCTGCCCTGCACCAACGAAGAGCGGTGCTGCGAGCCGCCGGGATCATCGCGCGTGGTGATGTCCTGGCTGAACAACGTGCCCTCCAGCTTCACCGGGCCGGCGCCGGGCTTCTTGGGAGCGCGGACCCACAGGTCGCGCAGCGCGCAGAAGCCCACCGTCTTGCCCAAGTACCGGCGCACCACCACGCCACGCTGCAGGCCCTCGCGCGTGTAGAGGGCGGACACCACCGCCTCGTCCTGCAGGTCGCCCTCCACCACCGTGGGGTAACCCAGCCCGCGCCAGTGCTTGGCGAAGTAGTCGACCACCTTGTCCAGCGAGTCGTCCGTGGTGAAGTACGCGAGCCGGTAGTACTCGCCGGCGATCACCAGATCGTTGCCAATGCGCGTGTGCACAGCGCCCGGGTAGACGGGCAGCTCCTGCTCGGCGCCCGCGGACAGGGCCACGAGCAGCACGCCCAGCAGTCCGGCTCGGGCCAGCGCTCTACTCGCAGTTGACGACATTGGTGTTCTTGTCACCCTTGGTGGACTCGGCGCTGCGAGGCGCGGAGGGATCCTCGGCCTGCGGGTTCTTGCAGCCCATGAAGTTCTCGCCGCGCGCCTTGAAGATCTTGATGTACTGCGAACGATCGTACGGCTGGTCCCGGAACGGCGCCGTGTCGAAGCACATGGGCCGCGGCCAGTCGATCTGCGAGAACTTGCCCAGGTTGTTCAGGCCGCCCTCGGCCTCGGAAGGATAGGACTCGATGCCGGTGTCCTCGCCGATGCACTCGCGGCCCCACTCGCCCGCAGCGTCTCCACCGGGGCTTGGGCCGTAGTTGTGCGAGACGACGAAGGCGCCCAGAAAGTCCGGAGCGAAGTTGCTGAGGAACTGCCGGAAGCTGCCAATGCCACCCACGGCGTTCTCCAGCTGGCTGCGCACGCCGAGGAACACCATCCGGTCCACCTGCTTGTAGAGGCCGTGCGGCATGTCCGTGGGGCCACTGCGGTGCGCACCCGCGCGCCGTCCGCGCATGGTGGCATCCGCGCCGTCCTCCATGTTCCAGGCGTCCGCGTACATGGAGAAGCGGGACTTGAGCCCCAGACTGCGGATGCTCTTGCCGCCGAACGGATCCACCTTGAAGAAGCCGCCCTGCTCGCGCTGGAGGTACTCGCGGGGGATGAGCACGTCATTGAACTTCATGCTCATCTCCGCCTCGACCCAGCCCTTGGTGTTGAACTTCCAGAAGCCCAGCACCGCGTTGGCGCCGCCGTTCACCTGGTTGACGATCTCGCTGGCGTAGCCCTCACCGCCGTTGCCGAGCACCAGCCCGGCCTCGATGAGCGGCACCTCCTTGTTCGTCAGCGTGCCCGCCACGTCCGAGTACCGCGCGACGAAGTTGCCCCGCGGCGCATTGGGCTCCACCGAGTCCAGATCCTTGTAGCGCTCGGTGGCCTCCTCCATGGCCTCTCGCTGGGCGTCCGTGAAGGCCTTGTCGTGCTCGGCCTTGGCAAAGTCGCTCAGCGTGTAGCTCGTCATCTCCCAGACGGCGTAGCGCGAGAACTCCTGGAGCTTGATCTTCGCCCGCACCAACTCCGTCAGGTACATGCTGAACAGCAGGATCATCACCAACACGGGGGCGATGATGGCGAACTCCACCGTGGCGGAGCCGCGCCGTGCGAAGCGGAACTGGAGCGCTGAGGGTCTCATCGGCCGGGCTCAGTGGGTGATGATCTTCGGCGGGATGTCCTTCAGCACGCCGGGCAGCCGGTCGGCCAGCTCGCCCACGAAGGGCAGCGAGTGCCGCCCCTGGTAGACCGAGGCGAGCCGGGGCCGCCAGTAGGGGTTGAAGAAGTTGGGCTGCTCGGCCCAGTTGCCGGGGCGGTGGTAGTACGTCTGCCCGCGGGAGATGACGTTGAGCCCCTCGATGGCGCTGAGGAACTTCATCCGGTTGTTCTTCATCTCCAGGGCGGAGTTGTAGCTAGAGAACTTCAGCTGCACCTTGCCGCCCGCGTTCAGCTCCGCGATGGCGTTGGAGCCCGTGCCCTCGTGGTCGGAGTGGTTCGCGTTCCGTACCTGATCAGGCGTCTTGTTGAGCGCCACCCAGGTGGAGGGCTGGTTGAAGTCGTGCTTGTAGCGGGTGGCGGCCTCCTCGTTGGCCGCGCCGCCGCACGTGTCGCCGTACTGGCCGGGCTCGAAGTGCATGAACGGCACGATGCCCTTCCATGGGTGGTTGCCGTCCTGCGCAGGCATGACGTTGGCCGTGTACACGTCGATCTCGGGCACCAGCGGCGGGCAGAACCCGAGGACCTCCTTCACGCACACCTCGCTGCGGTGGACTCCCACCTCCGACTCGGGGCCTTCCGGCCGGTACAGCCGCAGCCAGTTGTCCCCGGCGGGCTCGGTCTCGTGGTGGATGCGCCAGTGCACGCCGCCGTTCTTGTACGAGCCCTCGGTCTCGTTCATGGCCCAGATGCTGGTCTTCGTCACGTGCTTGAAGGCCAGCTTGCTGCTCCCCGTGTCCTTGTAGCCCTTGCGCGGATCGCCCCAGCACTCGCGAGGGTTGTCGTCGTCCTCGCACGCGAACGGGTTGCGGAAGCCAGCGAAGCCCTCGGGGCCGAACTTGATCCAGTACACGTCGTCCGAGCCCAGGTTGTCGCCCTGCGCGAGCCGGCCGAGCATGGGCTCGATGCCGTCGTTCCAGTCGCGGATCGTGTTACGCGGGGTGTACGGCTTGCCCGTCTGGCTGATCTTCGAGGAGTTGGGGTTGTTCGAGGTGAGGAAGCGCGTCTGCCCGTACTTGGCGAACTTGAAGATGGGCGTGTCGATGTCCGAGCTGAGCAGGTCGCGGATGACGCCCAGGCCGTCCGGCAGCGGGAGCAGGTCACCCAGCTTGCGCGAGGTGACGAAGCCCTCGGGGCAGGCCCCGCCGCCCGAGTCGCAGGCATAGCGGGTCGCGTTGGTGATGGCGCCCATGACACGCTTGGCCCGCGCCTCTTTCTCCGAGTGCTTGTTCTTCTTCGGATCAATGGGCTCCCAGGGCGTCTTCGGAACGCCCAGCGGGCGGCCGCCAGCCTCGCGGAAGTGGGCCTGATCGAAGAGGCACGCGCTCACCACGCCCGCGGCGAGCTGCCCCAGCTTCGAGTCCACGTTCTTGTCGTTGGCGGCGATGACCGAGTCCGTGGTCTGCCCCACCTGAGTGAGCGTGGCCATCATCACCACCTGGGAGGCGAAGAACATGGCCGAGTTCAGCGTCCGGTGGGTGGGGATGACGTACTGGCCTATCAATCTGTCGGGGTTGAGGTTCCTCAAGACCCGTTGGAACGTCATGATCAGGTTCTTGAACGTGGTCATGAACCGGTCGATCACCCGCATGATCTGACTGAGGTACGGCACCAGGTTCTCGAGGATGGGACAGGCCACGGTCCAGAACAGCCCGTCTGGGTCTCCCGCGCAGGGGTTGATGGTGCGCATGAAGCCGTAGATGTCCGTGACGAAGGCCTCGGCGAAGTAGATGAGCGACAGCAGCGACTGCCACATCATCGCCGACACGTAGTGCGAGACCTGGGTGCGGTTGGCGTACGCGTAGAAGTTGAAGGTGCGCGCCTCCATGGCGGCCATGGAGTAGGCGGCGGCGTCCGCGGTGTTCTGCAGCCGGACGCGCTCGTGGATGGTGTGGCCCAGGTTCACCGTGGTGAGCACGGCGATGGACATGATGAGCACGAGCAGCGCGGCCACGACGAGGGCCTGGCCCTCCTGGCGGCGGAAGCTCTGTCTCAGGACGCGGGTGAACATGACCTAGAGGCCCCAGTCGGGGTTGAAGTGCAGGATCCACTTCCGGTGGAAGTTGGACTGCATGCGGATGGTGTACGTGGCCGTCAGCGGCAGGAAGTAGCGCTTGCCCACCAGGTCCGAGATGAGCGGGATGCTGCCCGTGGCCAGCCCCCAGAGGACCCACATCTCCGGGGCGTACACGGTGCTGTAGCCCCGCTCGTGGTCGATCTCCCGGGCCCGGCCCACGAGCCCGGACACGTTCGCCGTGCGGTTGAGCATGTTGCCCCGCAGCAGCGTGGGCCGATCAATGGCGCCGTAGAGCGCCGTCTGCGCGTTGGAGGCGTACCACGCGGTGAAGATGATCCAGTTGGCGAACGGGACCCGCATCTCGTACCAGTAGCGCAGGCGAATCGTGAGGCGCGTGGCCTTGCGGTACACCGTCTCCGAGTCGTCCGGCTCCGGCAGGTTGAAGAACTTGCGGATGTTGTCCTCGAGCTCGGGCACCTCGGGGAAGCTGGCGGCGCCGTCGAAGTCCAGCTCCTGCCAGTCCTTGCCCGGGCGCAGCTTCCAGATGCTGTCGATGGGCGTGAAGTAGGCCGGGTTGATGGTGTCCACCCGGATCATCCCGAACAGGTTCGCGCCGTTGAACGAGGCCGGCGGCCGCACCTTGGTGGCGTTCCACGCCAGGTTGCTCAGGGCCTCGTCATAGAGCTTGTGCGTGCCCCACGTCACCGCCAGCTTGTCCAGCGAGTCCGTGCGCCCCATCGTCGGCAGCAGCGCCACGATGGCCGCGTCGTGCATGCGCTCGTTGTTGCCATTCCACACGCTGCCAGCGCGCGCCGCCTGATACGCCGCGTACTCCGTCATCAGCTTCGCGTGCTGGATCATGGTCAGCTGGATGATGCCCAGCGCCATGAACACCATGAGCGGCATGATCAACGCCGCCTCGACAGCGACCTGACCCGACTCCCGACCTGACTCCCCAGAATCCATTTGGTCCATTATCGGAAATCGGGAGCACAGGTTTCATCGGTCAATTGGACCGGCGTTCTGGGCTTCCCTTCCGTCAGGACTGGAATCAGGGCCCTCATTGGCTGAGGGCGGAGTCCGGGGCCGACATCTTCTTCTCAGCGGGAGCCGCCTTCACGGGGCCCCGGGAGCCGGGCTTGGAGCTGTCTGCCTCCATGCCCTCCTTGCGCAGGCGGTTGCGGGCAAGCTGCGCGGCGCTGGAGTTGGGATCCTCCTCCAGCACCAAGGCGCAGGCCTCGAGCGCCTCCTGGCGGCGGCCAATGGCAAACTCGGCCTCACAGAGGCGGTTGAGCAGACCGAGCCGCTCCTTGCCTGTCACCGCCGCCAGCGCCTGACGCAGCAGTTGGGCCTCCAGCACCCGGTTCCCCGAGCGCTGCGCGTCCTGCGCCAGCTTGGACAGCTCGGCGGCAGAGGGCTCGGAAGAGTCTCCCCGAGGCTCGGCGCGAGCCCCGGACTTCGAGGGCTTCCGAGTGGCCTCGGTGGACACCGAGGGCATGGGCGCCGCAGCGGCCGTCGAAGGCGGAGGCGGAGGCGGAGGCGCGGACGGAGCAGAAGACGGCGCGCTCTGCTCGCGCTTCGCGGTGGACGTCTTGCCCCCGAACAGATCATCGAAGTCTTCGTTGGGAGCAGGGCTCGCGGTCTTGCCCGAAGCGCTTCCCCTGCTCCGGCCCTCTTTCACGCGGAGCGAGAGACGCGAGGGCTCATCCTGCTGCACCTGGGCCTCGCTCTCGGCGGCGAGTCCGTCCGCGGGAGCCTCCATCACGGGCGCCTGAGCCTGCGCGGGCGTGGACGGCTGCTGGGGCACGGCGGCGCCCGCAGAGGCCTCCTGCGGCGGAGACACCAGGATGGGCTTCGGCTTGGAGAACGCGCCCGACTGGGTCATCGCGTCGCGACGATCGTATTGATAGCGCTGCTTCAGAGCACTCTCCTCAGCGAGAGCCTCGCCGCTGGCCGCGTCATCGGCCGCCCGGGATTCATCCTGGGCATCTCGGGGGCCGAAGCCGGTGCCCACGTTGCTCCACTCGGAGCGCGAGCCCTTCGTGCCTGCCTCGAACGGCTTCTTCTCGAGAGCCACCTTCTCCTGCGGGGAGGGGTCCAGCTTCGCGGCCGGAGCGGGCGGCGGCGGGGTGATGCCCTGCAAGGCGTTGCTGCGCTCCTCGTCCTGAGAGTCGCCCGCGCCCAAAGAGCCCAGGGTGTTGTCCTTGTCCGCGGCCGTGGGCGGCACCATCTGGGCCTGAGGCGCGGCCTTCTGCATCGCGGACGACGGCAGCGCCACGGGAGTTCGCGGGGCGTTCGGCTCTCGGTACGACTCGTCCGGGCTGGGCGCAGCGCTGGGAAGAGGCAAGGCCTCGGCGCTCTTCTTCTGCACGCTCTGCGACGCGACCTCATCCTTGAGGTGCAGGTTCTGGTTCACCGTGACGGAGACGACGCCGAAGGCGCATACCGCGGCGACACCCATCACTGGCACCAGCCAGCGCCGCCACCACACCGGCTTCGGAGCAGGCCCCGCCGCCGCGTTGCGAGCGGCCTGCTGCGCGTAGGCGAGCAGGGACTCCAGGCCCGCGTCGGGAGCGGGCTCCATGGGCAGCTGCGCCATGGTGGCGCGCACACCGCCGATGCCCGCGAGCAGCTCGCTGCACCGGGTGCAGCCCTCGAGGTGGGACTGAACCGCCTGGGCCTCCTGGGGCGGTAGCTCGCCGTAAGCGAAGTCGAGGAGCCGGTCCTCGTGCGCGTGCAGGGCCTGGGGCTTCATCCCGCCACCGTCCTTCCGTCATCGGCGAGATCGCCATCCACGCCCAGTTCGGCCAGCCGCCGACGCAGGCCCTCCAGGGCGTAGCGCATCCGGCTCTTCACCGTGTTCTCGGGGACCCCCGTCACCTCGGCGATCTCCTTGAAGGCAATTCCACTGTACTCACGCAGGAGGAAGACCTCGCGCTGCTCTTCCGGGAGGCTGGCCAGGGCGCGCTCGATGAGGGGCCTCAAGCGGGCGTTGTAGGCACCGCGCTCCGGGCTGGCGCCGGTGTCCGGGAGTGACTCTCCCAGCGCCCGGCCCTCGTCGCCGCCGGCCCCATTGCCCGTGGGTGCCTCCAGGGAGGAGGCCTGCCGGTAGCTCTCTTTGCGCGCGCTGTCCACGCAGAGGTTCCTCGCAATCGTGTAAAGCCACGTCGTGAACTTGGCCTTGGCCTCGTACTCCCGTGCGCTGCGTACCACCTTCAGCCACGTCTCCTGCAGCACGT
The DNA here is from genome assembly GCF_000737315.1 of Hyalangium minutum. Classification (GTDB taxonomy): domain Bacteria; phylum Myxococcota; class Myxococcia; order Myxococcales; family Myxococcaceae; genus Hyalangium; species Hyalangium minutum. The sequence continues at coordinate 106,139 of NZ_JMCB01000010.1, forward strand.
CCTCCGCCCGTGCCCGGTGCCCCGTGAAGCGGAGGATGAAGTTGAAGACCGGCGTCCGGTGCCGCTGCACCAGCTTCTCGAACGCACGGGCATCCCCCGCCTTGAAGGCGAGCATCAGCCCCTCGTCTGAGGTTTCCGGTCCCACCACTCCCCCATCACGAGGCCACGGGTCATCCCCGTCCCCCTCCCACCCTCGCCTTCAACGGGCGAGCACGCAGTTGGGTCTAGCCGGGGCGTGGCCTTCGGTAAGTGGCGAGAATGACAGGGACCGCGACGGCTGTCACGAGGGCGGCCTGGGCCAGCAGGACGGTGGGCAGGGGCCGCTGAAAGTGGACGTAAAGCGAGCGGCCAAGCGCCAGCCCCAGAAAAACCCCCGTGAACGTCCGCACAAAGTTGGAACCGCCCGCGGGCCGGAAGCGTCCGAGCGCCCAGTCCACGAGCGCCGGCAAGGTAAGGCCGAGCACCACCGGCACATCCCACTCCCACTGGAGGGGCGCCCGGAGGACGAACAGTCCCACGAGGGCGACGACCAGCACCGGGTAGGTGCCCAGGCAGCGGGCGCAGACACGCACCCCGCCGAGCACATAGGTGCGGTTGTACTCATCCTCCCGATGGTGGCTGAGCCAGAACACCTGGGTCTCCTCCGCTGTGCGGGGCCGGGGTTGGGGACTCCACAGTACCCCGGGCGTCGGGCTCCGCCAGGAAGCAGGCAGCGGTGTGGCCATTGCCCAGCGCATATAAAGGAGGTGTCTCGCGCCGGCAGCGGTCGAAGGCGTAGGGGCAGCGCGGATGGAAGGCGCACCCTGGCGGGGGAGCCAAAGGAGACGGAACATCGCCCTGGAGGATGATCCGCGTCTTCTTGTGCTCCGGATCCGGCACCGGCACGGCGGACAGCAGCGCCTGGGTGTACGGGTGGCGCGGGCGTCGGTACAGCTCGGCCGAGTCCGCCAGCTCGACGATCTTCCCCAGGTACATCACCGCCACGCGGGTGGAGATGTACTCGACGATCTTGAGGTCGTGCGCGATGAAGACGTAGGTGAGCTTCAGCTCTCGCTGCAGATCCACGAGCAGGTTGACGATCTGCGCCTGGATGGAGACATCGAGCGCGCTGATGGGCTCGTCGGCGATGACCAGGTCCGGCCGCATGGCGATGGAGCGCGCGATGCCGATGCGCTGGCGCTGGCCGCCGGAGAACTCGTGCGGATAGCGCTCCATGGCCTCTCGGGGCAGGCCCATCAGCTCCAGCAGGGCGAGCACCTTCTCCTCGCGCTCGCGGCCCCGGGCCAGCCCGTGGATGGCGAACGGCTCGCCGATGATGTCGCGCACCGTCATGCGCGGATTCAGCGAGGCGTACGGATCCTGGAAGATGAGCTGCATCCGGCGGCGCAGGGGACGCAGCTCTCGCTGGGAGAGGCCCGTGAGCTCGCGGCCCTCGAAGCGGATGGAGCCGGAGGTGGGATCAATGAGGCGCAGGAGCGTCCGGCCCAGGGTGCTCTTGCCGCAGCCACTCTCGCCCACCAGCCCGAGCGTCTCGCCGCGCATCACCTCGAAGCTCACCCCGTCCACGGCCTTCACGGTGCCGCGCACCCGGCCCAGCAGGCCACCGCGCACGGGGAAGTGCGTCTTGAGGTCCCTCACCTGGAGAAGGGGCTCGGTCATGGCACGGGCACCGGGTTGTGGCAGGCGGCGGACTGGCCGTCGCGCTTCGCCTCCAGCGGTGGATCCACCCGGGCGCAGACCTCGAGGGCGCGCTCGCAGCGGTCGCGGAAGCGGCATCCGGTCGGCAGGCGGCGCAGGCTCGGCACCATGCCGGGGATGGTCTTCAACCGCTCGCGCCCTTCCCCACTCTGCACCGCATGGAAGGACGGAATGGAGCGCAGCAAGCCCGCCGTGTACGGGTGCGCGGGCTGACGGAACAGCGTGCGCACCGAGGCCTGCTCCACCACGCGGCCGGCGTACATCACCACCACCGCGTCGCAGCTCTCGGCCACCACGCCCAGATCGTGGGTGATGAGCATCACGGCCATGCCACGCTCGGCCTGGAGCCGCTTGAGCAGGTCGAGGATCTGCGCCTGGATCGTCACGTCCAGCGCCGTGGTGGGCTCATCCGCGATGACCAGCTCCGGGTTGCACGCCAGAGCCATGGCGATCATCACCCGCTGGCGCATGCCGCCCGAGAGCTGGTGTGGATACGCGTCCACGCGCTGCTCGGGAGCGGGGATGCCCACCTGCCGCAGCATCTCCACGGCGCGCTCCTTCGCCTTCTTCCGATCGAGGCCCTGGTGCAGCCGGGCCACTTCGCCGATCTGCTCGCCCACCGTGTAGACGGGGTTCAGCGACGTCATCGGCTCCTGGAAGATCATCGAGAGGTGATGGCCGCGAATGCGGCGCATCTCCGGCTCGGAGAGCGCGAGCAGGTTCTTCCCCTTGAAGCGGATCTCCCCACCCACCACCCGGCCCGGAGGATCCGGCACCAGCCGCATGATGGAGAGCGCGGTGACGCTCTTGCCGCAGCCGCTCTCGCCCACCACTCCGAGCGTGCCCCCAGGAGGAATGGAGAACGAGACGTCGTCCACGGCGAGCACCGGTCCCCCCTCCAGGGAGAACCGGGTCTTCAGGCCGCGGACTTCGAGGAGGGGCTCGCTCATGGGCCCGCCATTCCGCTCACTTCTGGGAGAGCTCGTCCAGGAACTCCTCCTCCTGGATGACGCGCTTCTTGATGAGCAGCCGGACGAGCGCCGCCACCATCTGGGCGGGCATGATCTTCTGCATGGGCGCCAGCGGCTCTTCGCCGTGCGACAGGCGCTCGAGGTTGTCGAGCACCTGCAAATCCTCCTCCGAGAAGTTCGGCGGGAGGTTCGGATCGGGCGGCTTCACGTTCTTGGCCGCGCCGCCGAACATGATCACCGGCACCTTGGGCTTGTCCGGATCGGGCGGAGGCGGAGGCGGAGGCTGCGCCGCCGGGCGCTTCTTCGTCCCGAGCAGATCATCGATGAAGTCCGTGGCCGCTTCCTTGGGAGGAGGCGGCGGGGTGGCGGGCGCAGGCGTCAGGATGGGAGGCCGGGGCCGAGGCGTGGGCGGAGTGACTTCATCCTCCTCGTTGACGACGTGCCCCTGAAGGATCTGCGCGCCGCGCTCGATCTTCATGCCGCCGACGTCGTCCTCCTCTCCCAGCGGGACCGCCTGGACGATGTCGAGCTTCTCCCCTCGCGCCGCCATGATCGCCTGGTCGATGTCGTCCGAGGCGGCCACGTACACCTTCAGCGCCTTGTGGAGCTGGAAGCGCAGCTCATCGATGAGGGAGAGGTCCGCCGGATCCTCCACGGCCACGTGGAGCCGCTCGGTCTTGCCGTCGGTCTCGAGCTTGAAAGGGACGATGCGGTGCTCGGCCTGGAAGTCCACCGAGACGAGCGTGGCGATCCCGAGGGGGACCTCCGGCAGCTCCACGAAGGGCATGTCGAACTGCTGGGCCAGCACGCGCGCGAGCTGCTTGGGGGAGATCATCCCCATGGACACCATCACCGAGCCCAGCCGCGTCCCCTTGCCATACGAGCGCTTCTGGCCGAGCGCCGTGCGGAGCTGCGCCTCCGTGACGTAACCGGCCTGGACCAGCATCTCGCCAATCTTCTTGCGCATGACGGGATGTTACCGCTTGACCTTGGCGAGGTACTCCTCGCGAGTGAAGACGCCCTTCTCGATGAGAAGCTCCACCATGGCCTTGAGGGCGGCGACCTCTTTGCGCTGCACCTCCTCGACCGTCTTCAGCAGCTCGGCGGGACTACCACCCCCGCCCACCGAGGGCATGCCCCCCGTCGAAGGCCGAGCCGGAGCCGCCGCGGGCCGTGCCGGAGGAGGAGGAGGAGGAGCCGCAGCCGGAGCCGCCCCGGGTTGCGGCGCGTTGCGCATGTCCTTGACGACAGTCCGGCCCTGGGCGTCCAGCACCTTGAAGTTGGTGTCCGCCTCGCCCAGCTCCGCGTTCTCCTCATAGAGGCGCTGGTAGGCGCGGGCGATGGAGGTGCGGCCCGCCACGTTGGGAACGATGCGGCACTTGGTGATGGCGCGCAGTTCGTCCAGGTGGCGCACGTTGAGGGGGTCCGCCACGGCGACCACCAGCGTCTTGCCGTCGTCGCGCAGCTGCAGCGGCAGCACCGCGAAGTCGCGGGCCGTCTGCGAGGGAATCTTGGAGCGCACGTGCGGTGGAATTACCTGCACGGCGTCCAGGTTGACGGCGGGGATGTTGAGCTGCTTGGACAGCGCCCGGACGAGGATGTCCTCGGACACCATGCTCATGCGGACCAGGATCTCTCCCAGCTTGCCGCCCCACTTTGCCTGCTCCGCCAGAGCCGCCTTGAGCTGGCTCTCCTGGAGCACGTTCGCCTTGATCAGCAGTTCACCGAGCTTGATCTGTGCCATGTCGCATCCGGGGGGAAACCCGACTGTCCCCGTAAGGGGGCCATTTTAGACAGAGTTTGTCGTTTGGGGCGCATTTCCGGACGCCTTTTCAGGAGCCGGGCGGCCCAGGGGACGGGGAAGCAGGCGCGGGACTCACTTCCCGGCCCTTGGCGTCCACCTCCACCACGCGTGCGCCCTCGGGGGGAGCCAGCTCGTAGAGGGTCAGGTCCGGGGGGGCGTTCAGTGCCACATCGCTGTAGCGCAGCCGGAGTTCCGTCTCAGCCGCCTGGGCGATGAGCTTCACCTCCTTGGGGAAGAGCGCCGCGCCCTCCTGCTTGAAGTTGCCGAAGGCCAGATCGTACCCCGGCACGCCGCGGACCTCACTGCGTACCACCCGGTAGAACTTGGTGTGAACCTGGAGCGTCTGCGTCACCGAGCCCCGGAAGAGCTTGAGGACGTAGACGCCCTCGCCCCGGTCCAGCTCCAGCGTCTTGCGCTCGGCGGGGATGAACGGCACCTGCCCGAGCATCACGGCCACCAGTTCCTCGCTCGGCAGCACCACCGGCAGGAAGCGCGAGACGTTCTCCGGGCTCGCGGGGCCTTGATAGAAGGTGTTGCCCTCCGTCTGGTAGAGCCCGAAGCGTTGGCCGTCCGACACCAGCGCCGCCACGGGCCGGTTGAAGAAGTCGAAAGTCTCCATGTGGAGCAGCCCCGGGCGGGAGATGGCCAGGAACATGGAGAGGGTGCCGCTGCCCTGGGGGGTGCTCACGTGGAGCTTGGCGTCTCCCTGGATGGTGATGAGGTTGGCCTGAGCCTGGCTCACCAGGCTGAAGAGCTTCTCCGGGTCATCAATGGGGCCCTCGGGGCCGAATTCGATGCGGTGAGGACAGCCTGAACAGACGACTGCCAGGAAGATTGCTGCGGCCAGGCGGTTCATGGCGTAAGTCTCGGCTTTGCTGAGCTTCCTGGCCACCATTCCATGAGCTTGAACGAACTTCTCCACTATCTGCGCCTGGGCGGGGTCACCCTCGCCATCCTCTTGCTGGCCTCCGTGGTGGCGCTGGGGGTGGCCATCGAGCGCCTCATCGCCTTGTGGGGGGTGAGCGAGCGCTCCCGGACCCTGGGCGAGACGGTCCACAAACACCTGCTGCGCGGGGATGTGGCCGCGGCCCGGACGGCCTCGGAGCGCTCGGACGCGGTGGTGGCGGACATCTTCCTGGCCGGCTTCGACCGGATGGAGCGCGCGAGGGCCAACGGGGGCAGCGGTGTGGAGTCCGCGGTGGAGCGAGAGCGGGCCCAGGTGGGCCTGAAGCTGCGGCGCAACCTGTGGATCCTGGCGACCATCGGCTCGATTACGCCGTTCGTAGGCCTGTTCGGCACGGTGGCGGGCATCATGCGGTCCTTCAAGGACCTGGGCATCGACGTGGAGTCGGGCGGCACGGGCGGCACGGCGACGGTGATGACGGGCATCTCCGAGGCGCTGGTGGCCACGGCGGTGGGCATCCTCGTGGCGGTACAGGCGATGGTCTTCTACAACTACTTCCAGGCGCGGCTGTCGCGGGTGTTCGTGGAGCTGCGGCTGCTGGGGGACGAGTTCGTGGAGCTCCTGAAGGAGCGCCCGGCCTCGCCCGTACCCGCTCCTGCCCCCTCCCCTTCCGAGCCCGCCGTCCGCGGCGACGCCCCTCACGCCTGAGCCGAGGTTCCTCCGATGGCCATGGGAAAGACCCCAGGGAACCGGGACGACGAGGGCGATGAGGGTGTCTTCGCGGAGATCAACATCACTCCGCTCACGGACATCTTCCTGGTGCTGCTCATCATCTTCATGGTGACGAGCACCGTGATCGTCCAGCAGGGCCCTGGCGGCGGCGCGAAGGCGGGCCTGAAGGTGAACCTGCCCAAGGGCGGCGCCACGGATGTCACGGCGCGGTCTACGGATCTCTCGGTGGCCGTGCTGGCGGATGGACGGTACGTGCTGAGCGGGAACGTCGTCACCACGGACGAGCTGAAGGCGGCGTTCGACAAGGCGAGGACGGAGAACCCGGAGACGCTGGTCATCGTCCAGGCGGACGAGGGCGTGCCACACGGCACCGTGGTCCAGGTGATGGAGCTGGCCAAGAAGGCAGGCTTGGCACAGCTGGCCATCGGCGTGCGCGACGGCGAGTAGTCCCTGCACACGCTCACTGCAGGGTCACGTTCGCAGCGGCCTGGGTGGCCGGGGCGGAGTTGACCGGCATCTCCGCGTCCTTGAAGCCCTCCTTGCGGACGCGGACCTTGTACTCGCCCTTGTCCACGCTCTTGAAGCGATACTGGCCGGTCTCGTTGCTCCGGGTGGACTGGACGATGCGGCCCTTCTCGTCCACCAGCTCGACCACGGCGTTGGAGGCCTGCTGGCCATTGCCCAGCGCGAGCCCGCCCGCCACCTCGCCATACTGGGCGTACTGGCTCTCCGGTGTGTCGTGCGTGAACAGCAGGCGCTCCTGCTGCAACACCGCGCCCTTCTCGTCCACGAAGGAGAACTCGGCGAAGTAACGGCCCGTGCGGAACGGCTTGCCGTCCTGGCCCTTGCCGCCGAAGGTGAACGTCATCGGTCCCTGGGCGCTCGGCCGCGTCTCCTGGAACATCTGGGTGCCAGGCTGCGGCTGGCCGTCCTTCATGTCTGCGATGCGCACGCGCAGTTCCACCCGGCCGGAACGCTCCTTCGGGGCGATGTTGCGCGCGGCCAGCTCCGTCCCACTGCTGGTGAAGCGCGAGCCCAGCGAGGTGAGGAACACGTTGCCCGCGTACACCTCCAGCCGCCGCCGGCTCACCTGCCCCTGGGTGTTGGTGGCCACCACGTCCACGGTGTGCTTGCCGTCGCTCAGGCCCTTCGTGTCCCAGGTGTAGCTGAGCTTGCCGCCCTGCGCCTTCTGCGCGGAGCGATCATCGATGAGCAGTTCCACCTTCTGGATGCCCTTGCCCGTGTTGTCGCGGGCATCCACCTGGATCGTCTGAGAGGGAGCGACGTGCTCGCCGTCCCGGAGGCCACTCACGGCCACGCTCACCACATCCACGGAGACGAGCCCGAGCACTGCCCACAGCGCCTCGGCCTTGCCGCTGCCCGCCGCGCCCCAGCCTCCGTCCTTCTGCTGATGGGACACCAACCAGCGGATGCCGCGAGACACGGGGGTGTCCTCCTCGGTGAAGCCCGCCTGCCGGAGCGCATACACGGTCTGCCCCGTGGCGAACGGATCCGAGGTGCCAGCCGAGAAGCCCCAGCCCCCATCCTTCTGCTGGAGCGAGACGAGGTAGCGCGCCACCTTCCCCGCGACATCCTCCGAGCGGCTCGCGCCCGCGGCGGTGAGCCCCAGCAGAGCGTAGTTCACGTCTTGCAGATAAATGCCCTCGGGCTTGCCCTCCCACGAGGCCGCCTTCTGGGCGATGAACTCCTCCGCCCTGCGGATGGGCGCCAGCCACGCATCATCCGCCGTGCGCGCATAGGCCTGCCGCCAGGTCTGCATGGCCTGATAGGTGGCCTGCATGAGGCCTGCGGTCACCGGGCGCGACTCGTGATCACCCTGCACCGAGCCATCCTTCTGCTGGTACTCCAAGAGGGTCCGCGCCAGCTTGAGCAGGTCGTCGCGCAGCTTGGAGTCCACGTACTGGTCATAGCGGGCAAAGGCCACGCCACCGAAGGTGCGCGCAGTGCGCGGGAAGAGGCTCTGGCTCAGGCCGCCTGCGGTGCGCGCTCCGCCCTGCGAGTGAAGGACGCCCTCCAGGATGATGCCCAGCTCCTTCTGGGGGACGTTGTATTGGTTCTGCTTGCCCACCGCGAGGCCCTCCAGGGTCACCGCCTGGACGTGGCAGCCGTAGCACTGGTGTTGCTGCTGCCATGCGGCGGTCGAGCGCGCCAGGAAGGTGATGCCACGCTGGGCGGCCTCGCGAACCTTGGGGTCGCCCTGGGCTGCCAAGGCAGGTAGGGCGAAGAGAAGAGACACGACCAGGGTAAGCCGGGACGACGGCATGGAGACCTCGCGGGGGTTGGCGCCCCTGGAACGCGCGAGGTTCCCAAAGGTTTTATTCTCGCATCACGAGACTGCAGCAGGTGACCGCGCCTTCGGCCTTCTGCAGCTCCGACACATCCACGGGGGTGACGGAGATCCCCGCGTCCTCGAGCCGCCGCTGCGTGCGCGGGAAACAAGCCGGATATACCACCCCTCCCCCGAGCCACAGTGCATTGGCGGCGTGCTCCTCGCCCGGATCGGCTTCGATCAGGCGGAAGCTCGCGAACGCAGCGGAATCCACCCACGCCGGCTGCACCAGCAGCGTGTCATCCGCGACCTGGGTGACCGCGGACTTCAGGTGCAGACAGCCACGGATGGGCACGGATTGCACCGAGTACCCGAACTCGGCGGTATGAGCGCGCAGCTGGGCGATCCCCACCGGGTTGCTGCGCGCCGACTGGCCGACATACAGCGAGCGGCCCACGCGCAGCACATCGCCACCATCCAGCGTGCCCGGCGCTTCGAGTGTGCGCAGCGGGCGATGGCGCGCCAGCACCTCCGCCACCGAAGAGACCTCCGCGCGGCGTGACTCCGCACCCGGCCGCGTCAGGATCGCGACCTCATCCAACACCACCGCCACGTCCTCGACGAAGACGGCATCGGGCAAGGCGTCCTCAGCCGGGAGCGCCAGCACTTGGCACCCGAGCGACTCGAGCGCCTTCCGGTAGGCCTCATGCTGCGTGGCGGCCACGGAGACATCGATCGCACTGCGCTGCACGAATGACAGCTCGCAGCCTCCGAGACTGGAACTCACATCACGGGTGATCGCAATGAGCTTGGGACCTGGCATGGTGCCTCACGCCGGCTTCCGGCCCGAGCTGATGGGCACGTGCCACACCGCGTACTGGGGCGGAGTCTCGATCGCCGAGACCATGGTGTTGAAGTCGGCGGTGACCTCGGACTGGGAGCGACCACTGGCCTCGGCCAGAGGCTTCACATAGCCATCCCTCCAGGCCTTGAGGATGCCAGCGAAGGTGGCTCGCGGCACGCGCAGCGTGTCCACGGTCACGTAATCCATCGCGATGTCGAGGTATCCGAATCGATCCAGCAAAGGAGGCGAATGGCGGCCGATGCGGACATCGCAGCCGATGCGGCCTCCGAAAGGAACCAAGTGCGTGTTCCAGAACCGGTCCGGATCGAAGGATCCCCCGGGCGGAGCAGGCATGTGCAACATGCCGTAGTCCTCGGACAGCAGGTGCAGCCATCCACCAGGCTTGAGCACGCGGGTGATCTCGGCCAGCACCTGAGGGAAGTCGGGCACCGCCTGAGACACGTGCCGACACACCACGAGCTCGAAGCTGGAATCCGGGTGCTTCAGCGCGAAGGCATCGCCCTGCTCGTAGCGAATGCGCCCACCGAACACGTCCCCCTGACGAGCGATCGCGAGGTTCGACTCCAAGATGTCGATGCCAATCAGGCGCGCCTGCGGATAGCGGGAGGCCAGCCGCCGGGTGATCTCGCCGGTGCCACAGCCGAGATCGAGGATGCTCAGCGGGCCCGACAGGCCATAGCGATCGAAGAGGCGCTGTTCCTGCGGCCAGATGGCCCCGGCTTGATGAGCGAGGGTGCGCGTCATCGACTCGTCGCCCATCTGCTCGGCCTGCGGATTGCGATCATTCTCCATGCAGAATGTCCTTCTATGGCCTGTTCCGGTGCTCTTGAGCGCACCTACTTGGCGTCATCTTCGTCGGTTCCGGGGTCAGGGGCTTCACGCTCGAGTTGCTCGGCGATGGTCCTCACCTGCATCTCCGCCGCTTGGATCTTCCCGCGGCAAAGTGTCACGAGCTCGGCGGCTTCCTTCACCAGCCCGGAGAGCGCGTCGACGTCGACCTCGCCTTCCTCGATCTCCCGCAGGATCGCCTCCAGACGTGACGCAGCCTCACCATAGGAAGGCTCGCTCGTCGACCGCTTCTGCTTCGCCATGTCCCCGCCAGGAGCCTTCTTCATCGAGTGCTTGGACTTTGCCATACGCCTATTTCTTTTCCGGTCCTTCCGAGCGAAGCCTCAACGCGCCCAGCTTCAACTCGGCCGAGAGCGTGGTTCCGCTGGGAGCATGTGCTGGATCCTTGAGGACCGCCCCCGTCTCCGTGCGCAAGATGGCATACCCGCGCTCCACCACGCGCCGTGGATCCAGGAGGAGCAGGAGCCGCCCGCGCGCTTCGACGCGCTCGCTTTCGCGCACGAGGTGCCTGGAGGCGCTCCGGCCCAGCCGAGAAGCGATCTCGTCGACTCGACGCGACGCGGAGGAGAGGTCGCGCCCCGCGCCCAGGTGGAGCCGCCGAGCCGCATCCTGAAGAGTCCGAGTGCTCTGCTCGAGCAAGTCATTGGCCACGAGTGGGATCTGGCGGGCCTGCTCCTCGAGTTCCGACGAGGTGCCCTCGAGGATTTCCCTGGCGTGCTCGAGAATCCTTTCCAGGCGCGATTCGATCACCTCCCGGGCCTCCAGGACGCGCTCGACGAGCAGGCCGGCCGCCGCTGTTGGGGTCTTGGCTCTCCAGCCCACGAAGTCGAGCAGAGACATGTCCCGCTCATGGCCGATTCCCACCACGACCGGAATGGGGAATGTCGCGATCGCCCGGGCGATGGCCTCCGAGTCGAACCAGGCGAGATCCGTCCGCGAGCCGCCCCCCCGGCAGATGAGCAGAACATCGAACTCCCCGGCATGGGCTCGGAACCAGTCCAGCGCATTCAGGACCGAGGGCTCCGTCTGTCGTCCCTGGACACGCGCGCCATGAACCATGACATCAAAGGCGAGCCCAGACTCTTCCAGCGTACGCAGCACGTCATGGTAGGCATCCGAGTTCAGGCTCGTCACGAGGCCCACACGCATGGGCAGCAGTGGAAAGGGCAACGCGCGGTTCCGCTCGAGGAGTCCCTCCTCGGCAAGTCGTCGGCGAAGCTCCTCTTGTCGCCGGGCGGCCTCTCCCAGCGTGTAGTTCAGGTCGAGATCCTCGATCACGAACTGGTACGAGCCCCATGGGACGTAGAGATCGACGCGCCCACACACCCTGATCTGGATTTCGTCCTCGAGTTGAAAGGGCGCTCCCGCCTGGGCGAGCCGGTCCTCCAGCTCTCGCAGCGTGCGCCCGAAAAGGACCGCCTTGAGCCTGGAGGACTCCTTTCCCCACGCATCTCGCTCGACGAGCTCGAAGCCGACGACGCTCCTGTGCCGGGCCTTGTTGAACCCGGAGATCTCCCCCACGAGCCACAGGGAGTTCGGAAATGCCCTTTGGATCGCCCCTTGGACCTTCTCATTGAGCTGAGAGACGGTGAGGTCGGTCGCCGCTCCCAGCTGCCTCGGTGAAGCACCAGGCTCGCGCCCATTCGTGTCGAGGGCGAGCTCACCGCCGCGTTCACGATACAGGCGCCGCGTGTTCTCGCAGAAGTCGAAACCCTCTGCGTGCAGTTGGTCCACCACCGCCACCACGTTCTTCTCGGGAACCGACCAGTATTTTTCGGTGCCGTTCCAGTGGCGGGAAGGGAGCGCTTTGACGACGTCCACGAGCCTGCGATCGAAAGGGAAGCGGATCTGGAGCGTCCCGAGACTGTCGTTGGTGACCCGCCGACTCATCAGGTCACCTTACCACCGTCCAAACGCTTCAGTCCCCGCATTGCCGGGCTCGGCTCCCCGCCGTCTCCCTTGCTCAGTAGGCGAGCCCCTCGTACTTATAGGAGAGCTGAGCGAAGCCCATGATGCCACCCGGCGGCGAGCCCAGCTGATCCACGCCGTGGTCATTGAGGACGTTGAGCACGTTGGCGCTCACCGCAAGGCCATTGGAGAAGGTGTAACCGGCCGAGACGTCCGCCACGAAGCGCGCCGGCACCTTACCCTCCTGCACCAGCAGGGCGCTGTCCCACCGGCCCGACCGGAACTCGAAGGCGTCCTGGTACCGGCCGAAGACGCGCACGAACGAGTTCTGCACCCACAGGTTCTGCACCGTGACGGTGGCCTTGAACTTCAGATCCGGCACGTTCAGCAGCAGCGCCGGCTGGCCCGAGCTTCCAGTGCTGAACTTGATCAGCTTCATGTACGAGGCGCTGCCGCTGAGCGTGACGTTCGGGTTGAGCTGGTACTCGAGCCCGACGTCCGTCCCCGCCACGCGTGAACGGCCGAAGTTCGCATAGGTGGAGAGCGTCCCCTCCACCGGAGTCCCCGCCGCCACCGGCGTGCCGTCCGGGAAGAAGGCGAAGGTGCCGTTGGCGGGGTTGGCTCGCGACGTCAACGCGCTGATGAAGTTCCGGTACCACGAGTGGTACGCCACCACGTCCACCAGGAGCCGATCCGCGAACGTCGCCTTGTAGCCGACCTCCACCGAGTCCACGCTCTCGGGCACCAGCGGCGCGATCTCCGAGACGACATTCCCCTCTGCATCCTTGATGATGAAGCCCGTGCGGTTGCCCACCAGTGTGTTGCTGATGAGCAGGTAGTTCTCGAGGATGGTGGGGCTCTTGAACGCGCGGTTGTAGCCCAGGCGCACGTGCTGGTTGCGCTCCGGGCTGTAGACCACGGCGGCCTTCGGACTGAACTGCGCCGAGTAGTTGGAGTGCGTATCCACCCGCGCCGCGGCCACCAGCCGCAACCGGTCGCGCAGCAGCGAGTAGTCCCCCTGCAGGTAGCCGCCGAACTCGGTGGCGTTCAGCGTCTTGCCATCGACGTCGGCCAGGTACGTGCCCTTGGAGCTGGGGTTGTAGTACCGGAGCTGCACGCCGGTGATGAGCTTCAGCCCGCCGAACGCGTTCTGGTACTGCACCTCCGAGTCGATGAGCTGACTCTGGTCGACGAACTTGATCTGCTCCTTGATCTCATCCAACGAGGACACGTCCTCCGGCGCCCCGCCGTTGTTCTGCACGACGCTCGCCAGCCGGTCCATCTGGTACGTGCCGCCCGCGTTGCTGTAGGTGCGAGACACCTGCACGAACCAGTTCGGGTGGCTGGCCGAGATCGTCTGCTGGTGCACCTGCCACCCGCGCAGCTGGTTCCGTCCCGAGTTGGTGAGCGACATCCCATCCGTCAGCGAGAAGCCGTAGCCCGCCTTGAAGTTCCAGTCGCCCCGCCGGAGGTACGCGTAGGCCTCCGCCTTGGCGGAGAGCACGTCGTAGTTCTCGATCATATCGCCCTCGAACACGAGCGGCTTTGAGGCGGCCCCGTAGTAGTGCGTCGGCAGGTTCCGGTCCGGCGAGAAGTCCCGGCCGCGGACGAACTGACCGTTGATCTTGTAGCCGAAGTCCTGCTTAGCGGTGCCCGCCACGCGCCCGGACACGTCCACGAGCTGCTGCGAGCCGCCGCGCAGCACCACCGAGGCGCCCGACTCATCCCAGGGCGTCTTCGTCAGCACGTTGATTACCCCCGCGTGGGCGTTGGCACCATAGAGCGCAGACGCCGGGCCAATCACCGCCTCCACCGACTTGACGTCGATGTTCGGGGTCGGCAGCTGGGCGTTCAGCGGCAGGCCGTTGCCGGGCAGCTGCGCCAGCCGGCCATCCACCATGGTGATCATCCGCGAGTTGAACTGCGTGTTGAAACCGCGCGTGGAGACACGCTTCTCGTTCAAGCCCGTGTCCGCGTAGTCGATGCCCTTCACGGACGAGAGCGCCGCCATGTACGAGGTACCGCCGGTCATCTGCAGCGTCTTCGAGGAGACAGACTCCACGGTGACGGGGGACTCGAGCCGCTTCTCCCCGAACTTGGAGCCCGTCACGACGATCTCTTCACCGAACTGCTCGTCCAGCTGCAGGTCCGCCTCCAGCGAGGTCGTCTTTCCCGCGATCACCTCCACCTGCTGGGTGAAGTCCTTGTAGCCAGGGAAGGAGATCTTCAGCTCATGCTTCGCGGCCGGAACGTTGTTCAGCTCGAACTTCCCATCGGCGTTCGTGGTGGCCGACAACACCGTACCCACCACCGCCACCTGGGCTTCTGGCAGCGGCTCATTCCCACCGACGTAGACCGTGCCTCGAATCGTGCCGCCCTCCTGCGCCCAGGCAGCCGCGGCCACCAGCCACAGTGAAACAGCAAGTCCCCAACGCATTGCGTTACGCATGTAGACCCCCTCCGACACGTTCATCCGACCTGAAGGATGATTCATGTTTCAGCGCGGCGAGTAGCATTCACTTTCTGTTACTGTCAATGCGCGCTGGGTCAAAACGTGGCCCGGTACGTCCCCTCCCGGAGCCCAACCCATGGCGTCTTTCGCCCACGTGAATGGCCTGCGGCTGCACTACCTCGATCATGCCGGGGGCGAGCCGCTCCTGGTGCTCATGCACGGGCTGTCGGCCAACGCCCACTGCTTCGATGGGCTCGTCCGAGCGGGCCTGAGCCCCCGCTACCGGGTGATCTCGGTGGACCTGCGGGGGCGAGGCCTCAGCGACAAGCCCGCGAGCGGCTATTCCATGGCCGACCACGCCGCGGACATCCTCGGGCTGCTGGACACGCTGGGCACCGGGCCGGTGGTGCTCGGGGGGCACTCCTTCGGCGGGCTGCTCACGTTCTACATCGCCGCGCACTGGCCGGAGCGAGTCTCCCGCATGCTCATCTTCGATGCGGGCTCCATGCACCCGCGGGTGCGCGAGCTGCTCAAGCCTTCGCTGGCCCGGCTGGGAAAGCTCCTCCCCTCGGTGGACGCGTACCTCAACGCGGCGCGGCTCGCTCCGTACCTCAACGGCCTGTGGGACGAATCCGCGGAGGCGTATTTCCGCGCGGATGTGCAGGCGAATCCGGATGGCACCGCGCAGTCCCGCTCCTCGCCCGAGGCCATTACCGAGGCCATGGAGCGCGTCCTCTCCGAGCCCTGGTCCGAATATCTGCCCCGCGCCCGTGCCCCCGCCCTCCTCCTCAACGCCGTCGAGGGCTTTGGCCCCCCGGGCACGCCCCCCATCGTCCCGCCCGAGCTGGCACAGGAGACAGCCCGCGCCCTGCCCCATTGCCGCTACCTCGTGGTGCCTGGCAACCACACCACCATGCTCTTCGGAGGCAACGCCAGCCACACGGTGAAGGCCATCACGGACTTCCTGTCCACCTGAGGGAGGGCCTGCCACAAAAGCCAAGGGCCTGGCTGGAACATGTCCAGGCCAGGCCCCAGGGACTTCAAGAAGGCTCGGCAGACCGGCTCAGCTCTCCGGGAAGGCCGTCCACCCGTCCAGCCAGTTGACGTCGCCCACCGCGCCCCGGAAGGTGGCGCTGGCGTCGAAGAAGCCATCCGCCGGCGGAGCGCCGCCCACGAGGGCCGCGTCCGGCTTGAAGTTCGGAGCCGTGTTGGCCTTGTAGAGGGCCTTGGTCAGCTTCGGATCCTCCACCCTGTTGCTGGCCTCAGCCTCCGTGCCGAACTTCGTCCACTCGCTGAAGTCGCTGCCGTCGCTGCTGGACTTCACGAAGAAGGTGCTGGAGTCGTACGCCACCTTGGAGGACCAGAAGCTGGCGTTCTTCACCGACAAGGTGCCCGCGTTGGCCTGCGCGATGGACTCCGGGCCCGCGACGTCGAAGGCGAAGTCATTGAAGTAGGTGATGATGGCGTTGTTGATGCTGCCCGCAGTGCCCACGCGGAGGATGGCTCCGCCCTGCGTCTGCGCCGCGTTGCC
This sequence comes from Hyalangium minutum, assembly GCF_000737315.1. GTDB lineage: Bacteria > Myxococcota > Myxococcia > Myxococcales > Myxococcaceae > Hyalangium > Hyalangium minutum. Next base: position 122,143 of record NZ_JMCB01000010.1, read on the forward strand.
CTTGGGCAGGTCCGAGCCCACCAGCGTCACGTTCCACAGGGTGGGGTTGGAGCGCGGCAGCGCGTTCGGAGAGGACGCGCTGTTGTCCGCCTCGATGCCGTGGTTGCCCACCAGCCGGTTCTGCTGGACGACCACGAACTGGGCCTTGCCCGTCCAGCCCTGATCCCAGTCCAGGCCGTCGTCGTCCGGCAGGGTGATGACGATGTGCTTGAGGTTGGCGGTACCGCCGAACATCTCCACCCCGTCATCCAGACCGCGGTGCACCTGCACGTAGTCGATAACCGTCGCGCTGCCGCAGCCGCCCAGCGTCAGGCCGTTCAGCTCGTTGTTGCCGCCCAGGCGGAAGCCAGCGAACTCGATGCGGGTGTACTTGAGGGTGCCGCAGTTGTGCGACGCATCCTCGCCGCCGTACTGAGTGTCCACGCTCTCCGGGTAGCCCTCGATGTTGTCCACGCCGCCCTGCACGTTGATGGGCGCCTTGCCCAGCAGGACGAGGCCACCCCAGTTGCCCGCCTGGCGCGAGCCCGGATCGATCACACTGGTGAACACGATGGGCGCCGCCGCCGTGCCCTGCGCGTCGATCTTCGCGCTGCTCGTGATGGCCAGCGAGGTGTTGTAGTTGCCCTTGATCACCGTGCCCGCCTCGATCTTCAGCGTGGCGTCCTTCACGAAGACGTTCGCCTTGAGGACGTAGGTGTGATCCTTCGTCCACGTGGTGCCGGAGGTGATGTTCTGGGTGACTTCGCAGACCTCCTGGCCTGCCTCGCACTTGTCGCCCTGGGCTGTGTTGGGGTCATCGGCCGGCTTCTCGTCATCACCACAGGCGGTGAGCACCGACAGGGCGCACACGCAGGCCCAAGTCCACACTGATCTCATGACGGCTCCATCGAAAGGGTACTGCGGGGTTGAAGGGATTAGAGGGGGCTCCACTCCACCTGCGCCGTGGCCGTGAGGCCGGGCCGGTAGCGGAACACGTCCGTGCCGAGCTGCCGGAAGACCGCCGCCTGGTTGAGCAGGTTGGTCCCCGTCAGCTTCAGGCGAAGCTGCTGCGACAGTTGCTGGGTGAGCGCCAGGTCCACGCGGTGGAACGGCTGCTCGTAGGTGTCCGGCAACCGGTTGAAGCCCACCTCGGAGATGCGGCGCCCGAACACGTTATAGAGCACCGACACCTCAGTGCCCGAGCTCTCCCGGGTATAGGAGACGTTCACGTTGGCCACGTAGGGAGACTGGCCTTGCAGCGGGCGGCTCTCGCTCGTGCTGATCTGCTGGTTGCTGCCCAGGTTCACTCGCGAGGCGATCAGGCTCAGGTTGGCGCCGACCCGCAGGGGGCTCAGCACCGGGCTCACGCGCCCGAGCGAGGCGCGGCCCTCGAGCTCGAGGCCCAGCGCGTCCGCGCCGTCCGCGTTGCGATAGCCCACGTCTCCCTGGATGGAGCTCACCACCACCTGCTCGATGGGATCGATGAAGTGCTTGTAGAAGCCCCCCACCGAGAAGACCTCGCTCTCCGTGGGGAACCACTCCCAGCGGAGGTCGGCATTGTGGATGCGCGAGGAGACCAGGTCTGGGTTGCCGCTCACGCTGCGGCGCCGGATGGCGTCGTAATAGAGGAAGGGCGCGATCTCGCGGAACTGCGGCCGGGCCACCGTGAAGCTGTAGCCCGCGCGCAGATTCGCCTTGTCCGTCAGCCCATAGACCAGGTTCAGCGCGGGCAACGGGTTGACGGTGGTGCGATCCGTGGACTCGGGCGCTTGCCCCTGAGCAAAGGGGCTCCCTGAATCCACCTGCTGCGAGAACACCTCGACGCGCACCCCCGCCACGGCGCGCAGGCGCTCGGCCAGAGGCAGCTCCGCGCTGGCGAAGCCCGCGTAGAGGGACTGGAAGCCGTCATACCGATCCGTGAGGAAGGTGCGCTCCTCGGCCAGGAACGAGGGGCCCAGGTTCTCCGCCGAGAACATCTCCTCGGCCGGCAGCGACAGGAGCGCGGGGTCCTCCCCGACGAACAGGAAGGCGAAGCGCCGCGCGTCGAAGCGCCGTTGAGACAGCTGTGCCGAGGCGCCCGTGGTGAACTCCACGCGCCCCACCGGCACGCGCAGCGAGACGCTGGCGCCTCCGCTCGTGTCGCTGAGGGTGGAGAAGAACCGCTCACCGCTGTTGGCCGCCTGGCGGAAGCGCCGCACACCGTCATCCTCCAGGTACAGCAGGTCGCGCGTGTCGGGCTCCTCGGCGTGGGTCACGGACACGTTCCCCTGCCACCGCAACACCGCGCCCTCCGTGCCGAAGCGGTGCGTGCCTCGGAGCTGGTTGAAGCTGAGCATGCGCTGGGCGAACTTCAGGCGCGTGGCGTCGAAGTTGGCCCCATCCGTGTCGGAGAAGCCGCTGAGGTATTGCGCCGAGTCCTCCGTGGACCGGCTGAAGAGCGCCAGGAGGCTCACGTCATTCAGCGCGTCCCACTGGTAGCCCGCGTTGAGGAGCGCTCCCAGGTTCGTGTTCGTCGCCCCGAACTCCGAGCGGTAGAGGTCCTTGGGAATCAGCTCCTGCTCGTCAATGCGGAAGGTCTGCACGTCAGCGTTCGTCGCCGCCGCGCTCCGAGAGAACGTCGCGCTGGCCAGATAGCCGAAGGCCCGCCCCCCACCCCACTGGTGGGTGTTGCCCACCGAGACGCTCAGGCCGCCGTTGGGCAGGCCGCCGGACCTGCGGCTGCTCCAGACGTTGGAGAAGCTCTCGCTCACCTCCTCGGCCTGGGAATCCCGCGTGGTGAGCGCCCGGTCTTCGGGGACGCTCTCGGGCAGCCCGCGGCTGCCGTCGTCGATGCCCAGCCCGTCCAGGCTCCCGCCCTCATAGCTGCGGCGCGAGTGGAAGGTGGACTCACTGTTGACGCCCAGCGACAGCTTCACCTGCGCCTGGAAGGTGGCGGGATAGGAGTTGGTCTCGATGCCCAGCACGCCGCCCGCGAAGGCACCGCCCAGCTCCGCCGAGTAGGTCTTCTGCACCGTGAGCGTGGACAGGAGCGCGTTGGGGAAGAGGTCCAGCGGCGCCTGATGGCCATCCGGATCCGTGCTCGGCAGGCTGACCCCGTTGACGACGGTGGCGGCGTAGCGCCCGCCCAGGCCCCGCAGGAAGACGTTGCGCCCCACCACCGTGGCCGACGTCACGCGCTTGACCGCGTCCCCGGCGTTCGAGTCCGGCGAGCGGGAGATCTGCTCGCTGCCGATCGAGTCCTGCACCGTGTTCGCCATCTTCCGCTGGAGCAGCAGCCCGCTCTCGCTCTGGGTGTCCACCGTCCCGATGACGACGACCTCTTCGACGAACGAGCCCTCCACCGGCTTGAGCGCGAGATCTCGCTGCAGGAAGCCGTCCGCCACCTTCACGCCCTTCACGTCCACGCCCTCGTACTGGTCGCACCAGAAGCGCACGTCATAGGTGCCAGGCGGCAGGGACAGCTCGTAGTTCCCCTCCAGATCCGTCTCCACGAACGTGTTGCCGCCGGAGATCACCGAGACCGGGCACACCAGCAGCGGCTCGCCCGTCTTGGCATCCGTGAGCCGCCCTCGAAGCCCCGCCCCCGCCTGAGCGAAGGCGGTACCACTGACGGCGGCCAAAACCACTGCAAACGCGGAGCGACTCATGGGCCCTCGAGATTCCTTGGGGGAGAAATTCGGGGCACCTTCTACGCGCTCAATATTGCAACTCCGTCACTGCTCCTGGCCAAGTGCGTGAAGTGACGGTGACGAATCCCGGGAGGCCCTCCCCTCTGGCACCCGAAGCTTTGTTCCGGGGATGCAACTTTTTCCGGGTTCAGGCGATAATTACCGCACCATGAAGACCTCCCGGACTGATCCGCGCCCTGCCCCACTCCGCACCGACGTCGCTCGCGAGGCTCCCCAGGCCACGCCTCGCAACGAGCTCAAGTCCCAGACCCCGGCGGCGCGCCGTCCGGCCGAGACAGCCTCCTTCTTCGACACGAAGGCCCGCGCGCCCAGCACGGAGACCCTGGGTGGCGCCGCGATGGCGCTCCAGCCCTCGCGCGTGGCTCCGGGCAGCTACCCCAACGTCTCGGACGTGAACGCCATCGCCAGCATGAAGGATCCGGTGGCGCGCAACCTGGCCATCACCCAGGGCTACCACGACATCTCCAACGCCATGGGAGACCTGCTGGGCAAAGAGAACGCCAACTGGGCCACCTTCGGCACGTGGGCCTCGAAGCAGGCGGGCGCCAGCATCCGCCAGGAGGACCTGCCCAAGTTCTTCATGGACGCCATCAAGGGCTCCGGCGCCGTGGGCGAGAAGCTGTCCAAGATGGACGATGTGCTGCGCAAGCTCGGCCTGCCCGCACTGCCCCTGGGTGACATCGCCGCGGGCGCCCAGGACGCGCTCAACAAGGTCAGCAGCGCCATCGCGGAGGGCAACCAGTTCGTCTTCCGGGAGATTGGCTCGGAGATGGCGCGCTTCGTCGACACCTTCAAGGACGCCCCGCACTACGACCAGGCCCAGGTGAACAAGTTCCTGGACAGCATCCCCTCCGACAAACCCCTCCTCAAGGAGGCCTTCGCCGCCTACGCCAAGGCTCAGTTCGAGCAGGATCCGAACAAGAAGGCCGAGCTGATGCTCCTGGGCAACAACAAGATCGGCCTGCACGAGCAGACGCAGCTCACCCCCTACATCGAGCGCGCGCTGAACGCTCCGGTGAAGGAGACCTTCAAGAAGATCCTCGACCAGACCATCGACGCGGGCATCAAGGCCCTGCCCTTCCCGCTGGAGCAGGGCGCCAAGCTGCTCAAGAAGACGGGCATCGTGGACGCGGCCGCGGACGCGCTCGTGGACACCCTGGCCGGCGCCTTCCGCCGCTTCTCGACCGAGCACATGATGAAGCTGGCCGTCCCCGGTGGCGCGCTGAAGATCGGCAACGATCTGCCGCCCCCCGCCGGCTACGAGAAGGACCTCTTCCCGCCCAACCTGCGCTCCATCGAGAACCCCGAGCTGCGTGACGTGCTCGCCCAGCTGGATCGCTCCCCGGACAGCCTCAAGAACACCGGCGCCAAGGACTGGAGCAAGCTGGATCAGCGGATGAACTACATCATCGACCTGTTCCGCTCGCGTCAGTCCGACCCGCACCTCTTCGATCCGCCCTTCGGCCGCGCGGGCCGCTACCCCGTGGCCACCTCCCAGCCGCGCGTCAGCTAAGTACCGGAATTCAAAGGGTTCGATTCCGCCCTTCCTTTGTTACACAGCATTTCAGGAAAGAAATCGAAATTCACAAAGCCATGCTCATGGCTTATAAAGCGCGTACCCCGAAGGCACGCGTCCTCGGGGTGGATCCGTGTCGTGTTTCCCCACGAAAGGAAGCAATCCCCCATGAGCAACTCCCCTCGTTCCCTGCGCTGGCTGGTTGGTGGCCTCGTTGGTTTCTCGCTGCTGACCGGCTGTGGCGCGCCGGATGAGCAGGCTGGCAACACCGAGATCACCGCTCCCGAGGCCGTCGCTGGCGAGCTCGCCGTGAGCATCTCCGCTGGTACCTCGGCCCTGCGCGCCTCGGACGCCGCGGCGGTGACGGTCACCCTGACCAACGTCTCGGGCCACTCGGTGCGCGTGCTCAAGCGCGACACGCCGGTGGACGGCATCAAGAACGATCTGTTCTCCGTGACGCGCGATGGCGCCGCGGTGGCGTACATCGGCCGTCACTACAAGTGGGCCGCCGCCCAGGCCGAGGACTTCCTCACCCTGGCCCCGGGCGAGAGCCTCACCCGCACGGTGGACCTGGCGAGCGCGTATGACCTGGCGGTGAGCGGCAACTACACCGTGGGCTACGCCGAGGCCATCCACGGCGGCGCCGCACAGTTCGCCTCCAACACGGTGACGGTCTCCATCGAGGGCCGCCCGTTCGTGCTGCCCCAGGAGTCCTCCGAGCGCGTCGTGTCGCCCTTCGCGCTGTCCACCACGGGCTGCACCAGCTCGCAGGCCTCGGGCGTCTCGTCGGGCTTCAGCGGCGCGAAGACGTACTCGTCCAACGCGCTGAGCTACCTGACCAACACCACGCCGAGCGGCACCGCGCGCTACACGACTTGGTTCGGCGCCTACTCCAGCAGCGGCTGGAGCACCGCGAAGAGCCACTTCTCGTCCATCAACAGCGCCTTCAACAACCAGTCGGTCGTGGTGAGCTGCGCCTGCACGGACAGCGCCTACGCCTACGTGTACCCGACGCAGCCGTACAAGATCTACGTGTGCAACGCATTCTGGAGCGCGCCCACCACGGGCACGGACTCCAAGGCCGGCACGCTGGTCCACGAGATGAGCCACTTCAACGCGGTGGCGGGCACGGATGACTGGGCCTACGGCCAGAGCGCAGCCAAGAGCCTGGCGAAGTCCAACCCGTCCAGGGCTCTGGACAACGCGGACAGCCACGAGTACTTCGCCGAGAACACCCCCGCGCAGAACTGATAAACGCGCGGTGAGCTGAAGTACCCCGGACGGGAGCGGCGACGCTCCCGTCCTTCTTTTTTGGAGACACCTGGATGACTCGAAGAATCGTGGGTTGGATGGCCCTGCTCTGCCTGGCGGCCAGCGCTGGCGCATGCGCTTCACAGAAGGAAGGAACGACGGACATGCCTCCTCCCAGCAGCACTGAGGGCTCCACGTTGGCGGCGGCTCCCCTGAGCTGCGCGCTGAGCGTGGCGCCGCGGCTCAAAGTGGGCGAGCCGGTGAAGGTGACCTTCCGGCTCACCAACCCGACGGCGCAGCCGCTGTACGTGCTGAACTGGCGCACACCGCTCGAGGGGCTGAAGAGCAGCTGCCTGGAGATCTCCCGCGCGGGCACGGAGATTCCCTACCAGGGGCCCATGTTCAAGCGCGGCAACCCGGGGGCGGAGGCCTACGTGGAGATTGCCCCGGGCGCCACGGTGGAGAACACCATCGAAGCCCAGCTGGCCTATGACTTCTCGCAGCCGGGAACCTACCGCATCGCGTTCCCGGGGCCGGTGCTGGACTCCACCTCGCAGAAGGCCGAGGTTCCCCGCCCCCTGGAACAGCACCGCGAGCGTGCGGTGCAGTGCCAGGCGGTGGAGACGCAGATCGTCTCGCCCTGATTACAGGGACGCAGCGAAGGCGGCGTCGGGGATCTGCATGGGCGAGGCGTCTTCCTGCACCATCATCCGCGCCGCCTGCTCCACGTTGGGCAGGACGTTGCGCGCGTACCACAGCGCGCTCCACTTCTTGCCCTCGTAGAACGTGCGGTCCGGGTCCGTGGCGGACAGCCCCTCCAGGGACTTCTCCGCGAGCACCGCCGCGTCCAGCAGCAGCCAGCCCACGGCCACCTCGGACATCATCTGCAGGAAGCGGTTGGCCGACAGCGGGATGAGCGACACCTTGGCCGGATCCTGCGACCAGCCCAGGATGACCATCGCGCTGGACATGAGGCCCTCCTGCGCGGCGGCCAGCGCCTTCACTTCGGTGCCGAACGTCTTGTGCTCGCGGTTGGCCTCGACGAAGCCGCCCACATCCTCCATGAACTGCTGGAAGTGCGCGCCGCCCGCCATCCCGAGCTTGCGGCCCACCAGGTCCATGGCCTGGATGTGGTTGGTGCCCTCGTAGATGGAGAAGATCTTCGAGTCGCGGCAGTACTGCTCCACCGGGTAGTCCTTGATGAAGCCCGCGCCGCCGTAGACTTGGATGGCCTGCGCGCACAGCCGGAAGGCCTGGTCGGAGCCATACGCCTTCACCAGCGGCGTGAGCACCTCTACCTGGCCACGGTGATAGGCCGCGCGGTCATCGTCCTTGCCCTGCAGCTGCTTGGCCTTGTCCGTGTGCATGGCCAGCTTGACGATCAGCGCGCGGATGCCCTCCACGTGGGACTTCATCTCCAGCAGCATGCGGCGCACGTCCGGGTGCTGGATGATGGGCACGCGGGGCGAAGTCGGGTCCTTCCACTTGGTGAAGTGGCCGCCCTGCTTGCGGTCCTTGGCGTACTCGAGCGCGTTGAAGTACGCGGCCGAGGCCAGGCCCAGGCCCTGGATACCCACGGCGATGCGCGCGCCGTTCATCATCTTGAACATCTGGCTCATGCCGATGTGCTCGACACCGCCCACGAGCTCGCCCAGACAGCTGTCGTTCTCGCCGAAGTTGATGACACAGGTGGCCGAGCCGTTGATGCCCATCTTGTGCTCGATGGAGCCCAAGGCCACGTCGTTGGCCGCCCCCGAGCTGCCGTCCGCGCTCACGCGCAGCTTCGGCACGATGAACAGCGACAGGCCCTTGGTCCCCGGGGCCGCGCCCTCTACGCGCGCCAGCACCAGGTGGATGATGTTCTCCGCGAGATCATGGTCGCCGGCGGAGATGAAGATCTTCGTGCCGCGGATGTTGTAGGTGCCATCCGGGTTGCGGCGAGCGCTCGTCTTGGCGGCGCCCACGTCCGAGCCCGCGTGCGGCTCGGTGAGGCACATCGTGCCGCCCCAGGTGCCGTTGAGCAGCTTCTCCACGAACTTCTTCTTCTGATCCGCCGTGCCGCACTCGGACAGCAGCTCCGCCGCGCCGAAGGTGAGGCCCGGGTACATGTTGAAGGCCGCGTTGGCGCCGCAGAGCATCTCCTCCACCGCCACCTGCAGCATCATCGGCGAGCCCTGGCCGCCGTGATCGGCCGCCACGCCCACCGTCTTGAAGCCCTGCTCCCAGAGCAGCTTCCAGGCTTCCTTGAAGCCCTTGGGTGTCAGCACGGTGCCGTTCTCCACACGGCACCCCTCGCGATCGGCCGAGCTGTTCAGAGGCCCCAACACCTCCTTGGAGAACCGGTAGGTCTCCTGGAGGACGGCCTTGGCCTCATCGGGCCCCCAGGCCTCGAAGGGCGCCTGTCCCGCCACCTGCTCGAAGCCGAACTGCTCGAACAGGGTGAAGAAGAGTTCCCGAAGATCTGTCTTGTAGTGGTTGATTCCGGCGGACATGGCCTCTCCCGTCACTGAAGGGGCTCGCTGCCTGGCCATACGAAGTGGTCAGCGGCGCCCGTGAGACAGGAAAAGTCTTACGTCGATTGATTCTAGAGTCAACCCTAACTGACGCCTCGCGTCGTGCGGTAGTCACACGACCCCCGCCGGCGTGTCCGGAATCATGAGCGCGGGGGGAGGGATCCACCCCTCCCCTTTGGATCAGGGGACTACTTCTTGACCTTCTTCGCGGCCGCCGCAGCCCCATTCCCATTCGCTGGGGGAGATAGCGGGGCGGGCGTGGCCGTGGCCGTCTTGGCGGACTTCTTGGCGGTGCTGGGAGCCTTCTTGGAGCCGGTCTCCTCGGCCTCGGAGCCCTCCGCCTGCCCGCCTGACTGCTGGTCGAGGATGCTCTCGCGCGGCACCTCGACGACGATGGGGGCCTGGCCGGCGCGCTGCCGGTTCTCGTCCTCCAACGAGTAGAAGAGCTGGATGACGGACTGGCCCTTCATCAGCAGCTCGCCGCGTTGGTTCTCCGCCCAGAGATCAATGTCGACGAAGTAGCGGCCGCCGGAGCCATGACGATCGCTCACCCGGCCCTTGCAGACCACGGTGTCGCCCGGCCACACCATCTTGATGAAGCGGACGTTGTAGCGGCGCAGCTGGCCGCCCCGGGCCCAGTCGCTGATGAGCTGCCCAAGCATGCCCATGATGAGCATGCCGGGGGCGTACACGGAGGGCATGCCCACGCTCTTGGCGTAGACCTCGTCCACGTGCACCGGGTTGTAGTCACCGCTGGCGCCCGCGTAGCGGGACAGCTGGACACGATCCACCGGAGCCTTGGCGAGCGCTGGCAGCTCGTCACCAACTCGGATGGCTTCGAAGTAGAGCTTGCGCGCGGGCATCAGGCGTTCTCCTTCGCGGCGCGGACGATCAGGGTGCGGCGGGCTCGGAAGACCAGGTTGCCTTCTTCATCCCGACCCTCGTCCTCGATAACGGCCACATCCATCCTCCCGGCGGGACCGCTGCGCTCCAGCACATCCGCCACCTTGGTGGCCACGTAGATGCGGTCCCCGGCGAAGATGGGGCGCTCATACTCGAAGCCCTGCTCGGCGTGCAGCAGGCTCTTGATGCCCACCCCGAGCAGTTCGCGCAGATCCGCCGCGGAATGGAACGACGCGGGGAAGGTGGGCGGCGCCACGATGGTGGGGTAGCCAGAAGCCCGGGCGTACTCCTCATCGTAATAGATGGGGTTGTAGTCCCCGATCGCCTCGGCGAAGCGACGGATTGAACCCTTCTCCACCTCATTGAGCGTCGGCGGCGAGGAGCGGCCGATCGCATTCTTGTCCAGCATTTCCCCTCCCTATGACTCTATCGACCGGCAGGAAGCTCGAGCACGGTCAGCAGTCCGGCCTCAGCGGCCGTTAAACGTGGCGCGGCATTCACCAGCGTATTCGCGGTGGCCCGGTCACCGGCCACTCCCCCCGGGATCTCGACAACAAGTTTCGGGTCCGCGTCGATCTCGATGCGGTCCTTTGGATCTTCAGCACCCACGGCGATGGTCAGCTCCAGGCGTACCCGCTCCTGCTCCTCCTCCAACCCCACCACCGACTGGAAGATGCCCGCCACCCGTCCTTTTCGCACCGGGAACGCGCCACCGGAGATGTCCTCCTCGGCGAAGACGGGAGCGACCTCTTCCTCATAGTCGTCGCAGTCCATGCCGAGCCCCAGCGCGCACAGCGCCGCGGACTCCACCAGTCCCACGTGCCCCAGCTGGTCCTTATCCACCAGCGCGAAGAACTCGTCCTCCGTCAGCCCCGCGCCCACCTTGCGCTGCAGGGCCTCACGGCGCGTGCGCGCATCCACCACCCGCGTCACCGTGACACGGCGAACGGGGCCACAGACCTGCCCCACGGTGGCCACCAGGCGATCCATGATGAAGCCCGGATTGACGCCCGTGCCCAGCACCGCCACGCCCGCCTTCTGCGCGGCGCGCTCCAGCTTCGCGGCCAGCTCTGGGTGCTTGAGGAAGGGGAACGCGAGCTCCTCGCAGGTGGAGACCACGCCCACGCCGAGCTTCACCGCGTCGAGGATCTGATCCATCACCTGCGGCAGCCGGGAGCCCGTGGCATGCAGCAGCACCACGCCCTTGCGCCGGCCCAGCGCGCGCTCGAGCGAGTCCGCCACCTTGAGCTTGGACGTGGGCTGCCCCAACACCTCGGCCAATGGCTGCCCCACGAGCTGCGGGCTGGTGTCCACCGCGCCAATCAGCTCCACCTCGGGAGAGGCCAGCGCTGCACGCGCGATCTCTTGCCCGATGAACCCAAGCCCCATCACCACCACCGGGACCGGCCCTGCGGCGGCTCTAGCCATTGGAGAACTCTCCAGAAATTCAAGGGGTTACACGCATTTACAGCACTGCCGCGCACCATAAACCACCCCCCACCAGACAGGCAAGCATGACTTGGGTGTCAAGGAGGTGTGGCGCTGGGTAATTTCCAGGAATTTCCTGCACTTGGGAACCTGGACTGAAGTCTGAGGTGGTGCAGGCCCCCCCTATATGGGGGGAACTGAAGGCGTGTATAACAGCTCTCCAAGCTTTGCCGTTGGAGACCTCAGACCCATGGACCGCATCCTCGTGGTGGATGACGACGTGCGCATCCTTGCCGCGCTCTCCCGAATCTTCCAGTCCGAGGGCTACGAGGTCGTCACCCACAACGATCCCTCTCTGGCCGCTCGCGAGGAAGGGTTTCAGGTGGTGCTGACGGACTTCATGATGCCGTACCTCAACGGCATCGAGTTGCTGGCCGCCCTGCGGGAGAAGAACCCGCGCGCGGTACGGCTCATGCTCACGGCGGCGGCGGACTTCCGTACGGCCTCGGAGGCGGTGAACCGCGGCGAGGTGTTCCGGCTGCTGGGCAAGCCGTGGTCGCTGTCGGACCTGACGAGCAGCGTGCGGCAGGCCTTCGAGCACTACAGGCTGGTGGAGGCCAACGAGCGGCTGACGCGCGAGGTGGCCGAGAAGAACGCGGAGCTGCTGGCCATCAACCGGGACCTGGAGCGTCTGGTGGTGGAGCGGACCACGGGCCTGCTGGATGGGCTCATCAGCGCGCTGGACTACCGGGACACGGAGACGCAGTGGCACTCGCGGCGCGTGTCCCTGTATGCGCGGCGGCTGGCCGAGGAGATCGGCCTGCAGGGCGCGGCCCTGGACGTGATTGAGCAGGGCGCGTTGCTGCACGACATCGGGAAGATTGGCGTGAAGGACTCCATCCTGCTCAAGCCGGGGCCGTTGACCCCTGATGAGTGGGAGGAGATGCGGAAGCACCCGGAGTTCGGATACCGGATGCTGGCGAAGATGCCCTACCTGTACGACGCCTCCCTGATCGTCATGCAGCACCAGGAGCGCTGGGACGGCAAGGGCTACCCGAAGAAGCTGTCCGGCGAGTCCATCGTGATTGGCGCGCGCATCTTCGCCATCGTGGACACGCTGGACGCCATCACCTCGGACCGGCCGTACCGCAAGGGCCGGGACCTCCAGGTGGCCCGGGATGAGATTGCCCGGTGCTCGGGCACCCAGTTCGATCCGGCTCTGGCGCAGGCGTTCCTGCGCGTCCCGGAATCGGAGTGGCTGCGCATCCGCCACCAGGTGGAGGCCATGGAAGCCGAGGAGATGCAGCGCTTCGGCCACCTGCCCCACCCGCTCGCCGTGGCGTAGGTATGAGCTCGACACGCATCCTTCGCCGTGTGAACGCTCCCCGTTCCCGCGTCTATCGTGCGCTGCTCGATGCGCGCGCGGTCCAGGCCTGGATGGTGCCCGACGGCATGACCAGCCACGTGCATGCGTTCGACGCCCGCGAAGGCGGCACGTTCCGGATCTCGCTCACGTACGACGCGCCGACGGACACCGGCAAGACAACCGCGCAGACGGATACGCACCACGGCCGCTTCGTGAAGCTCGTGCCGGACGAGCAGGTGATCGAAGTGGTGGAGTTCGAGACCGAGAATCCCGCGATGCGCGGCGAGATGACGATCACCTTCACGCTCACCGATGCGGACGGCGGCACTGAGCTCCTCGCCGTTCATGACGGGGTCCCGAGCGGAGTGCCTCCGTCTGACAACGAGCTCGGCTGGCAGATGTCCCTGGCGAAGCTCGCGGCGCTCGTCGAGGCGGGCTAGGGCTCCGCCTGCACGTCGAGGATGACGTCCCCCTCCAGCAGCGCGTCCACCACGTCCATCCCCGCCGTCACCTCACCGAAGACCGTGTAGCGCCCGTCCAGGTGCGGCTGCGGCGTGTGCGTGAAGAAGAACTGGCTGCCTCCCGTGTCCTTGCCCGCGAGCGCCATGCCCATCGTGCCGCGCAGGTATGGACGGTGCGTCAGCTCGCACCGGATGGAGTAGCCGGGCCCTCCCTCTCCATCCCCTCGGGGATCGCCGCCCTGCGCGACGAAGTCTGGCACCACCCGGTGGAAGGTCACATGGCGAAAGTACCCCTTGCGCGCCAGCGCATAGAGGTTGCCCGAGGTGAGCGGCGCCTGCTCCGTGTCCAGCGCCACGGTGATGTCGCCCTTCTTCGTGCGGAACGTGAGCTTCGCCCCCGTAGGCGCCACGGGCGGCCGAAATGTGTCGGCCGGCATTTCCACACGCGACGAGCGCACGGGCTGTCCCGTCAACTGGGTGAGGGACTCCGCCGCCACGCGCCGCACGTTGGAGTGAGGGTGGCCGAGCCACGTCCGCAGCAGCGGCTCCGCCTCCTTGCCTTCCAGTGCCACGAGCGCTCCCGCCACGGGCTCGGCCAGATCCGGTTCCTGCGGTACCCGGGCCGCCAAGGCGCGAACCTCCGGTAGCGCCTCGGTGGCCTTCATCGTGCCCGCCGTCGCTGCTGCCGCTCCCGCCACCACGGGATCATCGCCCGCGATGAGGGCTCGCACGGCCTCCAGTGCCTCGGGACCAGGCCGTGCAGCCACCCACTCCAGTGCGGACAGGCGCACCCGTGCGTCCGCGTGACGCAGCCAGTTCACCGCATCCTTCGCGCCGCCCTGCCCCGCTGGCGTCTGCCCCAGTGCCACCTCGCGCAGTCCCAGTGCCACCCGTCGCGGCTCTGGCACTCGGTCGCCTCCGCAGCGGAGCACCTCCGCGATGGCCCCCGCTTGGCGATCCATCGCCGCGGCCAGCCGGCAGTCCAGCCATGCCACGTCATCGAGTGCCACGGCCGAGGCCCCCCGAGGCGCCTCCCGGAGCGCGCGCCTCAGTTCCTCCAGCACCGAACGGCCAGAGGGCGAGAGCCCGGTCTGGGCCAGGGCCAGAATGGCGTGTCCCTCCGCCGAGGCCCCGGCCGCTACCGCCCCAGCCTGGCGCTTCAAGCCCCGCAGCGCTTCGAGCGTGGCGCACGGGCCCTCGCACTTGAGGGAGAGCTTCGCCAGCGAGCGCGCGGCCTCGGCCGCCACTCGGGGCACCGGATCCGCCAGCAGCTTCCCCAGCACGGGCGCATCGTCCTGCCCTCCTACCTCCGCGAAGCCCTTCGCACAGATCGCGCGGACCTCCGGAGAGGCATCCGCGGCGCATTGGCGCAGAAGCTCGAGGGCCGCAGGGCGCTTCAGGTAGACGAGCAGGTAGGTGGCGCCATAGCGCGTCTCCTCCGCCTGCTCCGGCGCCAGCAGCGCCCCCACCCGCTCCAGCGGCACCTCCGCGAGCGAGGCGCCCCGGCGGCCAACCACGCCCAGCGCCAGTGCCGCTCGCCCCGCCACCCCCTCCCGCGAATCTCCGAGCCGCTCGATGAGCCGCTGCACCGCCCCCGGCGTGTTCACCTTGCTCAGCGACTCCAGGAGCGTGCGCCTCACGCCCGCGTCCGCCTCCGCCGCCTCGGCCGCTCGCAGTGCGTCCGTGAGCCGGGCCTTTACCTCTTCCGCCAGCGGCTCCCAGGAGAGCCCCAGCTGCCCTGCGGCGAAGGCGGCCTCCTCCCGCACCTGAGGCTCGGAGGCCGCGAGGCTGGCGAGGATGACCTCGAGCGTCGCGGGATCCTGGATCCGCGCCAGCGCACGCAAGGCCCGGAGCTGAACCCCCGTGCCCCGCTGCCCCTGGGCCCACGCGACGAGCTGCCCCTCGCCCAGCGAGCGGCGATCCTCCCAGGCCTGGATCTGCCCCAGCGCCTCGGCGTCAGCGGAGGGCGAGGCGGGCACATTCCGGACGCAGGCCGGAAGCGCGGTCAGGAGAAGCAGGCAGGCAAACACGCGGGAGGGCAGGCGGCGCATGCGGCCGGGCCTAGGCCAAATCCCCGCTAAAATCCAGGGGTTACAGCGGGTCCTGTTTGACTTGGCGTGCGCAACGCCAGACAATGCCGGGCCTCCGTCTCGTAGCAAGGAGCGCTGGCTCTGAAATGCCCCGGCTGTGGCACCCAGATCGCTGATGGCACGTCCATCTGCCCCAAGTGCGACTACATCATCGATTCGTCGTTCCTCTCCTCAGAGCCTCCTCCGAGCAACGGCGACGATGCCCCAACGGGACGTAACCCGGGTCCTCGGAAGACGGTCCCTCCCCAGACCAGTTCCGGCCGCGTCGTCACCAACACCAACGTTCGGCGCTCTGGCTCCACGGGCAAGACAGGTTCCCATGGCGCAGTGGGCGCCAAACCCGCAGGCAGCCGTTCCAACCTCCGCGCCGTGTCGAAGACGGGCTCCGCGCGCGCCGTGCCCGCGTCTCGCTCCGAGCCAGACCCCGACATGGAGCTGGATGATGCGGAGCCTCGCAAGCCGGTCCTGCCCCCCACGACTTCCTCTCGGGGCTACGCTGCGAACAACAACTCCGGAAAGATCGTCGCGCCCGAGGAGGTCATCGCCGGGACCCGCGAGTTCATCGGCGAGCTGACGAAGTCCGACAAGATCGCCTTCGGTGGCGCGGCCCTCGTGGTCCTCTCCTGCTTCGTGCCGTGGAAGGAGACGGCCGTGGATGGCGAGGTGCTCGGGCTCATGAGCTCGGGCATCGGCGCCCTGCTCGGCGCCGCGCTCATCATCGGCGCCATGTTCGCCCGGGTGCGCCGCACCATGCCCAAGGTCGACCCCTCGGCGCTGTGGATGACGCAGCTCGGGGTGTCGTTCCTCTGCGTCCTCTATACCGTCGTCTTCATCAAGGGCGCCTTCGACTCCACCCAGGTCCCCTCGAACTTTGGCAACCAGATGACCTGGAACTCCTCCCCCAGCTTCGGGGTGTTCCTCGGGCTGATCGGAGCCATCGGAGCCCTGGTGGGCTCGGTGATGGGGTTGCGGGAGCGCACGTAAAAATCCGCCCTCTCGCGCGGCCGCCGGACTACCGTCTCCGCCGCGATGCCCAGCGATACTCCCCTGTCCCGGCTCACCGCGGCGCTCAGCGCCACGGTGGTAGGCCAACCCCACG
This sequence comes from Hyalangium minutum, assembly GCF_000737315.1. Classification (GTDB taxonomy): domain Bacteria; phylum Myxococcota; class Myxococcia; order Myxococcales; family Myxococcaceae; genus Hyalangium; species Hyalangium minutum. Next base: position 138,438 of record NZ_JMCB01000010.1, read on the forward strand.
TCATCGCCGATCTGGTGACGGCCTTCCTCGCCCGCGGCCATGTGCTGCTGGAGGGCGTGCCCGGCGTGGCGAAGACGTTGATCGCCCGCAGCATGGCCTCCGCGCTCGGGCTGCAGTTCACCCGCGTCCAGTTCACCCCGGACCTGATGCCGACCGACATCCTCGGCACCAACGTCTTTCACCCCGCGGAGAACGCCTTCCGCCTGGTGCGAGGCCCGGTGTTCACCGAGGTGCTCGTCGCGGACGAGATCAACCGCACCCCTCCCAAGACGCAGGCGGCGCTGCTCGAGGCCATGGAGGAGCGCCAGGTCACCATCGACGGCATCACCCATCCGCTGCCGCCGCACTTCTTCGTGGTGGCCACGCAGAACCCCCTGGAGCTGGAGGGCACCTACCCGCTCCCGGAGGCTCAGCTCGATCGCTTCCTGATGCGCGTGCGTGTGAGCTACCCGGATTCGGACGCGGAGGTGGCCATGCTGCGCGGCTTCCACCAGCGCGAGGGCAAGCCCGCCACGGTGGAGCGCGTGCTGGAGGTGCCCACGCTCATGGAGTTGCAGACCCGCGCGGCCCGCGTCACGTGCGATGAGTCCATCCTGGCCTACGTGGTGAAGCTCGCCCGGGAGACGCGGGCGCATCCTCGGGTGCGCCTGGGGGCTTCTCCGCGCTCGGCGCAGGCGGTGCTGGCTGCCGCGAAGGCCCGTGCGGCCCTGCAGGGCGCGGACTTCGTCACCCCGGACGAGGTGAAGGCCGTGGTGCCCAGCGTGCTCAATCACCGGCTCCTGCTCAAGGCCGAGGCCGAGGTGGAGGGCGTGACGACGGACGACGTGCTGCGGCAGACGCTCGAGCAGGTGAAGGTCCCCCGGTGAGCCTCGGCCGCCCCGTCCCCACCGGGTTGGCCGTGGCGCTGCTGGCGGCGGCGCTCGTGCCCTCGGCCCTGGCCGTCGCGAGCCCGTCGTTCGGGTGGCTGGCCCTGGCGCTCGATGTGGCCGTGGTGGTGTTGTGCGCGGTGGACTTCCTGCGCGCACCGCGAGCCTCGGACGTGGAGGTGCGCAGGACGGTGGAGCCCATTCTGCGCTCGGGCGTGGCCAATGCCGTCCACCTGGAGCTCACGTGCCGGCGCAGTGAACCGCTCCGTGGAGAGGTGCGGGACGAGGCTCCCTTGAACGTCACGGTGGAGGGGCATCGGCAGCCCTTCGCCTTGGCCCCCGGACCTCGCCCGACGCGGCTGAGCTACACGGTGAACCCTCCCGCCCGAGGGGACGCGCGCTTCGGGGACATCCACCTGCGGCTGATGGGCCCGCTGGGGCTCTGCTCCCGGCAGGTCCGCATCCCCGCGGAGCACTCGGTGAAGGTGTACCCGGATCTCACCGCGCTCACGCAGGAGGCGCTGGCGCTGACGCGCGCCTCGGATGCTCCCGCCGAGCGCGTGCAGCGGCGCGTGGGAGAGGGCCGCGAGTTCGAGTCCCTGCGCGAGTACCGCAACGGGGACGACTACCGCACCATCGACTGGAAGGCCTCCGCTCGCCGCGCCCGGACCATGGTGCGCGTGTACCAGCCCGAGCGGAACCAGCCGGTGCTGCTGCTGCTCGACTGTGGACGCCACATGGCGGGCAAGGTGGATGGCCGCCGCAAGCTGGACCATGCGGTGGACGCGGCGCTGCGGCTGGCCAAGGTCAGCCTGGACGCGGGAGATCTGGTGGGGGTGCTCGCCTTCGCCAGCGACGTGCGTGCCTACCTGCCTCCTCGCAAGGGCCGAGAGCACCTGCGCCTGCTCACGGAGACGCTCTACCGCGCCGAGGCCGCGCTCGAGGAGAGCGACTACGGCAAGGCCTACGACTTCGCCTTCGCGCGCAGCTCCCGGCGCTCGCTGGTGGTGCTCTTCACGGATCTGGTGGATCCGGACGCCTCGGGCACGCTGGTGGCCCGAACGCTCATGCTGCGCCCGCGCCACCTGCCCCTGGTGGCCTCGCTGCTGGACGAGGATCTCCAGGCCGCAGCCTCCGCAGTGCCCGACTCACCCCAGGGGGCTTACACGCGCCAGGCGGCTGCTCGCCTGGAGGACGAGTACCGGCGCACGGCGGTGACGTTGAGGGACTCGGGAGTGTTGGTGGTGCGAGCCCCCGCCCGAGGGTTCGGCGCGGCCGCCATCAACACCTACCTCCACGTCAAGTCTCGCGGGCTGCTCTGAAAAACCGCCTCGCTGGACACCTTGGTTGAATTTTGCGATGGATCCCTACGTATCAGGTAGGGCGCGATGAGCGCTTCCTATCAAGGTGGGTGACATGGGTCTTCGCAAACTCTTCAGGGCCAGACAGCGGGCGGCAGTGGTTCCCGCCAAGCAGGAGCGTCCTTTGAACCTCTGCCTGTTGTTTCCGCACCCACGCTGGATCATGGCTGCCGAACTCATCCACGTGCTGCGAGAGCTCCATCCCTCGTTGGCGCAGGTCGAGGTCGAGTGCCGGACGGGTGACCTCGGGCACGGCATGGGCGTAGGGCAAACGGTGCGGGTGCAGTGGGAGCGGCACACCGTGCTGGTAGCGATGATCCAGACGCCCCTGACCGCTCAGACGCTGGAGTGGACCCTCAGTGTGTCCCTCCACGAGGAAGAGTTGCTGACGCAGGTGCGGGCTCATGCCGCGCACGCCACGCTCGCTTATCGGGGGCAGGAGACCGATCCGCTGGAGCAGTACCTGGCGCTGACGACGATCGCGATCGGACTGACGCGCCTGGGGGCGATCTTGATGATGAACATCGGCGCGCGGACCTCCTGCCCGGCCCAGCCGCTGCTGCCGCGCCCCGGCGAGGACCTGATGCAGGTGCTGCGGACGCTGCCCGTGACGGTGCTCTTCGTGGGCTTCATCAAGATGGAGTTCCAGAACACCGAGGGCGTGTGGATGCGGACCTGCGGCGCGCCGCTGATGGACCTGCCGGATCTGGCGATGCTCGCCCGGAGCCATGACGAGAGCCGGACCGTCTTCTACATGTTCAACGACATCTTCATGGCGATGCGCAGTGCCAAGATCCGGTTCAAAGAGGGGGACATGGTGCAGTTGGAAGAACTGAACTGGCGGTTCCGCAAGCCGCGCCCGCACGAGAAGTTCCTCGAGAGTCCTCGGATGATTGTCCTGGAGCCGGACACCGCTCCGGACCGGCTGCGGTTGCCGTAGGTCTCCAGACTCCCCCAAACCTTCGGCGTGAACCGACGTCGCGCCCGCCGTCAAGTCTCTTGTGCGGGATCGCTGAACGTGCACGCATCCCCGCATCGCTGGTAAAGAACCGTGCCAATCGCGCCAAGGCCGATTTTTCGGCCTCGGAGACGACCCCCTTTACACGGCGATCTTGCTCCCCAAAATGTCGCCCTCGTCACAACGCCCGCCATTGGAGGCGGCGCTTCCGCAATCGGATGGAGATCGGGTCTTGGGTGTGGAGGTCGCTAGGGGTCTGAGAGTCGAGGTCGAGGTGTCGGCGGCGGCGGCGACGGCGACGGCTGTAACAGCGGCGCGAGGCGAGGCTGCGGAGCCCGTACGTCCCCTCACGCCTTTCCACGAGCGGCTGCTCTCGGAGGAACTCACCCTCCGCAGCTCCGACTCGCACCAGCGCATGGCCAACGCCCTCTCCGAGGCGAAGGTCGACCTCAACCCCCATCAAGTGGAAGCCGCTTCCTTCGCGCTCGACTCGCTGTCGCGCGGCGGCTGCATGCTCGCGGACGAAGTGGGCCTCGGCAAAACCATCGAGGCCGGCCTCGCCATCGGCCAGCTCATCGCCGAGGGCAAGACGCGCATCCTCATCCTCGCCCCCGCCACCCTGCGCGCCCAGTGGAACAGCGAGCTCAAGGAGAAGTTTGATCTCGAGTCCGTGCTCGTGGACGGCCGCACCGTGCGCGCCACCGGCAACTGCTTCGATCAACCCTTCCCCGTCATCTGCTCGCACCCCTTCGCCGCCAACAAGGCCGCCCTGGTCTCGGAGATCCCCTGGGATCTCGTCGTCATCGACGAGGCCCACCGCCTCCGCAATGCCCACAAGGCGGGCCACAAGACCGGCCAGGCCCTGCGCGCCGCGCTCTCGGGCCGCCCCAAGCTGCTGCTCACCGCCACCCCGCTCCAGAACGATTTGATGGAGCTGTTCGGGCTGATGTCGCTGCTGGACGAGCAGATCCTCGGCCCCGAGCACGCCTTCCGCACCCGCTACCAGGTGGACCCCTCGTGCGGCGGCCTCAAGGAAGACGCCGTCGCCGAGCTCAAGGAGCGGCTCGCCCCCGTGGTGCAGCGCACCCTGCGCCGCCAGGTGCGCGAGTACGTCCGCTACACCAACCGCCGCAGCATCGTGGAGGACTTCGCGCCCTCGCCCGAGGAGCAGGACCTCTACGAGAAGGTCAGCGAGTACCTGCGCCGCTCCGAGGCCGCCGCCATCGAGCCGGGCAAGAAGACCCTGCTCACGCTCTGCTACCGCAAGCTGCTGGCCTCCTCCACCTACGCCATCGCCCCCACCCTGCGGCGGCTCTCCGACAACCTGGAGAAGCGCCTCGAGGCCGCCAAGCTCGGCGCCCAGGCCATGGCCCTCTTCGAGCCCGAGGAGGCCAAGCAGTTCGCCGAGGAGGGCGAGGAGTGGTCGGATGATCCCGCCCGCCCCACCAGCGTCCGCACCCTCCAGAATGAAGTCTGGGAGCTCAAGCAGTACGCCGACCTCGCCGACTCCATCAAGGTGAACGCCAAGGGCGAGGCCCTCAAGCGCGCCCTGGACCGCACCTTCACCGTGATGCGCGCCCACCAGTGGCCCGAGAAGGCGCTCATCTTCACCGAGTCCAAGCGCACGCAGCAGTACCTCTTCAACCTGCTGTCCGCGAATGGCTACCAGGGGAAGATCTCCCTGCTGGCCGGGGACCTGGCCGCCACGCCCGAGGAGCGGCGCGCCCTCGTGGACGAGTTCCGCAACCGCTCGCAGATCCTCATCTGCACCGAGGCCGGCGCCGAGGGCCTCAACCTCCAGTTCTGCAACCTGGTGGTGAACTACGATCTGCCCTGGAACCCCCAGCGCGTGGAGCAGCGCATCGGCCGCTGCCACCGCTACGGCCAGCAGCGGGACGTGCTCGTCATCAACTTCCTCAACCGGCAGAACGCCGCCGACGCCCGCCTCTTCGAGCTGCTCGAGAAGAAGCTCAACCTCTTCGACGGCGTGTTCGGCGCCTCGGATGAGATTCTGGGCGCCCTGGAGAGCGGCGTGGACTTCGAGCGCCGCGTGCTCGACATCTACCAGTCCTGCCGCCACCCGGACGAGATCAACGCCGCGTTCGACAAGCTCCGCTCCGACATGGAGCAGCGCATCAGCACGCGCATGACGGAGATGCGCTCGGTGGTGCTGGAGCGCTTCGACGGCGACGTGCGCCGCAAGCTGAAGCTGGCCGGCGAGCAGACCAAGGAGGTGCTCGCCAAGAGGCAGCAGGAGGCGCGCGCCCTCACCGGCTCGGTGCTCGGCAAGGGCGTCTCGGGGCGGCTCCAGGTGGCCAAGGCCGCCTACGCCGTGCGCGACCGCACCCACGATGCCATCAGCTACCTCCAGCTGGACGCAGCCGGGCTGCCCTCACGGCTCGCGCGCCTGGCTGGCAGCGAGGGCTGGTGGTTCGTCTACAAGTTCGAGCTGTCCGGCCTCAAGCCGGAGGAGAAGCTCGTCCACCTCGTGCTCGTGCGCGAGAAGGACGGTGGCTTCCGCGCCCTGCCCGTCCAGGATGGTGCGCACTTCGTGAAGCTGGCCGCCAAGGTGGAGAAGCGCCGCCAGCCCGAGGGCGTCTCCGTGTCGCTGCTCCAGGAGCAGGCCCTGCTCGCCGCCAAGGACGAGCTGATCCGCGCCGCCGAGCGCCGCAACGCCCGCGAGCTGGATCGCGCCCGTGAGCGCGCCGATCGCTACGCCGAGGACTGTCTCCTGGAGTCCCGCGAGGCCGTGGAGCACACGCGCGATCAGTGGATCGACGCGCGCAAGGTGGTGGCCGCCACCGAGGATCCCGCCGAGCGCGTGAAGGCTCGCGCCACCGCGGATCGCCTCGAGCGCGAGTACCGCAAGAAGCTGGCCTCCCTCCGCAACGAGGAGGAGAAGCGCTACGCCGCCAAGGATCGGCAGATCTCCGACCTGGTGCAGAAATCGAAGGTCACCGAGAAGCGCTCGATGATCGCCTCCGCCTACTTCTGGCTGAGCTGAGTCCCCTGCCGGCCCCGGCAGCCGGAACCGCGCTCACCTCGGTTCCGGCGGCTGGAGCCATGCGGGTTACCACCTCACGGCGGATTTCCAACCCTCACAGCATACCGAGCAGACTTTATCTTACATCAGCCCCTCCGGGTCTTGATGTGGCTCCTCCCAATACATTAGAGGTTTCTGTACGGAAATTTGACGCGACCCAAAGGAGCAGGCCATGGCCCCCACCCGACACCCGGAAGCTGGAACGAGCGCCCGCAAGCCCCCGATGCCGCCCCGTCAATGGGAGGCTCTGCCCAAGGCGCCCGCTGCCACCTCGCAGCGTCAGGCGTATGTCCCGCTGCCGCCTCCGGTGCCGGGCCCCTGGGATGACTCGGGAGAGGGCGTCATCACCTCCTCGCTGCGCGCCCCGGAGGATCTGCCACTGCCGGGCGTGGCAGGGCTGACGGAGTTCGCGCAGCAGGGCGTGCTCATGGCCGATCTCCTGCGCGAGACGTTCGCGCACCGGCGCTATGGTCCGGCCCGGTACCGGCTCCACATCGAGGAGCCTGCGGGCCCCAGCACCGGAGGAGGCCGCCAGGCCCGGCAGCCGCTCACGCTCGTGTCGCGCCGCGAGCCGGTGCCCGCGATCGTCTGCGGCTGGGTGGACGTGGCCCAGAAGGAGGCCCAGGTCCGCAGCTACGGCATCGTGGCTCAGCGCTACGAGGACCGCCATGGCTACCCGCCCAAGCTCACCGAGGAGGAGTATGAGCGGTTCCTCGACAAGCTCATGGACACGTTGTTCGACGGAGGCTTCCAGATCCTCCACCTCGTCTCGGACGAGAACTCCAGCCGGGCCCTGCGGGGTGCGCGCTGGCTGATGCGCTCCTGCCGCCCGAGCCTGCGCGTGTCCTTGCTGGGGGTGGGGGCGTTCGCGCTCGGCCTGAACGCGGAGCGGCTGGTGCCCGGGATTCAGCAGATGCCCGGCTGGCTCGCGCAGGCGGGAAGTTGGCTCGTCCACCTTCCCACCTGGCTTCACTCCGTGGCGTACGGCTTCCGCTGATCCCCTCTACTGACTCGGCGTCTGGCGGCTGGGGTCCTGCAGCGGCGGCGGCTGGATGGTGAAGCTGCCGGCGGACGGCTGCTGGAGATAGTTGTACACGCTCGACTGAGGGAGGACGTCACTCCCTCCCAAGGGCTGCTGCCCGAAGCTGCCCGGCTGCTGGAGGCTGTAGCTGCCCACCAACGGTTGCTGGAGGCTATAGCTCCCCGCCATCGGCTGCTGGAGGCTATAGCTGCCCACCAACGGCTGCTGGAGGCTGTAGCTCCCTGCCATCGGCTGCTGAAGGCTGTAGCTCCCCGCCATCGGCTGCTGAAGGCTGTAGCTCCCCGCCATCGGCTGCTGCGAGGCGAAGGTGCTCGTGAGCGACTGCTGCGGACTGATTGTGCCCGGAAGCGGCTGCTGCGGGTTGTACGTGTTCGAGGGGAACTGCTGCTGTGTGTCAGTGTCGAGTTGCTGGGCACCGGCTGTCTGAGCCACTCCCCAGGCCGCCAGGGCGGCGACCGCTGCCAGAATTCCTCTTCGCATGCTCTCTCCTCCGCGCAGTGTGGAGGCCGGCTGCTTAGCAGCCGCGCCCATCCACGGTGGCGCTCGCGTTCCCACTCAAAGGTGGGCGTGCAAAAGGCCCCGAGCAACAGGGCCTTCTGGCGGAGGCGAGACCGCTCGCTCTGATTAGTAGAAGCGCAGCGAGGTGGCCCGGTTGTCGAACGACGCGGGCATATTCGCGCTCGTGGGCGCGGCGTGGGAGTCGCCCGTGCAGAGACGCCCGTCGAAGAAGATGGCTCCGCAGCCAGCCAGCCGGAACGACGAGGTGAGGTTGTCCGACTGCAAAGGCAAGGTGATGCACTCCCCCACGGCCCCCGTCACCGGGAACGGAGCCAGCGAGGGCCCCGAGAAGTTGGCTCCGTCCAGCAGGTACGCGTAGCAGGTCGCCATCGCGGAGACCCGGCCGTCCTCGGCAACGGGAGCAATCTCCTCCGGCTCCGTCTCCGCCCCACCGCAAGCGGCCAGCGACAGCACCAGACAAGATCCCAGCAGCTTCAGGCTCAGCTTCTTCATGGCGTTCCTCCCGAATGAGAGCCTTCCGCTGCGCTCAGCAGTCCAAGGCTCGAGGGCTCATGCCTCTCGTCGAGAGGAACGAGGCTTCGGGAGAATATTCCCAGCCCATTTCTTTTGGGAATTCCATTTTTTCAGGGAATTCAGGTGCGCCGTTCATCCGGCCTTCAGCCGGACCCACGTGGCGCCCCACCCTCCATCGGCCTCACTGGCGGACTGGAAGGACTCGACCTCGGGCAGCTTCGGGAGCAGCGCGTGGACAGTGCGGCGCAGCGCGCCCGTGCCCTTCCCGTGGATGATCCGCACGTCGAGGATGCCCCTCTGGCGGCAGGCCCACAGGTACTCGGTGACCAGATCCTTCACGTCGCGAGGGTGAAAAAGATGCAGGTCCAAATTGCCGTCGACTGGAACTTCGACCACCTCGTCTTCGAAGGGGGCTCCCTCCTCAGAGGGCACTTCCTCCGGAGGAGGCGGGGGCTGCGATGGCTCGGTCGGTCGGCGGCTCATAGAAGCCCTCGGCTTCGCGGCGCTTGCGCTCGGCATCCAACCGGGCGCGCTCACGGGCCTCGCGGAACTGTTGCTTCAGCGAGGTCACCTCCGTCTTCAGGGCGGAGAAATGTTTTCCTACTTCCTTCGGAGTATTGCCTGCCTGAGAGGGACCGCCCGCCCGCCCGCTACCGGCGCCGCCGGCTGACGTCAGCTGGACCACGAGTGCCGCCATCATCAAAGGCTTCATGCTCTCCCTCTTAGCAAGAGCCATGCACAACCTGCCACGTCTTCCAGGCGTCAAACCGGCGACCCACCTTGATCATGTGACGCATCGCGGCGCGCAGCCAGGACCCGGTCGATACTTTCCGCTAGTTTGAGTGCCGACAATGGGGCGCTGCCCTCGGCCTTGTTGTTGATGATCACGAAGGAAGGCAGGCCTTTGAGCGAAGCCGCCGCGCAGATTCCGGCCAGGGCCTCGCGGGTGACAGCGTCTTCGTCCGCCAGCCGGTTGAACGGGGCATAGCGGGCGTAGGCCTCCTCGTAGCCGAGGTGCGGCGGCAACATCCAACGTGCCACCAGGGCTGCGCAGTCGAGCGCCCGGGTGCGTAAGGCCTGATGCACCACTGGAGGCATCTGGCGCCACGCCGAGAGCACCGGGCACACGCCCAGTTCCGAGAGCACCTGGGCAAAGCCCTCGGTGAGCAGCTCCTCGTTGCGGACCTCCACGGCGTACAGCGGCCCGCGAGGCAGCGCGGCGAAGAAGGCATGGAGGCGCTCGACGAAGCGCGCCGGGCCTCCGAAGCCCCGCGTGTCCTGGGGAGGGAACTGGAACACGAGCGGCCCGGCCTTCTCTCCCAGTCCCTCCACGAAGGGCGCCACCACCATGTCCGCCGCGTAGCTGGCCTGGAGGAACCGATCATTGGGCTGCCCTCGGTGGACGCCGTAGCGCTCGTGCAGCGGGTAGCGGGCGAGCGTGCACACCTCGTGTGCCTTCACGAGGAAGCGGAAGTCCGCGGGCACCTGCGCGGCGTACTCGGCGAAGGTGAAGGCGGAGATGGGGCTGTAGAAGGTCCGGTCGATTCCCACCGTGCGCAGCACCGGGTGCCGCGAGTACGCCGCGAGCCCATCCCGCGCCAGTGTCGATGCCGCAGCCTCCCGGTCGTAGACGATGCCCGACCAGCCCGGGAAGGCCCACGAAGAGGTGCCCAGGTACACCCCGTGGGGCAGGTGCTCTCCCAGGGCGCGCACGAGGTCCGGCACGGGCGCGGGGCCCACCGGCTCCGCCTTGCGCGAGCGGCGCCCCGGTGTCTCGGACACGGCGCCGGTGAAGAGATCGAGCTGAGAGGGTCCTCGTTGGGACATGAGCGGCTCCTACGGAAGGCTGGGCACCTGGCCACCGGAGACAGCCCGGCAGCCCGTGAAGGCGCGAGATAACGCCTGCACGGATAGAATGCACCAGGTAGGGTTCGCTTTGCCCAACTCCTGACGTAGGCCGCCTGGGCACGGGGCAGCCGAGTTCCCTTGCCTTTGGAGTGCGCCGGGGGGTTACACCTTGAGGCGGATGGCGCCGGGCAGCACCGTCATCTTCGCGGGCAGCCGGCCCGGAACCTCTCCATCCACCTCGATGAGGACCTCGCGGCCGTCCGCGCTCTCCGCCTCGAAGGAGTGGCACTGCAGCCGCTTCGTGCCCTTCCACGTCACGTGCTCGCCGCTGTAGACGCCCTTGGACTTGAAGAGGAACGTGCTCAGCGTGTAGCCGGACCAGATCGTCACATCGAAGAGCCCATCGTACGTGAGCGCATCCGGCGCCACGTTCATGCCACTGCCGAAGTAGCGGCCGTTGGCCACCGCCACCACGTTGACGGGGAGCACCATCTCGTCCCCACCGTTCGCCTTGAGCTTCACCGTGGGCGGATCGAACCGGAACATGCCCTTCACCGTGCCCCACACGAAGGCCGTGTTGCCGCCCAGTGACTTGCTGCTCTTGTTCACCTCGTTGGCCACGAACGCGCTCACCCCCAGCGAGGCGATGTTCGCGTAGTAGCGCCGGTCCTGCTTGCCCTCGTGGTTGATGAACTCCACGAGCCCCACGTCAAAGGGCTCCGTCTTCTCCGTGCGCAGCCGCGTCAGCGCCGCGTCCAGTTCCAGGTCCCACCCGAACGCCCGGCGGAAGTCGCCACCCGTGCCACGAGGGATGACGCCCAGCGCCGCGTTCGGGTTGAGGGCCTTGCCTTCGTGGAAGAAGCCGTTGACCACCTCGTTGATGGTCCCGTCCCCGCCCACCGCGACGACGCACTCGTAGCCATCCTGGAGCGCCCTGCGGGCGATGCGTGCCGCATCCATCGCCCCCGAGGTGAACTCATGCCCGAACTCGCCCAGGGCCCGGCTCACCTTGGCGGACAGTTCCGCCCAGCGCTTGCCGGTGGCACCGCCAGCGCTGCGCGGGTTGACCACGAGGAACGTCTTCATGCTGCCCCTCTCCTCCTGCCTGACTGATGAGGGCCGGTACCATACTCCGAATCAACCGGGACACTGAGCAGGACCGCGAAGAGGCAGAGCTCGGCGGGACGCGCGAGGGGAAAGTCCACGAGCGCTCGGGCGGCCAGGGCTACCAGGGCGGCCAGAGCAGCTCGACCTCTCGCGTCCGGAGCCTGACGCGCCGCGCGCAGGGCTGCCAGCAGCAGCAGGAGCCTCGGTGCAGTGCCCACGAGCCCCAGCTCCAGGAGCCACTCGAGGTAGTCGAGGTGCGCGTGATCCTGCAGCGCGGCAAAGCGCTCCTTCTCCGAGGAGTCCTCTCGCGCCGACCAGTACTCCGCCTCCCACAGGGGCCAGAGCACCTCGAAGCTCCCCGGCCCGTGACCGAACACGGGCGCGTCCAGCACATGCGGAGCGGCGACGCCCCAGAGATAGCGCCGACCCGCGAGCGCGGCGCTGGGCGAGCGTCCCGAGGCGGAGAGCAGCAAGAGCGCCCCTGCGGCCACCGCCGCCAGCATGAAGCCCCACCGCCGTCCCCTCCTCCCCTGTTCCAGCCCAACCTTCGGAGTGGGCGCACGGCTCCACAGCAGGCTCAGAGCCGCGGCTCCCAGTGCGAGCAACGAGCCCCAGGAGCGAGTCGAGGCCAGCGCGCAGAGCTGAAGCACGGCGGCGGCAATCCACCCTCTGCGGACCATCGTCCGCTCTGCGGAGACAGCCTCGCCCACGGTGACACAGAGGCTCGCGCCCAGGTATGCGGCCACGAAGTCCGGGTTGCCGAGCGTGCCGTAGATGCGCATCCGCTCGCCGGGATGCGCCCCGGCCCACCCCATCCATAGAAAGGGATCCGCCCCAAGCGCCTGGAGCCCCGCCACCAGCGCGAGCCCCGTCCCCGCTCCCGCGATGGCGCGGAATACCGGAGCCCATGGAGGCGGCGCCTGGAGCAGTGCCAGGACCACCAGCCCCGCTGCGGCCTCCAGCCACATCCCTCCGGGAACCGCCGCGGGCCCCAGCAACGCGGAGAGCGCGAGCGTGCCGAGCCACAGCCCGGCCAACACCCTCGGAGCGAGCGCCGCGGGCCCAGCGGCCGGCATCCAGACGCTCTGGAGCAGCAGCACGACGGAGCCCGCCAGCAGCAGGCCCGTCTTCACGCCGGAGAACGGAGCCTCGCCTCCGGGCGCGACCGCGAACGTCACCGCGACAATGAGCGCGGGGACGAGCCATCGGGAGAGGCGCTCCCCTACCGCTCCACGCATGAAGCGCCTCTCTCCCGAAACGGAGCCCCGAGGGGCTCGCGGCTACTTCGTGGCCGTGACCGTGCCGGTGACGTTCACCTCACCCGGCGCGCCACAGTTGGTGCCCCGGCCCGTCACCTTGCCCTCGTTCACCGCCAGTTGCAGAGCCTGGCAGCCCACGGCGGAGGCGATCGCCTTCTTCTCACCCGCCTGCGACTGGGTCTGCACGCGCTGCGAGAGCGCCGTCATCTCCGCCGTGTACTTCTGGATGCAGCCACCCATCTGGGCCGGCGGGAGCTTCATGCACTCGGCCTGCATCTTCGCCTGGATGGCCGCTGCGGCCTGCTGGTTGTCCTGGCTCTTGAACGCCTTGCCGGACTCGTTCATCGCCTGATCCGAGGCGGCCTGCTCCTCCGCCGTCCGCTGCACGGTCACCTGGTAGCCGTCGAACGTCCGCTCCACCTTCACTTCGCGGGAGCCCAGGGACTTGCCGCCCTTGTCGAACCAATCGGAGGTTCCAGAGATGAGGTCCGTGTCCGGCTTGGCCGCCGTCTTCATGCGCGCCTTCCAGCCGTTGGCGAGCGACAGCTCCCAGTTGTAGTTGCCAATCACCCGGAACGCGACCCGCCGCGCGGACGCCAGGCTCACCGGGGAGATGATGCGCAGATCACACGGCCCCGCCGGAGCCGCGGTCGTCACCTTCACCCGCACCTCGGCGTTGCTCTCGGTGATCTTCTCCGAGATCACCTCCACGCCTTGGCACTCCACGGTGGACAGAGAGCCGGGCAGGAAGCGGCCCGTGGCGGAGAGGGTTGCCTCGGTGCCCACGGCGACGAAGCCCGCCGCGCCGCCCGGAGAGCCCCCCGGAGCGCTGCCGCCCGCGGCCCCCCCACCCTTGCCCTTCGACTTGGGCGGCTCATCCGGCGAGCCGCCGCCGCCAGCGGTCACCAACGCGATCTCGGGCGTGGGGTACTTGGCGAAGAGAGCCTTGCGGTCCAGCTTCTGCGCTTGGCGCTCCTTCTGGGCCTTGTCCTGGAACGACTTCAGGCGGCTCTGCTGATCACTGGAAGCCGAACGCACTTCGGCGGCGCCGAGCAGCCCCACCAGGGCCAGCGCGGCAGCGAGAAAACGAGAGCGGTTCATGGAGAGAGAGACTCCTCGAGGCAGGGAGGGGCCCCTGCCGGCCTGGAGCCCCAGGCGCCCCGGCCCTTAGGCCATGGGCGCCCCGGCCATCCTGTCACGGGATGGCCAGGTTGAGCATGAAATAGATACCCGCCAGGTAGCGGTCCAGCGCGTTCATCAGCGAGGGCAGGATGATGATGATGCCCACCCCGCCGCCCATCGCCAGGGCGAACATGACGGCCGAGTACTCGACCATGGCCTGGCCGCGCAGCTTGCGGGCCGGCCGAGCCACCACCGGAAGCTTAGTGCTCATCCCCATGACCCTCCCCGCCGCCGTTCTTCGCCGCGGCGTCCTTGGCCGCCTGATACCCCGCCGGCGGCTTGATGCGCTCCATCATGTACTGCTTGTCCACGCGGCCCTTCTCCTTGCAACTGCCGTAGCAGGCGTCCACCACTTGCTTGGCGTTGTTGGAGCACATCTGCTGGGCCTGCTTGTTGGAGCCCGCGGACTTCTTGCACGGGTCCACCATCACCTTCTCGATGACCTTGCACTGGTCGGCGCACGTCTTCGGCCGGTCGGCCTCCGTGAGCGGCGACTCGGGGATGTTGGGCATCTGCTTCTGCTGCTTCTCGGTCAGCGGCTTCTTCGGGCCCGTTTGGGCCAGGGCGCCGCCAGAGGCCAGCAGCACGCTCAGGGCGATGATTCGAAGGGCGTTCAAAGGTGTCTCCTCTACTGGAGCCAGACAAGGCTCACGGCGACGGTATTGGGCTCGGTGTGGGACTTGGCGGTCAGCGTCAGCAGTCCCCCATTCTTCTCATAAGTCTCAGAGTCCTGCTGGGCGCTGCCTCCCATGGGGGCGTAGCCGTGCTGGGGCAGCTGCTTGCGGTAGAACTCGCGCACGCTCTCGGGCGAGGCGTCCTTCACCAAGAAGAAGGCCGTGCGCGAGGTAGCGCCCGGCTCCATCTGCTGGATGGAGGAGGCGGCCTGCGCGTTGGCCGGCACCGGCAGCCCATCCGGCAGTTGCGGCTTCTGGATGAGGATGTTCTCCGGGTTGCCCACCGAGGCCAGGATGACGGTGCCGGTGCGGTTGGGCACCAGCGTCACCGTCTTCAGGTTCTTGCTGCTGGTGGGCCGGAAGCTCAGGTAGCGAACCCCAGGCGAGTGCGGCACGTTGCCCACCAGCGGCCGGAAGCCCATCCGCTCGAACGTCTCGAAGTACGCCTTCTCCACCACCGCGGGAGCGTCGTCGACGATCAGCGTGGCGATGTTCATCTTCGCCCCGTTGATGATCGTCTGCTCGCCCATGGGCTCGGGACGCAGCCCTCGATAGACGCTGAACGAGAACGGATCCGGATCTGGAGGCTCGGGCTGCTCCTCCTGGGCCGCGGCGAACTGCTTGGCCACGTGCGCCTTCCACTCCTCGTCGGACATCTGCGACGCCGTCCCCGGCTGGGGAGCGGCGCAGGTGCCACCACCTCCGGGCGCGCCACAGGCGGAGCACGATCCGCCCTCCGCGGCCGGAGGCTGCGAGGAGGCCGCGGCCGCCGGAGCCGCCGAGGCCTTGGACACAGAAGCCGCCGGGGCGCTAGCCGCCCCACCGGCGAATGACGGGGCAGCCACCAGCAGGGCGGCAGCCAGGGTGAAGGACTTCAGAAGCAATCGGGATTCTCCGGGTTGCGGCAGCCCATGTAGTAAAGCCCACGGGCGTTGGCCATGCTCTGGTAGGTGTTGTTGGCGCCCGAGTACGGCGTGGACTGGAACTTGTCGCTGCCGAAGAAGCCGGGCTTGGTCTGCGAACGCGAGTTGGCGCCGCTGCTGTTGGGATCGTAGCGCGCCGTCACGTGCACGCCCATGATGTTGGGCAGCATTCCGCCGCTCATCGTCCCCGCCGGCATGTTCTGCACCAGCATGATCTTGTTGCTGTTGGCGCGGGACATGAGGTTGCTGGCCGCGGCCGTCAGCTGGCCGTAGGTGGCCGCCGCCGTGCCATTCATCGTGTAGATGTACTGCACGCGGCGGAAGAACGGGTTGGCCTCGGGGCTGCCCCCGCTCACAGGCAGCGGGATGCCCGCCGTCGGCGCGCGCAGATCCGCATTGCTCAGGTTGGCGCTGTCGTAGTTGCTCGGGGTGTAGTTGTCCGCGTTCTTGGCGCCGTTGCGCAGCGCCCAGGTGTTGAAGCTGATGCCCGCCGTCTCGTACGCGACAATGTTGTCCGTGGTGACGCTCGCGCCGTCGTCCTGCCACTCGTGCGCGCCCTTGCCGGTGTTGTTCTTGCGGTGCTTCAACTGCTTGTCCGCCATCTTCACCTTGGAGAACTCCTGCAGGAAGGTCTCCGGGATGATGTAGTTGTAGATGAAGCCGGTGGCCTCGCACTTCACCTCGGCGCCCGCGGTGTAGCCGGAGCTGCCAAAGCCCTGGAAGTTCGGATCCGGGTTCCAGCCCGTGTCACTGCTCAGCGCGCACTCGAACTGGGTGTCCGGGCCGTTCTCGAAGCGGAACGAGTAGTGAGCGCCGAAGCCCGTGTGGTGCTTCTGGTGGCCCTGGATCGACGGGGCCTGCGAGCCATCACCGTTGCCCGTCAAGTACGACTGCTGCCCGTACTCGCTGCTCTGGTTGTTCTCCGCGCCGTCATCGAAGGCGGAGGTGTGGTCCGCATACGCCACGCGCACGGCCTTCGCGGAGGCCTGCACCTCGTTGTCATTGTTCTCTTGGTGGCTCTTGGGCGCGCCCGGGCCCATGCCGCCAAAGCCGGGGGGCTCGGAGTTGCGCTGCGAGAAGTCCCAGACCCCCGACACCACGGTCTCCTGCAGGTCCAGCTTCAGGTAGGCCGCGTCCATCAGGAAGATGGCGTACAGGAACAGGGGGATGAGGACGATGTTGAGGAGGACGAACTCCACCATGGCGCCGCCGCGCGTGCGCCGGGCCGCCTTCCTACGGGCAACAATCGTGTGTGCGGTAAGCATGGAGATCCTCACTCGACGTTGACGGCGCTCTTGTTGACGCCCATGGCACCGCCGACCACCTGGCCCGCGTTGCTGTCCACCGCCATCACCATGCCAATCTCCTGGGTGGTGATGGGCTGGAGCTTGGCGCGCCAGAAGGGGTTGAACATGTTGGGGTAGTCCGACCAGTCACCGATGCGGTGGTAGTAGACCATGGCCTTGGAGAAGGCCTTCGAACGGTTGTTGTTGGACAGCGTCAGCTTGGCCTCCTGAGGACCCACGTTCGTCACCTTCACGGTGCCCGACTGATCCTTGGCCACCTCCCACGGGCCGCGCTGGCCATACTCGTTGACGCGCGCGTCCGTGCTGGCCCCCGCGTACACGGCCGGCTGGTTGAAGGGGAACGAGCCGCTCGGGGCGAACTCCTGGAAGCGAGAGAAGTCCAGGTTCTGCCCGTGGTTGGAGCCGCTGTGCGGGTTGTTGAAGATGTCACCCAGGAAGCCGCCGGAGTGCGTGTTGCCCGACTGCCCCGAGGAGAGGTTGCCCGGGGAGATGGGGCCCAGCATGGGCAGCGTCGAGGTGCTGGCGCCGTGCTTCCACTGGCCGGCCAGGTTGCCCCAGTCGAACGAGGAGATCACCGCGCCCGCCTGGTTGGCTCCCACGTCTCCCGTGAAGGCCATGCCGAAGGCGCCGGCGGCGGCGCCCGTGCGGCCACCGGCCAGGAAGCTCACGTCCGGCGTCTGGGTGATGGTCCAGGTGCCCGTGGGCCCCATCCAGATGGTGGAGGACTTCACGCGCTGGCTCAGCTGCGGGAAGAGCATGGGGGTGATGGGCGCGCCCATGGGTCCAGAGCGGTTCCACGCGAAGTCCTGACGGGAGGCGTTCACCACCTCCGTCATGATCTGCTTCTTCTGGTTCGTGTTGCTGTTGAAGGCCCGGTTCCACTGCTGGAGGTTGGCGGCGCTGAGCATCGTGTCGTCCTGCGTCACGGTGTCCGCCTTCTGCATGTTGCTCTTCTTCAGGTCGCCGAAGGTGCCCGAGGTCAGCAGGGCCACCACCGCCGTGCGAGCCGCCGTCTGCGAGATCCGCATCTGGTTGATGTGGTTGTTCAGCGCGTTGGTGGCGTTGGAGGCCGGGCCGTCCAGCTGGGACAGCTTCCCGGCCATGTCACCGGAGATCCAGTCGATGGTGAGGCCCAGCGCGTTCATCTCCGCCTCGAACGCGTCGATGCAGTGGTTGAAGCAGCAGGGCGCGCACCCGAACGGCGTGCAGCAGCACATGCACAGGTTGTACTCCTGCCCGGCGATGGCGCTCATGATGGTGGCGCCGCCCAGCTTCAGGTCCGCCAGCATGGCGGCCTCGGACATGTACGCGTGCACGTTGGCCATGCCCACGTAGGCCGAGGCGATGGCGCGGTTGGTGTACGCCAGGTAGTTGAGCGTGCGGGCCTCCGCCACGGCCATGGAGAAGGCCTTCGAGTCCGCGTAGTTCTGCAGCTTGATGCGCTGCTGAACCGCGATCGTCACGTTGAAGGTGATGAAGACGATGAGCGCCAGCACCAGCAGCGACACGGCGCCCAGGATGATCATCTGCCCGCGGGACTGTCCGCGGCGGGCAGCTCGTCGGTAGAGGGTGTTGAGTGTCATAAGTCGGAACCTCGAAGGAATTCGTCGGGGAGCGGCAGGGCTAGCCGTTCCGGTTGCCGTAGCTGACGCAGCGGTTCTGGGCGGGAAGGGCGAACCTGCGCTTGAAGAAGTTGCTCTGCATGCGCATGGCGTAGCTGACGTTGATCGGCAGCACGTACGCGCCCGCGGCCTCCGCCGCATAAACCTGGCCCACCTGGCCCGCACCGGACCTCGGCGTGCCGTTCTTGTTGGGCATCATCAGCACCGAAGGCACGTTGGTGCCCAGGTACGACTTCACGATCACCCAGTTCGCGAAGGGAATGGGCATCCGGTACATCAGCTGCACCTGCACCACCAGGCGCGTGCGCTTGAAGCGCCGCAAGCTGTCGCCGCCCGAGGTGAAGTCTTCGGGCGAGGCCTGGTTGCGCGGATCGTCGAAGTCCACCTCGTTGTCGTTGCCCCTGCCGCCGCGCGACGTGATGCCCGCGTTGCCAATGGAGTGCGAGCCACCGCCGGCCAGGTCATCCCTCAGCGGCGAGCAGATCACCGCCTTCACCAGCTTGCCACCGCCCGGAATGATGTTGGCGATCGTGTTGTGCTGCATGAACTTGGAGACCACCTCCGTCGCGGAGCTGGTCGGCATGATGACTTCCTGGCTGTTCACCAGCACCGGCAGCAAGTGGAGGATGGCCGCCGCCTCGATGGCATCCGGGTCCGCGTTGTTCATCGCGCCCACGCGCGCGGCGCGGTACGCTGCGTACTTGGCCATCACCCGCGCCTGAGAGATGAGCCCCAGCTGCAAGATGCCCAGGATGAAGAAGACGAACAGCGGCATCACCAGCGCCGCTTCGACGGCGACCTGACCGGACTCTCGGGAGGTAGAGCGCATAAGTCTGCGAAGGGAGAAAGCCACCATGTTGGAAGACTGACGGTTGCAGGCCCCTCGAACTATCGGTCAACTTGCCGCTTTCTAGAGGACACTTTCTCTCTCGGAAAACGAGAGTCTACCGGGGCTTGGGAAAACCCCTAAAGGGGGGTGTGATCAAGCCGCACGCCCAGGGGGCAGGCTCCCAGGTAGGATGCAGGAGGAGACCCAAGACGTGCCCATGCAACAGAACCGATGGAGCCTGTGGCGGAGGAGCTGCCTGCTACTGGCGCTGATGCCCACCCTGGCCTGGAGCCAGGGAGCCCCTCCCCCCGAAGCCGCCCCCGCCCAGGACAAGAAGCCGGAGCTGCCGGCCCGCGTGGCCTACTTGCAGGGTCTGCAGAAGCTCGTGAACGGACAGGGCGGGTCCGTCCAGGGCGTCTACACCCTGGCCATGGCCGCCGCGAAGGAGCAGCTCGAGGCCGTCATCGCCTGGGACGAGGCGCTGGCGAACGGAAAGATTCCGAAGAAAAGGTTCGAGCGGCAGCTGCTGGGCTTCCATGTGGGCACGCAGGACGCGCTCATGGTCATCCCGGACTCGCGCTTCTTCGTGGAGCTGGCCAAGCAGCGCGGCAACGAGGTGGATCGCCGCTTCTTCGCGCTGCTCGACGAGACGTTCCGGGGTGGGATGGCGCGCACCTACGTGGATCCCATCACGGATGCGCACGCGTGCTACCACCTGGGCAGCCGGGAGTTCATCTCGCTGTACCGGGGCTGGACGCAGTTCAAGCCGAGCGCCCCCGCCGCATATAAGGAGACGGTGAACGAGGAACTCCAGGGGCTGGAGCAGGCCATGCTGGCGGCCACCTGCGTCTGCGGGACGCCAGAGGTCGTGGATGCAGGCTTCGAGGCCTTCCTGAAGGCGTTCCCCAAGTCCCCCATCGCCCCCCAGGTGCGCGAACGCCTCCAGAAGCTCCACACGAAGAGCAGCGACATGCTCTTCCGGTGTGGGAAGGAGATGGATGTGGGACAGCCCCTGCCCTACGGCGTGCCAACGCCTCCCCCCTTCCCCACGGAGCCGGACGCGCCCAAGAAGTAGGCCCGCGAGGCGCGGCTCAGATGCGCAGCTCGCCCTCGATGACGGTGACGGCGGCGCCGCCGATGCGCACCCGCTCCAGCGCCCCCGAGCGCCCCTTCACCTCGAGCTCCACGCGGCCCGGCTTGCCGATGGCGTCCCCTTGCTCGGCACGCACGTGCGACGTGCCGCCCGCTTCTGGCAGCTTGAGCACCCCGTGGTTCACCAGGTAGGCGGCCAGCGGCCCGTGGGCCGAGCCCGTCACCGGATCCTCGATGATGCCGAACCCCGGCACGAAGTAGCGCGCGTGCGTCACGCTGCTGGCGTCCTTCGTCTCGCGGGTGAAGGCGAACACGCCGCGGATGCCGTGCGGCTCCATCGCCGCCACCAGCGCATCGATCTTCGGCGCCAGCGCCCACACGTCCGAGCGCCGCTGCAGCGGCACGAAGAGCTTGTGGCCATTGGCCAGCACCGGCAGCGAGCGGTCCACCATCTCCGCCGTCCCGCCCAGCAGCGGCATGACGGCCTCCACGGCCAGCGGGCTCTCGCGCCAGGGGTACTGCGGGGTGACCACCCACACGCGGCTGTGGCGCGCGTCCATGGGCTCGAGCTCCACCTCATATGTCCCCGCGGCGCACTCCAGCCGGAAGTTCCCCACGCGCGGAAGCACGCCCCGCTCGCTCAGCAGGTGGAACGAGGCCACGGTGGCGTGGCCGCAGAAGTCGATCTCGGAGGTGGGGGTGAAGTAGCGCAGGCTCACCACGGTGTCCCCCTTGCGCGAGAGGACGAACGCCGTCTCCGAGGCCGCCACCGCCGCGGCGATCCGCTGCATGACCCCCGTGTCCAGGCCCGACCCGTCCAGCACCACGCCCGCACGGTTGCCGGCTCCAGGGATCCGAGTGAAGGCGTCGACGATCGAGACCTGCATGACGTGCTCCTTGCCTGGGTGGGCCTTGGGCCACCCGAATTGTCTCCACACAATCAGGAGATTGAATTGAGACAATAAATGCATTGCGCGCAATCCTGCGTCAATTGTATTCATTGTCACCATGACAAGTTGGGTGCCGGAACTTCAGGGACGCGAGGGGCCGCTGTACCGGGCCATCGCGGATGCGCTGGCGGCGGACATCGAGGCGGGGCGGCTGACCCCGGGTGCCCGGCTGCCCACGCACCGAGAGCTGGCCGAGACGGTGGGCGTGACGGTGGGCACGGTCACGCGCGCCTACGCCGAGGCCGAGCGACGAGGGCTCATCGGTGGCGAGGTGGGCCGAGGCACCTACGTGCGGCACCTGGCGACGCCTCGTCCCCTGCCCTCTTCGGCGGCTCCGGAGCCCGTGGTCGGCGAGGACACGCAGATCGAGCTGGGGCTCAACTGGCCTGCGACACCGGAGGGAGATCCCGCGACCGAGGCTCTGCGCCGGACGTTGGAGGCGCTCCAGCGGTCACCGGAGCTGTCGGAGCTGCTGGCGTACCAGCCGCACGCGGGGCTGCACTTCCACCGGGAGGCAGGCGCGGAGTGGATCTCTCGCTTTGGGCTCTCGGTGCCGGCGGATCAGGTGGTGGTGTGCTCGGGCGGGCAGCACGCGATGGAGGTGGTGCTCAAGGCGCACACGCGGCCGGGCGACACGGTGCTGACCGAGGCCCTCACCTACCCGGGCCTCAAGACCCTGGCGAGCCAGCATCACCTGCGGCTGCAGGGCGTCACGATGGATGCACAAGGGCTCGTGCCCGAGGCGCTCGAGGCAGCCTGCCGGGGCGGTGCGAAGCTCCTCTATTGCGTGCCGAACCTGCAGAACCCCACGGGCGCGGTCATGTCCCCCGAGCGGCGCGAGCGCATCGCAGCCATCATCCGAGCGCAGGGGCTCACGCTGCTGGAGGACGATGTCCACGGGCTGCTGCTGGAGGATCGCCCCCCACCGCTGAGCGCGCTCGTGCCGGAGTCGAGCTACTTCATCGCGGGCATCTCCAAGCTGCTGGCCCCGGGGCTGCGGCTGGGCTACCTCGCGGCGCCGCGCCGGGGCATGGAGCGCCTGGCCGAGAGCGCGGCGCTGGCCGCTCGGATGACGCCACCGCTTACAGCGGAGATCTGCGCGCGGTGGATCCGGGAAGGCACGGCGGATGAAATCGTGAAGCGCCGCCGCCAGGAGGCCCAGGCACGGCTGGCGCTGACGCGCGAGGTGCTCGGCGAGGCTGCTGTACGGAGCGCGCAAGGCCCCACCTATCACCTGTGGATGGAGCTGCCGGCCCACTGGAGGAGCGAGGCCTTCAGCGCCCAGGCCCGGCGGAACGGCGTGTCCGTCACCGCGTCCGAGGTGTTCGCGGTGAGCCCCGCTGTGGCCCCCGGGGCGGTGCGCGTTTGCCTCGGAGCGCCTCGCACCCAGGCCCTGCTGCGCAAGGGGCTCCAGCGTCTGCGAGACACCCTCACCCGCGGACCCGCCCCGCTCGCCACCATCGTGTGACCGGCGTGCCGGCGGCCCTGAAGAGGACTCAGGAGCACCTGTTCGGAAATGTCGGGGGTTTTGAGCGCTAAAAGTCCCGACATTTCCGAACAGGTGCCCGCCTCAGCACCTACGGCCCGAGCGGCTAGGCCGGGCTGTCGCCCACGCGGCGCAGGCCCTCGGCGAAGCGCTGCACCAGCGACGTGTACTGCATCACGATCTCGTCGAAGCGGGCGCGGCGTTCGCCCAGATCCGGAACGTGCTTGCCCTCGATCCCTTGGAGGCTCATGTGCAGTGAGTGGCGGAGCTTCATGAACACGTCCGCCACGTTGGCGTCGGTGACGACCTCTTTGTGCGTCACCTCGCGCGAGGAGACGATCGTGCGCCGCACGTCGCGCAGCTCCGTGCCCACGACGGCCCACGAGCCCACGCCATGCACCTCGACGAGGCGCCCATCCACGAGCAGGTAATAGGCCTTGCTCATGTGGATGCCAGTGTCGCCGTCCTGGGCATCGGTGAAGGCACCCAGGAAGTTGGTGGCGCCGTCCAGGTGGAAGGCGGGGACGTCGAGCCAATCGGCCTGGCGGTGGCGCGCGGGCAGCGTGCCGCACAGCTTCTCGAGCTCCTCCAGGTTCTCACTGGGCTCGGAGAAGGCAGCACGAATCGGCTTCGCCACGAGCTTGACCTCGGGGAGCACGATGTCGCAGGCCTCTTCCAGGATGGCGGCCTCGGCCTGCAGCCGGCCCTCGAACTTGTCGAGCAGCACGCTGGTGGGGTCGAACGCCCCAGGGTCATAGCCCTCGCTGAGAACACCCGCCTCTTTCAGCAGGCTCTCGAGCGCGGTGGCGGTCTGCTCGGCGCGCTGCGCGAGGACGTCGCGCTCGGCTTCCAACTCCTCGGGAGTCTTCGGATTGTCGCTGGACACGGGCGCGCAGCCTAGCCCGAGCACCGCGCCCGATGCGACACCCTCGCTCACGCCGGGCTGTTTCCTGCCCGGCGCAAACCCTCGGTGCGGGCCGTCACCCGCCCTGGGTTACTTCGGCTGCTGCGACGGAGGCGGCACGGCGCGGACGTGGATCTCCTTGAGCTGCCGCTCGTCCACATCGCCGGGAGCGCCCGTCATCTGGTCCGTGCCCGTCTTCGTCTTCGGGAAGGGGATCACGTCGCGCAGCGACTCGGCGCCCGTCAGGAGCATGGCCAGACGGTCCATGCCCAGCGCGATCCCCCCGTGCGGAGGCGCGCCGAACTTGAGCGCGTCCAGCAGGAAGCCGAACTTCGTCCGGGCCTCCTCGTCGCTGATGCCCAAGGCCTTGAACACCTCGGACTGGACCTTCGGGTCGTGCAGACGGATGGAGCCGCCGCCGATCTCGAAGCCGTTGAGCACCACGTCATACCGGTGGCACTTCACGCGGCCCGGATCCGTGAGCAGGTACTGTACGTCCCCGTCGTGCGGGCGCGTGAAGGCGTGGTGCGCCGCGGCCCACGTCTTGGTCTCCTCGTCGTACTCGAAGAGCGGCGGGTTCACGACCCACAGGAAGCGCCACTGGCCGCCGCTGCCGTACTCGGGAATGAGGCCCAGCTTCTTGGCCACGTGCACGCGCAGGTTCGCCATCACCGTGTGCACCAGCGACTCGCGGCCGAACTGGAAGAGGATCAGATCGCCCGTCTTCGCGTTGCACTTCTCGTTGATGGCATGGCGCAGCGCGGGGCTGATCGTCTTGGCCAGCGGAGACTGCGTCCACTCGCCGCCCTCGCCCACCTTGGCGCGGGCCAGACCGCGGGCGCCCGCCTGCTTGGCGAACTCCTCCAGCTTGTCCGTCTCCGCGCGGCTCAGCGGCTTGGCCACTGGGAGCACCATCGCCTTGACGATGCCCTTGTTCTGCACCGCCTCGTGCAGCAGGGGCACGCCGCCGCCCTCGCCGTGCTCGCGGATGAGGTCCGTCAGCACCACGTGCTCCAGCCCGAAGCGCAGGTCCGGCTTGTCGTTGCCGTACTTGTCCATGGACTCGTAGAAGTCCATCCGCATGAACGGCGTGGGCACGTCCACGTCCAGGACTTCCTTCCACAGCTTCTTGATGAGCCCCTCGATGATCGTGAACACGTCATCCTGGGTGACGAAGCTCATCTCCACGTCGATCTGCGTGAACTCCGGCTGCCGGTCCAGGCGCAGGTCCTCGTCGCGGAAGCACTTGACTATCTGGAAGTAGCGCTCGAAGCCCGCCACCATGAACAGCTGCTTGTAGAGCTGCGGGCTCTCGGCCAGGGCGTAGAACTTGCCGGGGTTGAGGCGGCTGGGGACCAGGAAGTTGCGCGCGCCGCCGGGCGTGTACTTGCCCATGAACGGCGTCTCCAGTTCCAGGAAGCCGTTCTGCACCATGTACTGGCGGGTGAGCGCGTTCATCTTCGAGCGCGTCATCAGCGACTGCTGCAGCGGCTTGCGGCGCAGGTCCAGGTAGCGGTGGGCCAGGCGCTTCTCCTCCGCCGTGTCGATGCTGTCCTCGATGAGGAACGGCGTGGGCTCGGAGCGGTTGAAGATGGTGAGGGCGTCCGCCTTCACCTCGATCTCACCGGTCTTCATCTTCGCGTTCACGTTCTTGCCGCGAGAGACGACCTTGCCCCGGATACCGACGCAGTACTCCAACCGGAGCTGGCCGGCCGTCTCATGGGCCTCCTTGGCGTCCGGCTCGAAGACGACCTGGGTGAGCCCCTCGCGATCCCTCAAGTCGATGAAGACCGCGCCGCCGTGGTCTCGACGGTTCTGCACCCAGCCAAAGAGCACCACCTCCTGGCCGATGTGTTCCTTGGTGAGCTGACCGCAAGTGTGGGTACGCTTGACCTCGGTAATGAACGGGACCGCCATGACACCGCCTGCGCTGTGGAGTGTTTCAGAGAGAAGGGGCGGCACCATATGGAGCGCGGAAACGATGCGTCAAGGAATCCGGAAGGTGGGCCGTCGGCTCCTGACCGGCAGCGTCTGTCTCCTGCTGGCGTTGGCCGCCCGGCCCGCCCAGGCGCTCACCCTCAGCACCGAACTGGGCGCCAGCAAGGACTACCGGGCGCTGACGCTGCTGGGCGACGTGGAGCTGCGCGAGAACACGACGTTTCTCACCTTCGGCTACAGCGGCGTGCGCCCCGGGCCGGACACCGCCCTCACTCACCAGCTCTCCCTCGGCTTCGACCACGCCCTCTCCGACCACTGGATGCTGTCCGGCTCCGTCGTCGCCGGGCTGCCCAAGAACACCTTCACCCCGCTGGCCCGGGAGTTTCCTCGGCTCGGGCTGCCATCGCTGGGCGCGCGGACGTCCTACAACAGCCAAGGGCTCGCCCTCTCGGTGGGTTATGACTCCGCGGGGCTCTCGGACGTGGAGTACGGGCTGGACGCGGGGCTGAACCTCACCCGCTATCCCCTGCGACGGGCGCTCATCACCAAGGAAACGGGCCAGGAGGCTCGAACCGTCTTCCACCAAGAGGAGAAGCTGGGCGTGTTCCGGCCCTCGCTGGGGGGGCGGCTGCTGCTGGGGAGCTGGGAGCTGGGCCTGCGCGGCGGCCTCTACCTTTATAGTGACGATCCCCTGAGCACCGGCCAGTTCTCCGAGGAGGAGCAGCAGGCGCTGGCCGCCCGCTATGCCCAGGTGGGCGAGGATCGCCAGCTCCAGCGCCTCTTCGCCGAGAAGCTCTACCGGGACATCGGCACGGCCGTGGCGGGCCGGCTGTCGGACGCGAACTTCTCGGCGGGCCTGCCCAGCGCCCCGGCGCGCTTCGACGTGAGGCCCTCGGTCACCTACCGCTTCAACGCCACCGTCCGGGGGCAGCTCTCCTACGCCTTCACCCAGTACGTGCCGGGCCAGGGCATGAGCCACCTGCTGGCCACCCGGTGGACCGTCCGCCTGGGCGAGCCTGTCCGGCTGTGGGCCTCCGTCGCCCTGCAGGCAGACATGCCCGAGGAGGCAGGCACCGTCTCCACCGGGCTTGCCACTTTGGGCGCCGAGTACACCTTCTGAATGCCCGGGCGGCCGTAGTAAAACCCCGGCCATGCATCGATCAGCCATCGCCGCCGCGCTCCTCCTCCTGACCGCGTGCGAGCCCGTGCCGCAGGATCCAGTGAGGGTCCGCGCGCTCGTGCTCTCCGGAAACGGGAGCTACGTGACTCAGGAAGTCACCCTCAACACCATCACCGACATCATCCACATGGAGGGGAGTGTCGCGAAGCTGATCGGCGGGGCCCGCATCGTCCTGGACTCCGCGGATCCGGAGCTGCAGGTGCCCACGCTGACGGAGGAGGGCTTCGCCAACGCGCTGATCAAGTCCGATGGCCGGCCCGTCACCGCCAACTGGATCGAGCAGGACGGGGTGCTGTGGCCGGCGGACTTCCACACCTGGAACCTGGCCACCACCTATTACAACTTCGAGAAGGCCCGCGAGTACTTCAACACCGTGGGCAACATCCCCCAGGCGGACTTCGGCAAGGATCCCGCCACCGTCTACTACTTCGCGGACTTCACCCTGAAGGACTCCAACCCGGAGCCCATCAAGGACAACGCGCTGTGGTTCGCTCCCACGCAGTCCTTCATGGTGGTGCCCTTCGACGAGCTGCAGAAGGCGCCGCTGGCCATCAACTCCGGCGTCATGGCGCATGAGTACTCGCACATGATCTTCAACCTGAAGGTGTACGGCTCGCGCCGGCTGCCTCCGCCCATCACCGAGTGGGGCGCGGTGGGCACCAGCCCGGGCGCCAACCTCATCAAGGCGCTGGACGAGGGCCTCGCGGACTACCACGGCTACGGCGTCACCTGTAAGAGCGCCACCGGCTGCGATCCGCGCTTCCTGCGCACCTCGTTCGAGGACAAGCTGAGCAACGATCGCGATCTGTCCAAGTCGGACCGGTGCATGGACCTCGGCCTGCGCAACTCGCTGCAGAACTCGGGCCTCGGCACGTTCTCGGGCCAGGGGCTGGAGTACAAGCTGGGCTCCATCCTCGCCAGCGCGCTCTACCAGGCCGGCGAGAGCACCGGGCAGCGCGAGGTGCTCATGCGCGCCATCGTCTCCGCCTACTCGGACGAGACGGCCAACAACCCTGGCCTCAAGCAGCTCATCAGCCTCGTCGGGAGCAACCAGACCGACTTCAACCTCACCTCCGTGTCCGCGGTGTTCATCAAGCACGTCACGGACGTGCCGCTGAAGACGGCGCTGTGCAACGAGCTGATCGATCACCTGCAGGTCCCCGCCGCCGATCTGGTGGGCCCGGGCCTGCCCTGCCCCGCCGCGGCGCAGGGCGGCAACACCTGCACCCGGATCAATCCATGAGGACCTCTTCCTTGCACGCACGCCTTCTGGCCCTGATCCTCGGGGCGCTCGTCTTCGCCCCACCCGCCCTCGCTCAGGACGAGGACGACGCTCCCCTGGCCTACCCGGATGATGATGAGACGGAGGACGCTCCCCGGAAGCTCCCCCGCCGCAGCAACGATCCCACCGCGGACTACGGCCGCATGGCTGACGAGCGCGAGGCGGAGGAAGACTTCGAGCGCATGGCCGGCGACGACGATCCGAACAAGGGCTTCGCCGGAGAGCTCATCCTCGGCTCGATGCTGCTGGAGAGCTCGCGCGGCCGGTTCGCGGACCCTGCGTTCGGGCTCGGCCTGCGCTTCACCTGGGAGTACGGCCGCATCCTCAACAACGAGCCGCTGCGCGACACGCTCTGGGCGGACGTGCGGTGGATGATGGCGGGCGCGAGCGACGGCACCACGCTCATCAACGGCAGCTCGCGCAACCACTACTTCTCCATCGCGCCCGCGTACGAGTTCGTCTTCGGCGCCGAGAAGTACTACGGCGTCTTCGGGCAGGTGGGCGGCGGCTTCGCCTTCCAGACCACCTCGCTCACCATCGGCGAGGAGCAGACGGCGGTGAAGGGCATCAAGCCCCTGCTCCAGTACGGCGTGGGCTTCCGCGGCCGGCCTCGGCTCTCGGAGAAGATGGCCCTGTCCTTCCGCGTGGAGCTGATGCGCTTCCGCCGCGGTTATATGGACGACACCTTCGTCGGCGGCAGCATCGGCACGGCCTTCTGAGCGGCCGCGCCCCTCTCGGAGAATGGAAGCGAGACGGAAGTTTTTTCCCTCTCGGGTCACCGGGGCTGCTTCCCCGCCTCCTCACTCCCCTCGGGATTGCTGAACCTTGGCGTCCCCAGCCATTGGCACGCGCCGTGCTTAAGCTTGAGCCCGGGTGAGGGCATCGCGCTTGGCAGTACGGCCGACGCCGCACGGTGGGAGGCGAGTGATGAACGCTGAACAGAGTCAGAGTCATAGGCGTCACCTGGATCCAGTCTGTGGGCGGCAGCTGGAGGAGCCCGAGGGCCAGCCGTCCACGGAGTACAAGAAGCGCCGGTACTTCTTCTGTTCGGAGCGGTGCCGCAGCGCCTTCGAGAAGCAAGCCGAGCGCTTCCGGCTGAATGAGCTGGCGCGGGCCGGCGCGCTGCTGACCCCTGGCCGTGTTCGCTGGGGCATCTCCTGAGCAGGCGGAGTGGGCCTCTCTTGGGCCCTTCCTTTCACCCGTGCCGGGGAGGAGCCAGCCCTACCACCGGGTGAATCGTCGTCGCGAGCATCTGTTATCGAGCCTGATGATGGGCGATGCTGCCGTGGCAAGGAGCCCCTCATGGCCCCCCTCGTGAAGGTGCTGTGCACGGCGTTGGTGATCTCGAGCTTCATCAAGCTCTCGGCGCTGGGCCTCGGATGGGTTGCAGCGCGCACGCGGCTGGCGGAGCGGTGGCGGGTGTACCGGCGGTCGCTGGCGCCGGGGCAGCTCCGCAGCGAGGCCAAGGCGGCGATCTCGGTGGTGCTCTGCGACGCGCTGCTGGTGGGGCTGTTCCGGTACTACGCGGGCCCGAGGATGGTGCCCTTCAGCGTGCCGGTGGCGCTGCTGTCGTACGCGTGGATCTTCGTGAGCTTCGAGGTGTGGTTCTACGTGTCGCACCGGCTGCTGCACACGAAGGCGCTGTACCGGTTCCACGCGCAGCACCACGTGGCGCAGGTGACGGAACCGCTGACGTCGCTGTCCTTCTCGCTGGTAGAGCGCCTGGTGCTGATGGGCGGTGGGATGGGGCTGGCGCTGCTGGCCATCGAGGTGATGCCCATCACGAAAGCAGGCCTCATGGCGTACATCCTCACCAACTACCTGCTGAACGTGGTGGGGCACAGCAACACAGAGTGGCTGCCCAAGCGCTTCGTGTCGTCGTGGCTGGGACGGCTAGTCTTCACGCCCACGTTCCACGCCCTGCACCATGCGCGCTACCAGGGGCACTACGGGCTCTTCACGGTGGTGCTGGACCGGTGGTTCGGCACGGCGTTCCAGGACTACCCGCAGGTGCACGCCCGAGCGCGCGAGGGCGTGGGGCTGACGCGCATCGGCGAGCGGCTCGCGGAGGCCCCAGCTCCGGAGGCCCTCGCCTCCCCGGCTCACGAGGACGTAAGCAAGGCGGCCTGACCCGGCGGCTGGCGCGGATGGGACTTTGCCGGTTCTGCGTCCGGGGATAGACAGGGCGCCCTCCCTGGAGAGTCCTGTGCCCCTGCCCGTCTCCCGCGATGACATCCGCGCCGCCCACGAGCGCATCCGCCCTCACATCCGCCGGACGCCCGTCTGGAACCTGCCGAGCGGGACGCTGGGCCACGATGGCCCGCTGAGCCTGAAGCTCGAGCTGTTCCAGCACGCGGGCTCGTTCAAGCCGCGCGGGGCCTTCAACACGCTGCTGACCCAGCCGATCCCCAAGGCGGGAGTGGCGGCGGCGTCGGGAGGCAACCACGGGGCGGCGGTGGCGTACGCGGCGAAGCAGCTGGGCATCCCGGCGCGCATCTTCGTGCCGGAGATCTCCAGCCCGGCGAAGGTGGAGATCATCCGCCGCTTCGGGGCCGAGGTCGTCATCGGCGGCCAGCGCTACGCCGACGCCCTGAGCGCCTGTGGCACGTACATCGCGGAGTCCGGAGCGCTGTCCATCCACGCGTACGACGCGGTGCCCACCATCCAGGGCCAGGGCACGGTGGCACTGGAGTGGGAGGAGGACGCGCCGGGGCTCGACACGGTGCTGGTGGCGGTGGGCGGCGGAGGGCTGATCGCGGGCATCGCGAGCGCCTGGGCGGGGCGAGGCGTCCGGGTGGTGGGCGTGGAGCCCGAGGGCTCCCGGGCGCTGCACGCGTCGCTCGAGGCCGGGCGCCCGGTGGACGTCACGGTGGAGTCGATCGCGGCGGACTCCCTGGGGGCGCGCAACACGGGGGAGCTTGTCTTCACCCTCGCGAAGGCGGCGGTGGATCACGTGGCGCTGGTGAAGGACGAGGCGATCCGGGAGGCGCAGCGGACGCTCTGGCGGGACTGGCGCCTGGCCTCGGAGCCGGGGGGCGCGACGGCCCTGGCGGCGCTGCTGTCCGGAGCGTACCGGCCCAAGCCGGGTGAGCGGGTGGGCGTGCTGCTCTGCGGCGCCAACGTGGAGCTGAGCAAGCTGGCGGCCCTCTTCACCTGAACCGTCAGGACGCTACAGCGCGCCCCTGACAGGCTGAGCCCACATGGGCTTTCATGGTATTCATGATATTCATGAAAGGGATTGAAGCGGAGGCTCCCCAGGGCCCCCGCCCCACCCTGGGGGATGATCCGCATGAGCGAGTCCCACGTGGATGTGCTGATCGTCACGGCGCTCAAGGAAGAGCTCGACGCAGTCCTGGAGCTCAGGTTCGACGGCCGGGGGCGCGACGGCTGGACGAGCGC
The DNA here is from genome assembly GCF_000737315.1 of Hyalangium minutum. Taxonomy (GTDB): domain Bacteria; phylum Myxococcota; class Myxococcia; order Myxococcales; family Myxococcaceae; genus Hyalangium; species Hyalangium minutum. The sequence continues at coordinate 169,722 of NZ_JMCB01000010.1, forward strand.
GCGTGACCCGCATGGCTTCCCCTATTCCTGGCGCACCCTCCCCAACCAGCAGGGAGAGAACCTCCACGTGGCGGCGGCGTGGTCCGGCGACATGGGAGAGACGGCGGCGGCGGCCCGCTCCATCGCGCTCATCCAGCAGCTGAACCCCGCGTGCATCGCCATGAGCGGCATCTGCGCGGGCCGCCGCGGCAAGGTGTCCCTGGGGGACGTCATCGTGGCTGACCGGATCTTCAGCTACGACCACGGCAAGCTCGTCGCTGCGCACGAGGGCCACGGAGCGGACCTCTTCCACGACATCACCACCTACAACCTGGACCCGGCCTGGAGGATGGACGCGGCGTTCTTCGCGGAGGAGTTCACCCAGGCCCCGGGGCTCGAGAAGACGCGTCCTCTCTCCCTGGAGGCCCAACAGCGGTGGTTCCTCCGGGCGCTGGAGACCCATGAGCGCGGAGCCGCCCCCGCCCCCAACGAGCACCCCGACTGGCGAAGCCAGTGCCCGGACCTTGCCTCCTGCATTCGCGCGCTGCGGAAGTCCGGACTCATTGATCCGACGCCCGGCAAGCTCCAGCTGACGGAGAAAGGCCGGGGGCTGGCCGCCGAGGAGCGACTGATCGATCCCGACGGAAAGAGGACCGACGGGCCCTTCCGCGTCCACGTGGCGCCCATCGCCACGGGCAAGACCGTCCAGGAGGATCCGGAGCTGTTCGAGCGGCTGAGCCGGCACGTGCGCAAGGTGCTGGGCGCGGAGATGGAGGCCACGGCCATGGGATTCGTGGCCGAGCAGCTCGGCCGGCGCCTGCTCATCGCCAAGGCGGTCTCGGACTACGCCGACCACGACAAGGACGATGCCTTCCGCGACTTCGCCTGCCACGCGTCGGCTTCGTTCCTGCTGGCGTTCCTGCGCAAGCACCAGCGGCCGCACCCGTCCGCTTCGGCCTCGGGCTCCAGCGTCAAGGAGAGCCGTCCACCCGCGCTCCGGAGGGCCCGCGAGGACAGGCGCCAGGACGAGTTCCTGGCGCGAGTCGAGCAGGTCTGCGCCCTCCGCCATGCTCCCGGGACGCAGATCAAGCGCAAGCTCTTCGACGAGGCACCGGCTCCCTTCAACGAGCTGCTCGAAGTGACGATGTCTGAGGGAGGCGTCATCCAGAGCCTCCCCGTGGCCGCGCTCGAGCAACCCCTGACGGCCGAGCTGCTGACGGCCTTCCTGGACAGCATCCACGCCGAGTACCGGAAGCGGGAGCCCACGGTCATCTCGACGCTCGTCCACTCGGGCCCGTCAGCCCCCGAGGCGCTGTTGCGCCAGGCCCGCGCGCAGCAGGTGCGGCTGATCAGCTTCAGCGAGTACCAGGGGCTCTACGACTTCTCCAGCTACCTGCAGTGGCAGACCACCCGGCTGGAGAACGATCCCATCTATCCGCCCTCGCTCTACGTGGAGCAACAGGGCCAGGTGAGCATCGGGGGAGGAGCGCCCGAGCGCACGCAGGACGTGCTCCAGAAGCTGCTCGAAGTCCTCAACTCGCCCCACACGCGCTTCGCGCTCATCCTGGGAGACTTCGGCGCGGGGAAGACGTTCCTGCTCCACGAGCTGGCCCGGCGGATGGCTCCCGAGAAGGCCCTGGTGCCCGTGCTCATCGAGATGCGCTCGCTCCAGAAGCACGTCTCGCTCAAGCAGCTCATCGCGCAGCACTTCGCCGCGGCGGATCTCGGGCGGCTGGAGCCCGACAAGTTCCTCTACCTGCTCCGCTCGGGGCGGATCGCGCTCCTGTTCGACGGCTTCGACGAGCTCGCGCTCCGCGTGACGTACGACCAGGTGATGGAGCACTTCAACACCATCATCGAGGCCGTCCAGGGAGACGCCAAGGTCGTCATCACGAGCCGCACGCAGCACTTCCTGACGGACCAGCAGGTCAAGCGCCAGTTGGGAGAGCGCGCCGCCCTGCTCCCGGGCTACCGGCTCATCGAGCTGGAGCGCTTCAGCGAGCAGCAGGTCTGGCGCTTCCTGAAGCAGAAGCTGGGGAACCCCGCCGCCGCGGACGAGCGGATGAAGCTCCTCAAGGGCATCGATGATCTCCTCAGCCTGGCGGAGAACCCCCGCATGCTGAGCTTCATCGCGGAGCTGGAGGAGAGCACGCTCCGTGAGGCCCTCGCCAAGTCGGGCAAGCTCACCAAGGCGCACATCTACAAGGTCCTCATCCAGCGGTGGATCGACGGAGAGGTCCGCCGGATCCATCCTTCGGGAGCGCTCAAGGGACTGGATCAGCGGCAGATCTTCCGGGGCGCCACCGAGCTGGCGCTGCTGCTGTGGGAGCGGACAGACCGGTTCGTGGACATGCGCGAGCTGCCGGCGGCGATCCTCGAGGCCGTCAACGCCTACGGCCAGCACAAGCTCGATCGCGAGGTCATCCGCCACCAACTGGGCTCGGGCTCGCTCATGGTGCGAGACGCGGAGGGACGCTTCTCGTTCATCCACCAGTCCATCATGGAGTGGTTCGTCGCCGCGGAGGCCGCGCAGGAGATCCACCACAGCAAGGCCCCCACCGTCCTGGGGCGGAGGGAGATGAGCGAGCTGATGGCGGAGTTCTTCGTCACCCTCTCGCAGCCCGAGCTGGCGCGGCGCTGGGCCGAGGCCAAGGCGGCCTCCGCGGAGAGTGACATCCTCCGGGGGAACGCGCTGAAGGTGCTGCGCCAGTTCTCCAAGCTTCAGCTGGAGCCGCGCGCGAGCACCGGGGCCACGCCCTCGCGCAACCTGGAGCGCAGCGATCTGCACGGCCAGGATCTCTCCGGGGAGGATCTGCGCCGGGCCAACTTGAGCCGAGCCAACCTCTCGGGGGCCACGCTGGTGAACGCCAATCTGGTCGAGGCCCGCCTGGGCCAGGCCAACCTCAAGCGGGCCAACCTGGGGCAGGCGGTCCTGCGCGGCGCGGACCTCGCGGGCGCCGATCTGACGGGGGCGCGCCTGCTCGGGGCCGATCTGCGCGGCGCCCGGCTGCAGGGGGCGAGCCTGCACGGCGCCAAGCTCGTGGGCGCCCGGCTGGACTCCCTGGAGGACCTCCGGCTGTTCGGGGCGGCGCTGCCCGTCCCCAAGAACATCACCCCGACCCTGGGGCTCGCCTCACCGCTCCGGGCCGTCGTCTTCAGCCCAGCCGGCGAGTACCTGGCGACAGCCCATGCCGACGGCACAGTCCGCCTGTGGGATGCCGAGACGGGCCACTGCCAGCGCGTCTTCGAGGGCCACCTGGACGCCAGCTCCGGGCTCGCCTTCAGCCGGGATGGACGGCTGCTGGCCTCCGGCACCGATGCGGGGGCCGTCATCCTCTGGAGTGTGGAGCAGCTCCGTCCTCTCCACACCCTGTTGGGCCACAAGCAGGGCGTCACCGGAGTGGCCTTCAGTCCGGACAGCCTGCTGTTGGCGTCGAGCTCTCTGGACGGCACCCTCATCCTCTGGAGCGTGGAGGAGGGGCGCTCCGTGCGCCCCCTCGAGGGCCACAAGGGCGCCGTGCTGAGCGTGGCCTTCAGCCCGGACGGCAAGACGGTGGCCTCGGGCTCCGACGACCGGACCCTCACCCTCTGGCACGCGCACCAGGGCCGGCCCCTGCACACGCTGTCCGGGCACTGGGGCTCCATCCTCTCCCTGGCCTTCAGCCCGGACGGCCGGCTGCTCGCCTCGGGCTCGGAGGACAAGACCGTCATCCTCTGGAACGTGGAAGACGCCAAGCCGCTGCGCATGCTCGAGGGACACGCGGAGGCCATCCGGAGCGTGACCTTCAGCCCGGACGGCAGGACGCTGGCCTCGGGCTCGGAGGACAAGAGCACCATCCTCTGGAGCATCAAGCAGGCCATGGCGCTGACTTCGCTCAAGTCGCACACAGGCCCTGTCTGGAGCGTGGCCTTCAGCCCGGATGGAAAGACGCTGGCCTCGGGCTCCGACGACAAGACCGTCATCCTCTGGAGCGTGGAGCACGCCAAGCCACTGCGTGCCCTGCAGGACCATTCGAGCGCCGTACGCAGCGTGGCCTTCAGCGCGGACGGGAGGATCCACGCCCAGGGTTTCGAGGACGGCACCCTCATTCTCTGGAGCGTGCCGCAGGCGCGGCTGCTGCGCCTGCTCCAGGGCCACACCGAGTCCATCTCGAGCATCGCCATCAGCCCGGACGGCAAGACGCTGGCCTCCGCGACCCAGGGAGGACGCATCCTCTTATGGAGCGTGGAGCACGCCCGGCCCCTCAGCACGCTCCAGGGACACCGGGAGGCCGTGCTCAGCATGGCCTTCAGCCCGGATGGCAAGACGCTGGTCTCCGGCTCCAAGGACCAGACGCTGAGCTTCTGGAACGTGAGCGTGGGCACGCAGCTTCGCAGCCGCCAGCTGCACCGCGGCAGCGTCACCACGGTGGCCTTCAGCCCGGATGGCAAGACGCTGGCCTCGGGCTCGGATGACCGGAACATCCTGCTGTGGAGCGCGGAGCAGGGCACCTACCAGCGCACCCTCCGGGGACACTCGGGCCCGGTGCGCAGCATCACGTTCAGCCCGGACGGCACCACCCTGGCCTCGGGCTCGGATGAGGAGCCCCTGCTGCTGTGGAGCACGGATCAGGGACGCATCCTCCGCACCTTCTCAGGTACCTCCGGCTTCACCCTCAGCGTGGCGTTCAGTCCGGATGGCAAGGCGCTGGCCTCGGGCTCGGACAGCGGGGCGCTGGTGCTGTGGAGCGTGGAGAAGGGCAGCCGCCTGCGCACCTTCCCGGGAAACCGCGGCAGCGTCCTCCACGTGGCGTTCGGCCCGGAGGGTGCCTGGCTGTCCTCGGCCTCCGATGACGGGACGGCGCGCTACTGGGAGAGCGCCACGGGGCGGCCACTGGCCACGTTCCTGGGGCACCTGGATGGGTGCGTCGCGTTCCGGCCGGATGGGCACTTCAAGAGCGGAGGCGATGTCACAGGCATCTTCTGGCACGCCGTGAGCCTGTGCCGCTTCGAGCCCGGCGAGCTGGATCCCTACCTGCCGACGCCGCTGCGGCTGACGGACAAGGATCCGCTCTTCACCAAAGCCTGAGCGCCCAGCAGCGCGACGGCAGGGGCCCGCGAGGGCTCAGGCCGCGACGCGCAGATCCTTGAGCCGCAGGGACACGCGGCGCTGGCCGCGGAAGGTGTCCACGCCCACCTGGAAGGCGAGATCCACCGGGCCCTCCACGAGCGACAGCCGGTCCGCCATGCCGAAGCCGATGGCATCCACCTCTGGGGCATCCAAGAGGGCCAGCTTGAGGTGGGCCGAGCCATAGCCCGTCTTCGGGGTGAGGACGCGAGGCCGAGCCACCTGGTGCTTCAGCACGAGCACGGGCTCGGGATTGCCCTGTCCGAAGGGCCCGAGCTTCTGCAGGGCCTCCACGGCGCTCTCGTCCAGCTCGTTCGGAGTGACGACCGCATCCACCTTGCAGCGAGGGATGAGGTCCTCGGGTGTGAGGCGCTGCATGGCGATGCGCTCGAAGGCCTCGCGGAAGGCGGGCAGCCGGTCCGCCTCGATGGTGAGACCCGCGGCGTACTTGTGGCCGCCGAAGCGGGTGAGCATGTCCGAGCAGCCGCTGATCGCATCGTACAGGTGGAAGGCTTCGATGCTGCGAGCGGAGCCCTTCCCCACCCCGTCATTGACGCCGACCATGATGGTGGGACGGTGGAAACGCTCGACGACGCGCGAGGCGACGATGCCGATGACACCGGGGTGCCAGCCCTCGGCGTAGAGGACGAAGCCCCGCGAGTCCTTCCGCGTCTCGGCCTGCTTCAGCGCCTCGGTGAGGATGGTGCTCTCGATGCCCTGGCGCTCGGCGTTGGCGCGATCGAGCACCTGGGCCAGGCGCCGTGCCTCTTCGAGCGATTCGGCGGTGAGCATCTGCAGGCCGAGGGACGCGTCATGCAAGCGGCCCGCGGCGTTGATGCGAGGCCCGAGGCGGAAGCCGACCTGACCCGCCGTGACAGGCGCATCGGGCTCCATCCCCGCTGCTTCCTTGAGCGCCCGGACACCGGGGCGGCGAGCGGCGGTGAGCTCCTGGAGGCCATGGGCCACGAGGATGCGGTTGACGCCGGTGAGGGGGACCACGTCCGCGACGGTGGCCAGGGCGGCCAGGTCCATGAGGGCGCGGAGGTTGGGCTCCTTGCGGGTGGCAAAGAAGCCATCGTCCCGGAGCCGCTTGCGCAGGCCCATGCAGAGGTTGAAGGCGACGCCGGCGGCACAGAGCGTCTTCGTGGGGTACTCGCAGCCGGGCTGGTGCGGGTTGAGCACCGCGACAGCGGGGGGCAACGTGGCGGGTACCGTGTGGTGGTCCACAATCACCACATCCATGCCGAGATCCCGGGCGCGGGAGATCTCGACGTTGGCCGAGATGCCACAGTCCAGGGTGACCAGGACGCGCGTGCCCTCGGCTGCCAGCTTCTCCACCGCCTGAACGTTCAGGCCATAGCCCTCGCCCAACCGGTGAGGGATGTATGTGCCAGGCTGGGCACCCAACTCGCGAAGGAAGATGCTGAGCAGGGAGGTGGAGCAGACGCCGTCGACGTCGTAGTCGCCGTAGAGGGTGATCTTCTCGTGGGTGCGGAGGGCCCGGGTGATGCGCTCGACAGCGGCGCCCATGCCCTTCATTCGGAAGGGATCCGGCAGGTCCGCGAGTTTGTCAGAGAGGAAGGCGGAGGCAGCTTCAGGAGTGCGGAAGCCGCGGTGTGTGAGGATGCGAGCAGGCAGCGGATGCAGGCCGAGCTCACCGGCCAGCGCCTTCGCCTGCTGATCAACCGTCTCGGGTAACACCCACCGCACCGCGAGGCTCCTTCCCGGGTTGGGAGCTACAACCCGGGATCAACATCGATGAACAGGCATGACATTACCCCAATGGTCTGACCAAGGAAGCCCGACCCGAGGGATGACCTTTCCCCTCCTGAACATGCGTTCAGACGAGCGCTCGCCTGGCCCCTTGGGTGGGGACGCCGCCGAGTGCACGCGTGCGCAGCTTGAGTGCACACGAGGTGACTCAAGGAGGCAGGAATGATTCGGAGCGGACTGCGGGCGATGGCGCTGGTGGTGGGACTGGGGGTTGCGGGAACGGCGCTGGCGCAGGACGAAGGGCCGAAGGGCAAGGTGAAGGTGTTCCTGAAGGGCGGCGTGAGCGACTACACGGGCGACGTGGGCGACGGCATCGACACGGGCCCGGCGTGGGGTCTCACGGTGAACGTGCAGCCGCTGCGGCTGCTCGGGTTCGAGCTGGGCTACGAGGGCTCGAGGAACACCGTGTCGAACGATCTGCTGCCGGACGCGACGCTGACGCGCAACGGAGCGACGGGGCTGGTGAAGATCGCGCCGCCGTTCATCGACGTGGTGAAGCCGTTCGTGGCGGCGGGCTTGGGGGCCTCGTACATCTCGGCGAAGGGGGGGGCGGGGCTGTACGACTCGGACCTGGTGGAGGAGGTGCCGGTGGCGGCGGGCATCGAGTTCAACACGGGCAACCTGACGACGGGCGTGCGCGCGACGTACCGGTGGCTGGTGGACGAGAGCTTCGCGGAGAACACCGAGCCGGGCAATCCGCAGGGAGGCCTCTTCGACGCCGCGCTCACGATCGGCGGCCGCTTCTAGCGGCAGCGTGTGGCGGGGGGATGAGCCAGGCCCCCTGCTCCGCTTAGCCTCCCGTTACGTATCGTTGGCGAAGAGCTTCGGCGCGCTTCGCCAACTTGTCCCGTAAAGACTGGGGACGCAGGATCTCTGCTTCTTCACCAAAGCTCAGCACCCAAGCCTCCACCTCAGGGCACACGCACACGTCGAGGTGGATGTGAACCTCACCACCCAAGACCACCGCTCGCTGTGAGCGATGCCAGCGATGACTCTTCACATGCGCGGCCCAGCGCGCATGCAGCTTCAGTTCCACATGCTCGACGGGCTGGTCTTCCATCATGAAGATGCCGAAGCTCCGAGCAAAGACCTGTTCAGGATCGTACTCCGCTTTGGTGGGGTACTTGAAGGGGCGCCCTTCTGCCTCGGCGCTGCGAATGCGCGAGAAACGGAACGAACGGAGTTCCCCGGTACGCTCACGTCCAAGCAGGTAGAGCTGGTGGTTGTAGACGGCGAGTGACAGCGGCTCCACGCGTCTTGAGCGGACCACGCTAGCGAAATCCTCGTAATCGATACGAACCGGATACTGCTCCAGAAGTGCAGCGATGAGTTCATCGAGCTGAGCGCCCTTCTCGGGCAGAGAGATCTCTCCTCCCTGAGACAGGAAAACGAACTTCCGCTCGACCTCGCTGAAATCGCCACGCCGACGTGACTGCCGGAGGAGATGGTCGCGCGCATCACTGAAGGCTTTCTGATAGGGCGTCCCTTCGAACAAGGGCCCCAGACTCGCCCCGAAGCTCGCCCCGATGAGCACTGCGAGCGATGGCGGATCGGAGATTGCCGCAGCATCAAACCGGAAAACCCGGCGACGCCCCTCCTTCACCACCTTCACTCCTGGCAGACGTGCGATGGCCTTGAGCTGACGATCCGCCGAAACCGGTTGGATGCCGAGCGCTGCGGCAGCGCTGTTCCGATCATGGGACTTCCCGGCCATCAAGTCGGCGATGAGTTGCACCGTCCGATGGAGTTGGGTGAAGCGCCGCTTCTCCAAGTCGCTGCTCATGATCCTCAAATCCTCTGATGATCCTTAAAGGATCGCAATCTATCCGGTGACTTGCTTGCCCCCCAGCGCCGGTTACCTGTGAGACCACGCGTCAGCCTCTCTTTGGGCCTACGCGTCAGGTGCCCACGAACCTCATGGGTGGACCCTTGAGCAAACACCCCTGTGAGGACTGTGGAGAACACATGATCGACTACAATCCCGTACGCGTCCCCTGGCAGGAAGCCATGGACTCCTTGAAGCCAGCGCTTGACGGTTACCGAAGCCACTGGGACCGGGTCTACATCGGCGTGACGACCAGTCCCGAGGCTCGGTGGGCGCAGCACGCGGGCAACGGTTGGAACAAGATGCGGGTGCTCTACGAGGCGTTCAATCCATCCATCGCCAAGGAGCTCGAGCAGGATCTGATCGACTACGCCCGGCGGTGCAACTTCCGCGTGGCCATCGAGAACATCAACCCGGGCGGGGAAGGCATCCAGAGCCACTCACGGACTCACTGCCTCTACGTGCTGGTAGGCAACAAGCAGCAGGCCTGAGGTGAAGCGATGCGTTACCACTCTTCAGGTCCTGACTTTCTGATTGTCCCCTTTGATTACGTGTCGCACTACAACGCCGTCCAGCGCTTGGTCCGCCCTTGGGAGGTGGAACACCTCATCCAGCGGAATGCACCTCCCTCGCTGGCTCGGTACAGCCTCCCCGTCGCTGATCAGGTGGCCCAGTGGCTCCGTACCAAGTTCGCCAACCGCCAACTCTCGTATGCCTCGGACCCGAGCGGCCTGGACTGTTGGTATGCGCCCGCCACGACGCTCCGGCGGCGCGCGGGGGACTGCGAGGACCTCACGCTGCTCACAGTCTCGATTCTCCTGGCGGCAGGCGTCTCCGCTCGGGTGGCCATTGGAACACTCCCGGGTGGTGGGCACGCGTGGGTCGAGGGGGCGGATGAGCAGAGCGGCTTCCTCATCGAGGCCACCTCGGGCGAAATCCATCGGTACCGCCCCTCCGATTACAACTTGAGCTGGCACATCGATCCCCATCCAGCCCTGTTGCGTGTTGCATGAGAGGGCCCCACCTCTATTCACGAGGTGGGGCTCGGACCCCGGCGTCGCGGGGACCTCGGGCCTCTGCACCACTCGTGCACACGTCCGGTGGATAGCCCTCGACCCGGCAATACTCGTCCCGGAAGCCGCAGTACTTCTCCATGCCCTGGGCGCAGACCTCGCCCCAGCGCTTGGCCATCAGCTTCATGTCCTGGTTCATCTCCGCCTTCTCGCGCTGCTGCGGTGTCAGCCCCTGCCATTGCACCTCGCTGAGCGCCTCGAGTGACCGGGCTCGCTCCCGTAGCCGCACCGCCGCCTGCTCCTCTCCAAAGCCCTCGGCGATGTCCGCAGCGAGCACGCAGTACCGCGAGGGGATCCCCTCGCCCATCACGAGCCTCTCGCAAATGCGCTCCAAGCACGGCCGGAGCGCCGCGTAGAACCCCAGCTCGGAGCTCGGACTCCAGGGCCGTTCGGCCCAGGGGACTGCGATCTCGGGACACACGAGGCGGTAGTTGTTGGTCACCGCCATCATCTGATCCTTCATCCCCGCGAACGCGCTCTCGCACAGCGGATGGGGTTGGCTCCTCGGGGAAGTTCCCCCGTCGGGCCCACCGAGCTGCTCGCACATCCGGCTCATGCACTCCACGCTCGCCAGCGACAGCACGATCTGCCGGGGCTGGCCTCCGTCACCCCAGGTGAGCGCGGCAAGCTTGGGACAGTTGCGCGAGATCTCGGTCCGCATCTGCTCTCGGAGCGTGTCTTCGAGCATCGACGGCAAGGGGCTCTGTCCTGCCGCGGCACCTGGGGCTGGCCTGTTCGTGTAGTACACCACCAGGCGGATGCCCAACGTGACCACGATGGCTCCCAAGGACAGGATCACCACCAGCCACGCGAACCACGGGAAGCGCTCCTTCCGAGGGGCCCGTGGAGGCTTCTTCCCTCCAGACCGCGGCTTTTTCCGGGCGGCGAGCACCACGGGCACCACCACCCCGAGGGTCCACAGCCACGAGGAGTCATCCGTCGAGAACATCCTGAAACTGTACGTCATCCGAAGTGGGCTCGGAGTTCTCTCGAAGCCACCTGACAGAGCGGCATGACGCCAGCCTACTCGTTGGGTAGGCTGCGCACGGGCGGATCTGGCCGCCCCATCACGCCGAGTTACGCGATGACGGACACCCCCTCCCCCGCCTCTCTCATGCCTGGGGCTCTCGTCGGCCCCTGGCGAATCAAGGGCTATGCCGGCCGTGGCTCCTATGGCCTGGTCTTCCGGGCCCGGCTCGCCGCACAGCCCGACTCGCCTCCAGCGGCGTTGAAGATGGCCGTCTTCCCGGAGACCCGCGCTTCCATCAAGAGGCCACCTTCCTTCAGGATCTTGAAGTGGACCCGGGGCGGTAGCCAATGGAGTTGCACCCAAACGCATGTCGTCAAATGGCTGGGGAGTGATGCGCTAGAGGCTCCTGCCGTCATGGAAGAAAATGCCCCTTGCCTCTCGATGGATGCACCATGAGAACGCTTCTGCCAGTTCTGACCGGTCTTCTCCTTGTCACGTGTGTCAGGAGTCCGGTTCCTCGCCCGCTCCCCCCGTATGCTCCATCCATTAAATTCCCGCATGCGTTGAGGTCCCCCGGGCTGCTGCTCGGTCAATCCGAGCAGCGGGTGCGAATGGATGGCGCGATCGTCCAGGCCATGATGATTGCCGCCAAGGACTTCATCCCGTCACCCTCCGAGCAGTTCCCCTGCTGGACGAAGCCGGAGCACTTTCTTTTCGACGTCATTCGCAAAGGGGACATCATCTTCGTTTCGATCTCCCCAGATTACTTTGCTCAAGGGTGTGAGCGATACACCGCGCCGTTGGACTGGGGGGCCAAGTACGCCATCAGCACCGATGGCCGCATCCTCACGCAGGAAGATGGCTCCGATGATGGGCCCGAATGGGAATCTCCACCCTCATCCCCGGATGCTGGCACGGATGACCACGCAGCCCATCGCCGAGTATACAATCTCAGCGATCTCGACCGCATGGACTCGGCACCCGTGGAGGACCCGCCGTTTTTTACGCGTCCAGAGTGGCAGGCCCAGCACCCCTGGCCTCCGTCGCGCAAGCCTCGCACACCCGCGTTGCCCGATGGAGGAACGCCCGATGGAGGCGTTCACTCGGATGGCGGCTCCCCAGCAGTTCCTCCCCGATAACAGGGCCGGCACTGTCGTCCCCCTCGCCTAGGTAGCGGCTGCTCCGGGGTGAACGCCTCGTCGGGTTCAAGGCCCATTGAGGACAGAAGACCGAGGCCGGAAGTCGCTGGGCACCCAGCGGGTTCCTGCCTCAATGTTCTTTCATATTGCGTGCTCCCTCATACCTGACAGAGCGGCATGACGCCAGCCTACTCGTTGGGTAGGCTGCGCGAGGGCGGATCTGGCCGCCCCATCACGCCGAGTTACGCGATGACGGACACCCCCTCCCCCGCCTCTCTCATGCCTGGGGCTCTCGTCGGCCCCTGGCGCATCGAGGGCTATGCCGGCCGTGGCTCCTATGGCCTGGTCTTCCGGGCCCGGCTCGCCGCACAGCCCGACTCGCCTCCAGTGGCGCTGAAGGTGGCCGTCTTCCCAGGAGACCCGCGCTTCCGTCGCGAAGCCACCTTGTTGGAGAAACTCCAGCATTCGTCGGTGCCTCGGCTCCTGGACCAGGGGGAGTGGCATGCTTCGGCCGACGCCGTTCACCCGTACATCGCCATGCAGTGGATTCACGGCCTGCCGCTATACGAGTGGGCACGCCACCATCCGGTCTCTCCGCGTCAGGCACTCCTGGTCGTGGCCCAGATAGCCGATGCCCTGGCGCTGTTGCACCAGATGGAAGGCCTGCACCGTGACCTCAAAGGCGACAACATCCTGGTTGACGCTCAAGGCCGAGCGGTGCTCATCGACTTCGGATCGGGCACTTGGAAAGGGGCGCCGCCTCTGACGCAGAGCCTGATGCCCCCCAACACGCCAGAGTACCGCAGTCCTCAGGCGCTGCGCTTCCACTGGAAGCACTGGGACACCCTCGAGGCTCGCTACGAGCCGACAGCGGCCGACGACCTGTATGCGCTGGGCGTCACCGCCTACAAATTGGTGACGCGCGTCTATCCGCCTCCGGGAACGAGTCCGGAGGACATCAAGCAGCGGCTGCAGACACCGCCTCCCCGGCGTCTGCCCGCGCAGGCGCTCAACAGCCGCGTGGGGCCGGAGTTCTCCGCACTCATCGAGCGCATGTTGGCGGAAGTTCCCCAGCAACGTGCTTCCTCACGAGAAGTAGCAGAGGAAGGGATGACCACCGCCCGGCAGCTGGGCTCCAGCGCCAACGCTCCGCTCTTCACCGTGGACCGGCCCACTGCTGCAGTTCCCTGCGTGCTCGCTCCCGTTGTGCCAGCAACCCACTTGGAGCGGCCCACCGCTGCCGCTCCGCCGGCTGCTCCTGCCCGAGCACATATCGAATCCCCAGAGTTCCCTGTGGGCTTGCGCTCCGCGTTGGCCCCAATCTTGGTGCTCCTCACAGCGCTCAGCGTCGTATGGGTGAGCCATGCTGATCGCCCTGCGTGGCTCACGCCCCTGGAGGAACAGTCAGATGGAGGGGTTGCTCCGGACGGGGGAACACGCGGACTGGGAGAGGACGCGCTGGCCTCTCGGGTGGATGCCCAGCAAGCCCCTCTGGTCGCCAGGGTCATCTCCGAAAATCTGCTCAAACAGCCGCTGCCTGGGCAACGCAAGCCTCCTTGCCGCGGTGAAGACGTGGAAGTGATTCATGGGGCCTGCTGGATACTCCGGAAGGGAGTTCGCCCTCCCTGCGGCGATGATGGGTATCTGTGGCAAGGCGCGTGCTACGTCCCCTTGCTCGGCAACGCGCGAACGCCGACCACCGACAAGCCACAGCAGTAGCGCTCGATCATTGGCGCATGTGGGCCCTGGCAGGCAGTCCCTGTCCTCCCGCGGAACGAAGCGTGAGGGTAGGCGAGGCGACGTGCGCTCTGACTGACTATTGGCAGAGCCTGCGCATCCAGCGGCGCAACGGTTCTTTGTCGAGAGAGAACCAGCCGGTGCGCTCCTCTAAGAAGAAGGGCTCGAGCAGCAGCGCCAACTCGCGATATTGGGCCGGGTAGAACTTCTTCTCAGTGTCGATGGTCTCAGGCCACTCGGTGAGGGTGATCAGCAGGCGATCGCCGTCGAGGGGCTGGAAGGAGACATCCGGGAAGGGGAGCTTCTGGTGCAGGGCCTCGGGGCCACCGAGCTGGCCGAGCAGGGGCTGGCCCAGGAAGGTAAGCCAGTAGGCGCCTCGGGCACGGGTGCCGATGACCCGGCTCGTGTCTTCGAGGTGGTAGAGATCCAGGCCCAGGTAGCGAGAGAGGAGTGGGAGGAGCTCCCAGCGGGCGGCGTACCACATGCCATGGGGAGAGATGACGGCGAGGCTGGCGTAGCCGAAGCTGAAGGGCAGCTCGCGTGCGAGTTCCAGGACCAGGGTGCGCAGATGGCCTGGGCCGCGCTCCATGAGGTACTCGGTGGGAAAGGTAAAAGACACCCCACTGGTCCAACTCTCGTCGTGAGAGAAGTTCGGATCATCGAGCTGCCGGCCCCGGTACTCGAAGTGGTAACCGCCCACTTCGCTCGCATCCTCCTCGAGATCGACATAGCAGGCGGCAGCCCCCTTGCGCTCAAGGATTTGCCAGCGGATGTGCGCCCAGCCCTTGTCATCGAGCGGGAGGGTGTCGCCATCGTCCGAGCCGTACCAAGCCAGCGACTGTGGGGGGGTGGCACGGCGGTAAGCCTGCAGGGCCCGCCACACGGCGGGGGCCACCTCGTGGTGTGAGCTGCGCATGAAGAAGCAGAGAACGACGCCATCGCGGGCCACCGACCTGCCGTACTTGCTCCGCAGGCGGATGACGGGAATGCTCTCCCTCATCGAGCCATGCCCCCTTGTGGCGAAATAATCCAGGCTTCCCCCCCAAGCGCCTCCTTGTAGATTTCACCCTGGGTGCGGCCGAAATAGGCGCTGTCCTCTCGATAACGCGTCCATCGCGGCTCATTGGTCTCAGGACAGGGAAACTTGAAGTCCAGGGTGAGTACGGACCGCAGCAAGCTGCTGCGGTCGACATGAAGGACGATGTCAGGCTCGATGGTGCGCCACAGTTCACGGGTGCAGCCTTGAGCGATCAGGCGCGCCACCTCTTGCTTGCTGACGGGCTCGAGGAACTTCGCGTTGGGGTAGTAGCGGTAGCGCTGCTGGATGCTGAAGGGGGCAGGCCAGAGCTGCTCAAGCACCTGCTGAGCGCATTGGAAGGCAACGGTATGTTTCAGCTCTCCCAGGTACATGGCGCGGGAGATGGGGACGGCGCAGCCGTCGGCGAACACCTCCTCGCCGCACTCTTGGCGGGTGGGGGAGCGGTTGCCGAAGAACTGGGAGTTGACCTGGCGCTCGGCCAGCCTGGCGCACTCGACGAGCTGTTCCTCGAGCTCACCTACTGCGTTGTCGTTCTCAAGCAAGGCAAGCAGTGCGGGGACAGACCGGCCGAGGATGGAGGCTACGGCCGCAGTGGTGGTGGGGGCTGCGGAGCTCCCCCCCGCGATGACGGCGGAGGCATGGGTCATCTTTGCGGCCGTCTCCGAGTCGAGGCGCAAGTCCCTGCGCGAGGAGCGTTGGGGGGTGGCACAGGCTGCGAGGACAGCACAGGCCATCCACAGGTGTACGAGCGTCCAGCGCACGGTTCGGCGGGAGCGGAGCATGGATGGGAGGAATCAAAGGGGACCCTGGCGCTCACGTCAACCGCTCGCCCACGCGTGGACAAGGCCGAAGCCACAAGAGGCGAGCCCACCACCCACCTGCCGGTGACCCCGAGGGGGACTCCCCGCTGGAGGTTGCTCAGGATGAGATCCACACCCGAGACGCCATCCGGAGTTTTTATTACCTGCGCTTTTTCCGGCGGATTTTCCCCTCGTGCGGACTTTCGGGGGGCGCCTCGGGAAGGCTCGGAAGGTCCAGTTCTGGAAGACTGGAGATGTCATCCAAGGGAAGGCTGAGCTGGTACTGCTCCCCTTCGAGCTCCAGCTCCGCGTAAGCTGTGATGGAACCGAACGAGGCACTCACGAAGAAGTCCGCGATCGCCCGTCCATGGGTTGAGCGCACGGTCTTCTGAATTTCGGGAGTCAGCAGGAAGCGCACGGACTGGGGGAGCGGCGCTCTCTTCGCGTCGTGGGATTGAAGGACGAGCCGGATGCCTCTCTTCTCGGTCGCACCCAGCCTCCACCCCACCAGTTCCCACGGCCGCCCCCGTGTCCGATCCCGATGCTCACGCGGCATCCGGGCAATCAGGTTGGGATGGAGCACTCGCTTGTAGAGCGGCGTGCGAAGCACATACGCGTCGGGCTTCGTCCGGCAAATGAGTCCCTGCCCCATGAGAAGCGGTGCATACTCGTGGCTGAGAGCCAACGAGTATCCCTTGCCGAGTTCCTGCAGAACCTCTGTCACCACAGGGGCTTGCTCACTGAGCCACTGACGAACCCTGGCCATCTCCGGATCGAAGATCCGAAACCACGCTTCACTCTCGAAGCGCATGAGATCCTCCAGGGACCACTCCTGCTGGCGTGCGCCCTGGAGCGCCATCTCCGCCAGGTGGAGACTTCCTCCCGTCCAGAGGAGGAACTCCTGCACTCCCTCCTCCGAGAGCCGCACTCCGTACATCCTGCGGAGAGACAGCACCTCTTGCTCATCCAGGTCCCCAAGCCTCACTTCATCCGCATGGGGAGAGCGAGGCGTATCTGGCCGACATGCAAGTAAGAGACGGGCCCCACTGTTTGTGAGGTCTTCCTGCAGGGAAAGAATCGTCATGGGGTTCAGCGCAAGCGTAAGAGGGGGCTGCTCGCCCGGCATCCTCCAAGCATGAAGCCGATGAAAGTTGCAGATACCCACAACGACCATCGTCTCGGGCAGCCTGCTCCTCCCCTCCTGCTCCACCCGTTTGATACGGGACGCGAAGAACTTCAGAAAGTCATGCGGATCCAGTTCCTGGGGGAGCCGTGAGGGAACATCGAACAGGAAGAACTGCATGGGCACATTGTGTCGCTCCCCGTGCAGCCCAACGCTCCTCAAGAGCGTGGCACTGGCCTGGCCGTGGTAGCCCACCACATGAAGGATGGGCACGTTCGCACTGATGAGGCGGTCGAGAATGACTCGAGCCTCCTTCCGCTCGATGGAGAGCGGAGGAAGCGAGAGTTCCAAGGGTTGTATCGCATCAAGAAGCAGGTGCTGGTGATCCCTTCCCTCCACTGCGCCGCGAGCCAGGAGAATCTCCCAGGTCTTCTCGAACTTCTCGAAGCTCCGCCGGGCCATTCTCCGCAAGAGAGTTCTCGGAAAGTCCCCCTCTGTCTCGCGCCAAGCCTGCGTCACGAGCTGATCAATGACCTGAGCGCCGAAGTGCTGGCGCAGTTCCCAGAAAACCGCTCCCCAGACCTCCCCAAGTTCCGGAATCGTCGAGTCCCGCCGCTGAGCGAACCTCAACCGGTTGTCTAGGTGCCGGAACGGTGTCGGGTAGCCAGGAAGCTCGGCCTCTTTGACGCCAAAACGCGGGTCATTCTTGTAACTGCACACCAGATAGTCCGCGAGACCGGACTCCACAGCGGCAAGCGTCTCGGTGGTCCCCAGCGACTCGGGCATCAGGACATGATGCGCGTACTGGCGCAGCAGGGTGTCCTCCAAGAGGAGGCTGCCGTACATCAGCGGAGGCCCAAGCTCACGACGGTCGAACCAGGTGATCTCTGGACTGTCGAACCAGAAGACCCCTGGATTGTCGGTGGAGCCATGAACCAGGAGCGGTGCAATCCCGCCCTCCAAGATTCCATTCCGGACGAGGTACTTTTGGAAGTCCGCCACGACCTTCCGGATCCGCTTGCGCAGGTCCTGCGAGATGGTGTCCTCGAAGATCAGACCGGCGTCTGGGACCTCTGAAGGCTCGTCCGGCGCCTGAGTCCTGATCGGAATCTGCAGGGTGGGCAGTTCGACAGGGGCGGGCTTGGCTGCGATCTCGATGTCTCGCAGCACCACCGTGTGGACCGTCATCCCATGACGGTTCACGAAGTGGAGGGTGATCGTTCCTTTCTGGAGCGGATCCTTCGCCGTGAGCAGGAAGGCCGCCGGGCCGTAGCTGCCTCCAAAGCGGTGCAGCACGATGCTCTGGTCCCCCAGAGGCTCATGCGTAAAGAGCGAGGTATTGATGAGACAGGTGAGCGCCAGTTCCTCCTGTCCGTAGGGCCACCTCTCCGGTGGGTGCCGGTGCTGCAGGTCCACCGTGAGGTAGTGACGCTCCCCGGGCCGGGCCGTCCGCGGGTAGGAGACCACCGGCTCGATGGAGATGGGCTCGCTAGCCATTCGAGCCTCCCGCAGGCTCCAGCTTCAGGTAGGCCTCCGGCGTCCCATAGAAGACGTACATGAACTTGTACACGTAGGCTCGCCGAGACGCATTGTCACTCGCGTCCAGCTTCTCGAAGGCCTCCTTGCGCACCTGGCGCAGCAGTTCTGGAATGCAGACCCCGTCCTTCCCCTTGGCCGCCTCCAGAATGCGCGCGCCGATGGCGGCCGCGATGCTCTCGTCGATCCGCCCCATCACTCCCAGATACGCACCCGCGAACGTGCCCAGGAACTTCTCCGGCAGACCCGCGATCCCCAGGTCATCCCGCTGCAGCAGACCGGAGTGGCACGCGTTGATGAAGGCCAGCGGCCGAGCATGCTGGGGATACATCGGAAGGTTCCGGGCGATCCGCGTGAGCGCAGGCTCGGAAGCATTCGGATCCGGCTCGCCTTCCTGGAGCTGGCCGTGGCTGGCAACAAACAGCATCGCCAACGGCTTGGACACCTTGCGCAGACCCTTCCCCAACGTCTCGACGTCATCGAAGGGCTCATGACATCCCTTCAACGCCTTCAGCTCCTGCTCCGCGTGCTTCAGCTCAGCGGCTGCCACGTAGGACATGGCATGGCCAGACCAATCCTTGCGTTCCAGCCGCAGCGGGATCTCCTCTCCCTCGATGGCGTCCACCGTCCTCAACCACCGCACCACCTTGATCAGCGCACCGATGGGAATGGGCTCGAGCGCGAGCGACTGCTCCTTCTGGGAGGGCAGCTCCAGCATCTCCCAGGGCACGCGGGTCTCTGCGCACTCCTGGATGATGAGGGTGACCTCCTTCCGCGCTTTCACCCGCTCCTCCAGCCATCCCCGCAGCTGTCCGCACGTGCGACGGAAGAAGGTCCTCACGTTGTCGAAGATCTTCTCCGTGTTCGGCTTCCCCAGCGGGTCCAGCAGGTTCCGAGAGGGCTCTGGCACCACGAGCTTCCCGCTTGAGCCCGCCTTCACGGGGAACCAGTGCAGCCGCAGCTGCTGGTCCGTCGACTCGATGTGGAGGAAGGCCGTGGCCTCTGGGTCCTTCGGGGCCGTGTCCAGGTCCACCCGGACCTTCTCCCGCAGCTCCTCGGACAGGCTCCACACCGCAGCCAATTCGGCCGCGACATGGAGCTCGAGCGCCCGCACCTCCTGCGTGCCCAGCGAGCCACGGTGCAGGCTCAGCCGGCCCTGCACACCTGCCGCGCCGGGCTCCGTCTTCAGCCAGAACTCCCGTGTGGACTGGCGGCTCTCAAGCTCCGAGAGCACAACGCTCGCTGCCTCGCGCTGCACCTGGATGCCCGGTGCGCCATCCCACACCAGCGAGAGGGGCTCGGCCTCGGTGAGCTCCACCGCGCCGGCCTCGTCCTGGCCCGCAGGCGACAAGAGCACTCGCACGCTGAACGTGTTTCCAGGCGCGAGGTGGAAGCGCCCCTTCTCGGGCTCCACCGCCGCGGGCGCTCCCGCAGAGGCCAGCACCACCACCTCCACCCGGGTGCGCACGCCCACGGACGCACTGCTCTTCGGCGGCGCCACTGAGACTGCAGGCCGGGAGATGGCGTTCTGGATCAGGCTCATTCCCGTGCTCATGGGGGCGCGCCTCCCTCCGCCTGCTCCGGCGGCCCGAAGTCCACCAGCCTCGCGCCCAGGGCATCCGCGAGCTGCACGGGCAGATCCTTCAGGCTCGCCAGCGGCGGCCTCAGCACCACCGCCGCCACCTGCCGCATCCCTCGCAGCTGCGCGGCGACCCGGAGCGCATCCTCCACACCCTGGCGGCCCACGGGCGGCTGGAGTTCTCCTGTCTGGCTCGCCTTCAGCGGGATGTTGCCCCGTCCATCTGTGACCACGACGAGCCACGCATGGTGTGCGGCCGCTCGCCCCACGCGAAGCGCACGCCGCAACGTGGCCAAGGCCAGATCGAGCCCATCCGCCAGCGGCGTGGCCTGCCCCGGCTCGGCCTCCAGGGCGCGAGCCACCGCGGGCACGAGCAGGTTACGCCCCATGACCCTCCGCGCCCGCAGCTCGCTCTCCTCCTGCGCACTGCCGTCCCCGCGTGCCCCCACCTGGATGACGCAGACCTGGGCCCGCTCCACGTAGGCCTCGGACAGGTACGGCATGAGCGCCTGCTGCCAGCCCTCCGTCAGGCTCGTGAAGTCCAGGACCAGCGCCAGCAGGTGCTGAGGCACAGTCGCCCGCCGGTACGCGCGCAGGTCCGAGCGCGTCAGCAGCAGGCCCCTTCGCCGCGAGCGGGACTTCCTCCGGCGGAGACGCTGGTATGGGGCCGCAGCCAGCAGGCTGCTCACGATGGCCAGATCCTGCATGTCCCTGGCGGGCTGCACGCCGATGACAGCGCCTCGGCCTGTGGCGCTCACGCCTCCCTGAGCGGAGGGCAGCCGCAGCGGCGCGTGCTCCCGCTGGATCAGCGTGGTCCGCTCCACCTCCAGCGGAGGAAGCGCGGCGGAGGGCAGGGCCTCCGCGGGAGATACCTGGGCAGGCACCACGGTCACCGAGGGAAGAGAACTCTCCTCGGGCTCGATGACCGGAGGCGGCTCCAGAAGCGGAGGGACAGCGCCAACGAGCGGCTGCACTTCCTCTCCGCCCGGCAGAGGCGAACTCGGGGCACTGGGGAGCTCGGATGGCTTCGGGGCTGGGGCCGCCTCCTCCACGGGCGCTGGGAGCTGCAGCAGCCGCGCGGCCTCCTGGACCTGCGCCGCTCGAAGCTCCACGGGCAGCCCACGGGCCGTCTCCGCCGCCGCAGCCGTGAGCTGCGCCAGCGCCGACGCCATCCTCCCGAGGGTCAGCAGCCCCCGGTGGCCTGCACCGGACATGGGAGGAAACCGCTGGAGGATCGCGGCTCGGGCCTCGGCCGTCATCTGGACCTGCACCTGGGCCGCACGTCTCAGCCGCGAGGACTTCAGAACGTCCAAGCCCGCCTTCTTCCGAGACGGCTTGCGCGGCTCGGGCTCCAGGGCTCGCAGGAGCACCTCCGTTGCATTCCCCGGCATGGAGGGGGCGCGGACGCGCAGGGCAAACCGATCGAGCAGGTGTGGCGAGACCTCGCCCACCTCCGCCAGGGCGCAGCCTGCCAGCCAGTAGCATTGCGGCCGGAAGCGGCGCACCTGCCCCACCCGCTCGACGGAGACGTGCTCCGCGCCCATCCAGCTCACGCACGCACGCAGCGCCGCCAGCGACAGCCGGGCCAGATCTGGGATCACCACCAGCCGGGGCGCGGCGGAGTCCAGCAGCCCGGGGCGCCGCCACTCCTTCGGCAGCGAGTCATCCAGCCCCCAGAGATCCTCCTCTGTCGTCCAAGGCCCCAGCTGCACCTGGCGCGCGCGCACCCCGAGCAGCGCCAGGTTTCCGAGCCACGCCTCCGCCACCTGCTCCAGCAGCGGCGCGGGAGCGTCATAGAGGACCAGGTTCCCCAGGTCCTCGCGAAGGCTCGCGCACTCGAGCAGCCGCTCAAGCGGTGCCGGGAGCAATCCCGAGGGCCTTGTCGACGAGCGCGTCATCCACCTCGCTCCAAGCGGCGGCTTCCCGCTGCGAACCATGCTTGCGCCGGTGCGCCAGCGCCAGCGGAGCCACCCTCTGGATGTCCTCGGCCGAGACCACGCTCCGGCCCTCGATTGCCGCCAGTGCCCGTGCCGCTCGGGCCATCACCAGCTCGCCGCGGTGTCCCTCCACGGAGAGCGCCTTGGCCGCGCGGATGCACGCGTCCGCCAGCGCTCGCGGCAGCTCCACCTTCGGCAGCCGCTCCCGGGCTTGAAGGAGCCGCTTGCGGCAGGTCCCATCCTCCTGCTCCGCCGCGCGCCGTTGCGCCGCGTCCTCCATGCCCAGCACCCGCTCGAGGATCTGCCCTCGCACCTCCGGCTCCGTCTCCGCCTTCACGGTCACCATCAGCCCGAAGCGGTCCAGCAGCTGCGGCCGGAGCGTGCCTTCCTCGGGGTTCATCGTGCCCACGAGGACGAACTGGACGTCCTCCGTCTTGTTCAGCCCCTCGCGCTGCACCACCAGGACTCCCGTGGAGGTGACGTCCAGGATGATGTTGACGATGTGGTCGTCCAACAGGTTGACCTCGTCCACGTAGAGCAGCCCGCCGTGCGACTCCTCCAGCAGGCCCTTCTGGAAGACGGTCTTCCCATCGATCAGATCCTTGATGCGCCAGCCCCCCACCACCCGATCCTCGGTGGCGTTGATGGGCAGGTTCACCAGGGGCTGATCCTTCTCCCCCATGGCCATGCGAGCGAAGGCACGGACCGCAGTCGTCTTGCCCGTACCGCGCTCTCCGCTGAGCAGCACGCCGCCCATGCGAGGCTCCACGAAGCACAGCTCCAGCGCCCGCTTGACCTGGGCCTGCCCGACGATGGCGCTGTACGGCATCTGCGGAGGAGACCGAGGCGGCGCGGACCGAGCCGCAGCTCGCTTCTTGCCCGCTCTCTGAAACTTGCCCGTCATGAGGGTTCCCTCTTCCCCACGATACCCTCCGCCAGACCGGCGAGGGTGCTGAAAGTCGCCTGGTGGATCCCGAGCCCCCAGAAGAAGGCCGTGATGTGCGCGGTCCAGCCGCCCCAGGTCAGGTCATTGGCCCACAGGGTCATGAGGCCCACCAGCCCCGCGATGAGCGCCAGGAACACAGAAACCGCCAGCTCGATCTTCCACCGCCACCCGGTGACAGACTGAAGATCCAGCGGCCCCGTGATGGGCCCGATGCCCCCCGCAGGCGCTCCGATGGCGAACGTGGGCGCGGAGGCCGCGAGCGTCAACAACGTGGGCCGTGCCATTACGGGCTTGGAGCGGTCCCCCGCGGGGGTGAGCACTTCCTGAAGCCTCTCCCGGACCGTCTCGAAGGTTGCGGTGGCCTCGGTGAGCTTGCCCCCTGGGGCATTGCGCACAACGTCCTGGAGCAAGGGCTCCAGCTTCTCGAGTTCCGCTTTGAGCGCCTCGCGGTCCTTCGTATTGAGTTCGGGGTCCTCGTCGATGGTCTTCCGATGGCGCGGGAACTCGGCCAGCAGCGCATGGGCGCCTTCCTCGAGGAACAGCCGGCGCGCCCGCGTGTAGGCCGCGAAGGCCGCGTCCATGTTCACGGCCTGCTCGACCGTGGCCAGTTCGGCTCGCACCCGCTTGCGCAGCGCCTTCCAGGGGTTCTCCGAAAACCCCAGGGGTGCCTGCTCGGAGAGCTGGGAGTCCAGCTGTCGCACGAGCAGCGGAAGGTAGGCGCGGCGGGCCCGGTCGTAGGCCTCAAAGGCCTCCCGGGGCTCGTTGGCGACCACATGCCTCAGCGCTGTCTCCAGATGCGGGGTCACCTCCCGCTCCAGCATCGACCCATCCGGAGAACCATGGCTCACCTGCACCTCGGCCAGCAGCTCCCGGATGGCGGTCTTCAGCTCGCTGCGCACGGCGTCGGCGATCTGCTGAGGGACCTGCATCAGCTCGCCGCGGGCCTTGCCGAGTTCCTCGGCCTGAGCCTGGGAGTCGAGCAGCCGGCTCTCCGCCACGGAGAGCAACTGGGCAAAGGTCTCTTGCAAGGTGTAGGGGCGGACCTCACGGACCTGCCGCCGGATCCCCACCCACACGGCCCACAAGTCGCACTTCGCTTGAAGCACGAGTTGGCGCGTGCCTGCCTCCGCGGCCTTGAGTGAGCCCGCCGCGATCCGCGCGTTCATCCGGTCCGCCTCGTTCAGGACGCCGAGGAGCACCCGTCGCTCCTGGGGCTCGAGCGGGTCCAAGGCCTGAGCCGCCTGCTCCAGCTCCCGGCGAAGCAGGAGCACACCGTGCTGAAGCTCCAGGCGAGGCTGAACGCGCTGAACGACCCAGCGCAGAAACATGGACAGGCCGATGCCCAGGCCGATCCAACCGAAGGCCAAGAACCACGGCTCCTTGAGGAACACGCGGACCTCCTGCTCCACCGCCTGCGAGCCCTCACTGCTGAAGAGCAGCGTCCCCTTGTACTCCCCTGCTCCCGCCAACCCCTTCAGCACGATCCGGGCCTCCGTGGGAGCGCCCTCCTTCAAGGGGATGTTCTCGGGGCTCTTCACCTCCACGGGCGCCTGGAACTGCAGGGCATCCTTCCGAACCTGGCTCATGCCGACCACGCGGGGCACGACGGTGAGCTCCGGGCCCGAGGTCAGCTCGAGTGTGGCCGCAACGGAGGCCTCACTGTCCCCCCACAGTGCCGTCGTCCCCTCTACCGGGAGCAGATTCTTCACCACGACGGGCAGGGGCCGAAGGCCGCGCACCACGGAGAGAGGCACGCGCATGGGCGCGTCTCCATGGATCAGAAAGAGATCTCCCGAGTACGTGCCCGCCGCGGGCAGCTGCGCCCTCAGCGTCAGCGACACGCTCCCGAACGCCGGCACGGGCACCGCGGTGTCCTGGCCCTTGCCGCCGAGATCCCACTGGACGAACCAGAGCTGTCCATTGGCGTCCCGGAGCGGAGTGACAACGACCTTCAGCGACTCCACGGCAGCGGTGGTGGTGGACTGAATCCGCAGCACCTGATCCAGCGTGGGCGTCGCGAGGGGCAGCTTCACGCCCTCGGTGGTGTGCGCACCCAGGATCTCCAAGGTGGGCTTGTCCTCCGGGGCGGACCAGGCCACCCAGGACACCAACCCGAGTGCCACCAGGCACAGCCCCTTGAGTGAACGCCAAGGCAGCATCGCTCCCCTCCCCCCTGGCGCTTACCACAGCGGCCCGTAGCCGCCCCTCCTGATCACGCACGGCGCTCAGGACCACCGCATCCATGACCGCTTGACTTCCCTCAGCCGGGGCTCTATTTAACCATCAAGTTAATAAACCGGTTGGTTATATATGGCCTCTGCGCAGCTCGATCTCACCTTCTCGGCCCTGGCCGACCCCACGCGGCGGGCGATCCTGGCGCGCCTCTCTCGAGGAGAGGCCTCGGTCCTGGAGCTGGCGGAGCCGTTCGACATGAGCCTGCCGGCCATCTCCAAGCACCTGAAGGTGCTGGAGCGCGCGGGGCTGATCACACGGGGCCGGGATGCGCAGCGGCGTCCCTGCCGGCTGCAAGCGGCGCCTCTCAAAGCGGTGGCGGACTGGACGGAGCACTTCCGCCGCGCCTGGGAAGAGAGCTTCGACCGGCTCGACGAGTACCTACAAGAGATGCAGGAGGAGGAAGAGGACCATGACGACCAGAAGAAGTGAGTCAACGCCCGAGGGAGCTGCCATGCACGCCACCACCCCTGAAGTGTCGAGCACCGCCGATCGCGAGATCATCATCACGCGCGTCTTCAACGCGCCGCGAGAGCGGGTGTTCAAGGCCTGGACGGATCCGAAGCACGTGGATCGCTGGTGGGGCCCGCGAGGCTTCACGAACCAGACGTTCGAGATGGACGTGCGGCCAGGCGGTGTGTGGCGCTACATGATGCACTCCGCCGAGCACGGCAACTACCCGAACAGGATCGTCTACCTGGAGGTCGTGAAGCCCGAGCGGCTCGTCTACGACCACGACGCCGATGACGGGAACCCTCCCCACTTCCGGGTGACGGTGACCTTCGCCGACAAGGGCCAGAAGACGGAGCTGACCATGCGCTCGGTCTTCCCGACAGCTGCGGCGCGCGACAAGGTCATCAGGGAGCACGGCGCCATCGAGGGCGGAAACCAGACGCTGGATCGGCTCGGAGAGTGGCTGGAGACGGCGTAAGCGCGTCCGTCGCGTGCAGGAACAGGCGCAGCAGGCCCGCGACATGGCTGGCCGCCATGGGGATGATCCGCTCGGCCTGCTCCGCCAGCTCGTGGCGAGGCACCGGCTTCCGGAGTCCCCGCTTCATCAACCAGCGTCCGAGCAGGTTGTGAGTGCGATCCGGAGTGAACTGCTGCGTGAAGCGGGCCAGCCCCTCGACCAGCTCCGAAGGGCGCTGCGCCTGAGGGGCGCTCGGAACACGCAGCGTGGCCAGCTGCTCCATGTGCGCGTCGACGTACCACTCATAGGGATCGCTCTCGTGGGCGACCCGGTGCACGTGGACGGGACAGGCCATGTCCGTCAGCACATGGCAGGCGCGGCCCAGCTCGAGGAACGCCGCAGGCACCCGGCCCTGACGATAGAGAGCGACGGCTCTGGAGAAGAACCGCTCGGTCTTCCAACGAGCGCCCGGCCACAGGAAGGGCAGGAACCCTCCCGGCAGGCCCGGGCCGTAGAAGTGGCTCAGCGAGAGGTGCTCGAAGACGACGCGCACCCCCGGGACAAAGAAGACATCCTCCCGCAGGGCACCGAGGATGAGCGCCTTGCGGTAGCGGCGAACCCGCGGAGCATCGAGCTCACGCACGGCCATCTCCAGGACGAGGAGCTGCCCGTTCAGTCGCATGGGAGCTGCTCCAGGCACTCCTCCATCAGCTCCAGAAGTTGGGCGTAGCGAGGGCGGCCGCCGTGCTGGTGGCAAAAGCCTTTCACGTCCTCGAACCACGAGCGCAGGCTCTCAGGGGGCAGTTCCAGCGCCTCGAGGGTCTCGCGCAGATCGGACTCCGAAGCAGGCTCAGGCTGGGACATGCCCCAGGATCCTAATGAGGAGTCCACGAGAGCAGGGGCAAAAACGAAGACGCCCGGGGGCCATGAGGCTCCCGGGCATCCGGACTTCAGAGACGCTTCAGATCAAGGCGAGTACGTGCCCTTCATCGTCACGTTGGTGTAGGTGCTGTAGCCGCGCGAGCAGGCGTACCAGGTGCCCGCCGCCGGGCTGCTGATGGTGCACGTCTCCGTGCTGCCGCTCAGGTACGGACGGCAGGTGTAGCTGCTGGTCGTCGGAGCCGAGCCCTGCTTCACGAACAGGTCCGCGTCGCCCGTGGTGCCCGTCTTGCCCACCTGGTTGAAGACCAGCGAGGTCTTCCCGCTCGGCACGCTCAGCGTGTAGCAGGTCATCGCGCCCGTGGCGCCCCCGTAAGGAGCCGTCTCCACGCCGTTGGCCAGCACGTTGCCACTGCTGCCCGTGGTGTACGAACCCTTCAGGCTCACGCCCGAGGCGGCCGAGTAGCCGAGGAGCTTCACGTAATAGGTGCCGGCGGTCGGGGTGGCGATGGTGCAGGTCTCCGTGTTGCCGTTCACTTCCGAGCGACAGTCGTACACGGTGCTGGTCGGCTCGGCGCCGGCCTTCACGTACAGGTCCGCGTCACCCGTGCCGCCGCTCAGGTTGAACGTCAGGTTGCTGGCGCCCGTCGGCACCGCCAGGGTGTACGCGCACGTCCAGGCGTTCGCGGCCACGGAGATACCCGACACCGTCACGCCGTTGGAGAGCGTCACCGGCGTGCACGTCGTGGGAGGAGTCCCGTCATCCGTCGGCGGCGGGGTGTTGCCCGTCGTCGCGCCCTTGGCCAGCTCGCCCAGGAAGGACACCGCCAACTTGGCGAACTTCACCGAGTTGTTCGCGGTGCCGCCCATGAAGGTCAGGGTGTCGCCCGTGGTGTGGATCTGCGGGTTGTCCGTGGTCATCGTTGCCTCGAAGGGCATCGTGGACGGGTAGCCCGCGCTGGTCCAAGAGGCGTGATCCGAGCAGCCGTAGCCGCAGGTGATGTTGGTGATCTTGGTGCCGCCCAAATCCGGCTGGTAGGTGTTGATGAGGCTGACGGTGAAGTTGTTCAGCGTGGCGTTGGTGTTGTCCGTCACCATGGCGAACTCGTATTGGGAGCCCTTGTAGTTGGTCATGTCCAGCTGCAACACGCCCACCACGTTCGTCCCGGCGCTCTTGAACGAGTTGGCGATGGCGGCCGAGCCGTTCAGGCCCACCTCCTCGGCGGCATAGGCCATGAACTTCACCGTGCGCGCCGGCTTGTAGCCGTTGGCCACGGCCACGCGGAAAGCCTCGGTGAGCGAGGCCACGCCCGAGGCGTCGTCATCCGCGCCCGGAGCGGCGCCCGTGCTGCTGCTCTGGTTGATGGAGTCCAGGTGGCCGCCGATCACCACCACCTCGTTGGGCAGCGTGGTTCCGGTGATGGTGGCAATCACGGACGGCTGCGTCCACGTATGCGTGAAGAGCGCCACGGAGATGTCCGAACGCCCGTTGGCGATCGTCGTCCACTGGCTCTTCAGCCAGTTGGCCGCGTCCGCGCCCGCCTGCACGTTGTAGCGGCGCGTGGTGAAGTTGGTGGACAGCGAGTTGATGGTGTTGCGGATGTTGAGCTCCTGCACTCCGCTCAGCATCGCGTTCACCGACGGGCCGTTGTTGATGAAGTAGGAGGTGGCCAGCAGCGACGGCGGCGGCGGGCTGTTGGCGATGTCCACCTCCTTCAGGGCCTCGGCCTCGGAGTCAAAGGTCTTGAAGCCCGCGCAGCGGTTGAGCTTCGAGTGCATCACCCCGGCGATCTGGTCGATCTGCGACTCGGGAATGTTCAGCGCCGACACACCCCCCTTCTCCTTGAGCGGGGTGGCCAGCGCCAGGCCCTGGCCCGTGAAGGCCTCGCGCACCGTGGGCAGCGCGTCCGAGCCGATGGTGATCCACACCCTCTTCTCTTGCACCTTGTCCAACTTGCCTTGCTGCGGAGCCTGGGCGAACGCGGGAGCGGCACAGGCGAGACAAGCGATGATCGGAACGGATTTCCTCAGGGTCATACGCGGCTTCTCCTCGGCGCTGGGACTGCTTCGTGGGGGATTCCTCGAACCTGCTTTCCGTGAATGGCGGGAAGGCAGGGTGATTGCGCCAATTCTGGACCTTAATGAAAGTCCCGTATGGAGCACCAGAAACCACATGGATTTGTTTTCACGCCTGGGTAGCGCGTTTCATACCCCTGCCTCGTTTTGCTGGTGTAGCAACGAACTTCGAGGCCACGTGCGCTCGGACAATCCCTGAAGAGAACGGGCATGACACTTGCTCCCAGCCATCCCCCACGGAGGCTTCTTCATGGTGAATTGTCTACAGTCCCCGCGTCCGTTCGAGCTGCCTTGGCGTCCGCTCAGTGTGTCCGTTCCGCGCCAGCAGCGGCGCCCTCCCCTCTGGCTGCTGGGGCTCTTGTGCCTCTCCTGCTCGTGCTTGGGCTACGGGAAAACCCAAGTCCCGGAGTGCAAGAGGAACCTCAAGGCCATCTTCACGGCCTTCATGGTCACCCAGAACAGCCCTCGCGGCAGCGAGCCCCCGCTGGGCGAGCAGCTCGGCCCCCTCGTGGAGCGCGGCAACCGCTACGCCTACTTCGTGGGCGAGGGCCCGCTGGAGCAGCGCAGCGGCAAGGACGCCCAGCGCGTGGCCGGGGCGATGGGTGTCGGCGTGGACCTGTTCAAGTTCCAGAACGCACGCCCGCTCACGCTCAGGGATGTTCCCTCGGCCGTGGCCGCCGAGGTGGGGCTCCACGGAACGTGTCCAGACTGCCGGCTCGTCGCGGCCTGCGCGGGAGACACCGACAACAAGCCCCTGGATGCCCCCGACGTGTGGAGCATCTCGAGCGAGGATCGCGTGATCGACGGAGAGACCATCCCTGCGGGCCAGCCCTACCACCACCTCTGGGACACGGACGACTGAGCCCTGGCGTGGAGAGCGTGCCTCCAGTCCTCATCCTCTGGGGCAGCTCATTGTCTCCCACTGAACCCGCGTGAGACAGCGAGGGCCGGGCAAGCCGCGCTCCATTACCATTTGAGCCCCCGGCGGTGGGGGGCGCCTCCTGGGAGCAGCACCTCGGGCGGAGTGTCTACCCACCGTGTCGGACTGGCCCTGGTCTCCGGGCCATGCCCTCTCTGGTTCTGGAGCACATCCATGAGCGCGTCCCCGGCGAAGACTCCCCAGGTGCTGGATCCCGAGCAGGTCGTCCGAGGGCTGCATCCCCTGATGATGAAGGGGAGCCTCACGCTCTCCGTCGCGATCACCCTTCAGTTCGTGGGCGAGTGGCGGACGATGGCCTGGGTCTTCACGCTGAACTCCGTGCGCATCCTCGCCAACATCCTGCTGTCGCGTTTCATCCGCCTCCGGCTCTCGCAGGCCTCGACAGAGTGGATCCGGATGTTCATCAACGTGTCGAGCCTGTCGGCGACAGGGGTCGTCACGGGGTGGAGCCTGTTGCTGTGGATCTACGTTCCCTTCGCCATGCTGTGGATCTACGGGATGGAGAAAGGGAGCCGCATCCGGGCCGCCGTCTATCTGGCGATCATGGACACGGTGGCGCTGCTGACGGGCTGTGAGCCGCACCAGCCCGTGGCCTTCACGCTCATCGCGGTGCTGGTCTTCCTGTTGACGGAGAAGCGGGCGGAGCTGCTGCAACAGTCGCTGGAGCACATCATCCAGCAGCGCGAGCAGCTAACCCAGGCGCAGGGGCGGCTGCGGCTGCTGCACGAGCGGGCCTTCGAGCAGGAGAAGCTCTCCAGCCTGGGCATGATGGCCGCGGGCGTGGCGCACGAGATCAACAACCCGATGGCGTTCGTCACCAGCAACATCCACGCGCTGGCGAAGGATCTCCAGCAGCAGCACCCGCTCCCGCCCGATCTGCTGAAGGAGTACCAGGAGGAGGTGCTGCCAGCGACGATGGAGGGCATCCGGCGGGTGAACGCGATCGTGTCGGACCTGAGGCACTTCGCGCGGGGCGATGCGGAGGTGCCTTCCGAGTACGACCTGAACGCGGAGGCCAAGGCGGCGCTGCGCATCGCCCAGAACCAGCTCAACCACTGCGAGGTGCAGGTGCAGCTGGGCGAGGTGGGCACGGTGGTGGGCCGGTCGCGGCAGATCGTCCAGGTGATGGTGAACCTGCTGATCAATGCCGGGCAGGCGACGGGCTCGGTGGGCACGGTGCGGCTGTCCACGCGCCGGGTGGGCGACGAGGTGCGGGTGGAGATCCGCGACACGGGGACGGGAATGACGCCGGACACGCTGCGCAACCTGTTTCAGCCGTTCTTCACCACCAAGCCGCCGGGCATGGGGCTGGGGCTGGGGCTGGCGGTGGCCCATGGCATCGTCACCGGCCAGGGCGGCCGCATCGAGGTGGAGAGCGAGCCCGGCCGAGGCTCGTGCTTCACCCTCCACCTGCCGCGCGTGGCCCGCGGCACTCCGGGACATGCCAGCCCGCTGCGGGCCGTGGCCGCGTAGCCCGGTGGCTCAGAGCTCGACGATCGACTTGAAGCCGCCGTAGATCATCCGCTTGCTATCGAAGGGGGTTTTCTTGGGGTCCATCATCGCGGACAGGCGCGGGTCCTTCATGACCTGCTTGTTGATGCGGTCCCGCTGCGCGCGCGACTTGTAGACGATCCACGAGAACACGACGACTTCGTCCGCCTTGAGCTTGACGCTCTGCGGGAACGACGTGCGCTTGCCCGGCTTCACGTCGTCGGCGACACACTCGATGTACTCGAGCGCACCGTACTCCTTCCAGATCTTCCCCGCCTTCTGGGCCAGGCGGCGATAGGCCTGCACGTTCTTCTTGGGCACAGGCACGACGAAGCCATCGACGTATCTCATGAATCCTCCCCTGTCAGTGGAGAGGCGACCCTGTCCCAGAGCGGGCAGGCGCTCAAGTCTTTGTGCTGGCGAGTGAACAGCCCCGAACGCTCACTGCGGCGCTGCCTCTTCTGGGCGAGCCTGAGCTAGGATCTCCCCCACCTCGCCGAGCCTCGAGCCCGCGCTGGGTGACAGACCATGACGTGGGGGGACTACCGATGCTCGAAGCCGAATACCGTGTCACAGTCCTCACGGCGTCTCTCGCGCCCTACCCGCTCTGTTCCATGACCTGAGCTTTCCGATGACCAACCGGATCTGCTTGATCACGCGCTTCATCGAGCGGAGGAAGACCGGCTTCGGCGTTGCCCGCCTCATGATGATGAGCGGCGTGAACGTCCGCGCCTTCCGTCCCGAGGATCCGGAGACGCCGGGGACTCTGGATCGGGTCCAACAAGCACTTCCCGAGCTCCTCTCCTCCCAGGAGATTCAGGAGCTCGAACGCTTTCTCGCGGAGGAGAGGACATGACGCTCTCGATCGGAGTCGGAGTCGGAGATCACCCGGATATCCGGCCAGCGGTTCAGTCGGCGGTCCTGCAGGCGCGGGCCCAACTGGGCAGGGTGCTCCCGCAGGCGGCCTACATCACCTGCACGGTGGATCACGATGCCGCACAGGTGCATGCCGCCTTCCAAGAAGTCCTCGAGGGCGTGGCCCTGCACGGCGTCACCACCTCCCTGGGCATCCTCACACCGGATGGCGTGCGCAACCCGGGCAGCGGCGCGGTCGCGGTCATGCTCCTGGGCGGCGAACCGGGAACCGCCTTCACCTCCTCTTCTCAGGAGGCCGATGGGCGCAAGGCAGGAGAGGCCGCAGCCCGGGAACTGGTGCAGCAGGCCGGCGGCAGGCAACCGAAGATGATCCTGTTCAACGCCTCACCGGGCCTGGAAGAGGACATGCTCCAGGGCATCGCGAACATCTGCCCAGGCGTGCCCTGCCAGGGAGGGAGCGCCGCGGATCATACGATCTCTGGGCAGTGGAGCGTCTTCACACAGCAGGGCCCCGTCACCTCGGGTCTGTCGCTCCTGGGCATCTTTGGAGAGGTGCGGCTCGGCACCTCGCTGTCGACGCCCTACGCCGCCACGGGCACGCGGGCCCGAGCCACGGGGACGCAGGGGCGCACGTTGAAGACGCTCGACGGCCAGCCGGCCTCGCAAGTGTTGGGGCAGTGGCTCGACGGGGCCATCGATCGTCAGGTCCGCTCGGGAGGCAACATCCTGGCTCAGACGGCGCTGCGTCCCATCGCGGTGCGGAGGACCGCGGGTTCTCGGGAGCACTACGTGACGGTCCATCCGGCCCAGATTCACGCGGCCGAGGGAACCGTGGAGGTCTTCGCACGAATCGATCCGGGCGACGAGGTCTGCCTGATGAGCGGCAGCCCCGAGGCCCTCGTGGGCGATGTGGCGCACCTGATCGACTCGGCCCTGGCGCAGGGCGGGATGACCGTGCGAGAGGTCAAGGGCGCGGCGCTCATCTTCTGCGCGGGGTGTGCGGGCGCGCTGGGGGCACGCATTGATGAAGGGCTCCGCTCGTTCCAGCGCCTGCTGCCCGGAGTCCCCATGCTGGGGCTGTGTACCTTCGGCGAGCAGGGACACATCCCGGGGCTTGGGAACGTGCACCAAGACCTGTCGCTCAGCCTGACCCTGTTTGCCTGAGGCCAACGCTATGTGCGGCCTCGGGCCCGCGCGTTCAAGGACCCTTTTGCTCCGGATGCTCCCATGAGCCGTCCTCGTCCCAGCGTGGGCTGGCTCAGGAGGGTTCCCATCCCCCTGCTGCTCCTGACGCTCTGGGCTGTGGGCATCGGGCTCTTCTCGCTGAAGCAGGAGACGGAGCTCGCGGCCCACCGCGCCGAGGAGGAGGCCGTCCGGCTCCAGTACGACGTGGCGGAGCATGTGCGCACCAGCGTCCACGAGGCCCGCGAGCGGGTGCTGCGCACCACCGGGATGATGCTGGTGCTCGCGGGAGGGATGGGGCTCATCCTCCAGTTCTTCCTGGGGCGGCGCATCCGGCATCTGGCGGCGGAGATCCAGGAGTTGGTGGATCAAATCCCCGGCGCCCAGCGGGCCGAGCCGCGTGAGGGAGACGCGCTGGTCAAGCTGGACGACGCCTTCCGCCACATCGCGGAGCAGCTCGGCCGCAGCCGGGCGCGGCTCGAGGAGAACGAGGAGCGCTTCCAAACGATCATCGAGCGCTCACCGGACGCCACATT
Source organism: Hyalangium minutum (assembly GCF_000737315.1). Classification (GTDB taxonomy): domain Bacteria; phylum Myxococcota; class Myxococcia; order Myxococcales; family Myxococcaceae; genus Hyalangium; species Hyalangium minutum. The sequence continues at coordinate 203,407 of NZ_JMCB01000010.1, forward strand.
CATCCATTGGGAGGGGAACGTCGTCTTCAACAACCCGGCGGCGGCCACGCTGCTCGGCTATGAGCAGGCGGTGGAGCTTCAGGGCCGGAAGATCGAGGAGCTGATCGTCCCGGAGGACGCGCCCGTGCTGACGGATCCCTCGGCGGAGGGGACGCCCCGGGAGGTCCACTGGCTGCACCGCTCGGGGCGGAAGGTGCTGGGCGAGGTGGTGACGTTCCCCATGCTCTTCGAGCGGCAGCGGGTCCGGGTGTCAATCGTGCGGGACATCACCGAACGCAAGCAGCTGGAGCAGAAGCTGCGCACCGCCGACCGCATGGCCTCGCTGGGGACGCTGGCGGCGGGCGTGGCGCACGAGATCAACAATCCCCTCGCCTTCATGCAGAGCAACGTGCGCTTCGTCCTGGAGGAGCTGCGCTCGGTCGCCATGGACTCGGACCCGGCCAGCCGGAAGCGGCTGCTGGAGCTGGAAGAGGCGCTCCTGGAGACGCTGTCCGGTGGCGACCGGGTGAGCGACATCGTGCGGGATCTCAAGACGTTCTCGCGAGGGGACGACGGGGGCCACGGGCAGGTGAACATCCACAGAGTGCTGGACCTGTGTGCGAGCATCGCCCGGAACCAGCTCCGCCACCGCGCGAAGCTGGTGAAGAACTACGGTGAGGTTCCCCTCCTCCAGGCCAACGAGTCCCGGCTGGCGCAGCTCTTCCTGAACCTCATCATCAACGCCGCGCAAGCCATCCCCGAGGGCCGTGACGTGAACGCCAACGAGGTGCGCCTCACCACGCGGCAGGAGGGCTCCTGGGCGGTGGTGGAGGTCAAGGACACGGGGGTGGGCATCCCCCCGGAGAACCTGCACCGGCTGTTCGACCCGTTCTTCACTACCAAGCCTGTGGGAGTAGGGACAGGACTGGGCCTGTCCATCTGCCACGGCATCGTCACGGCCCTGGGAGGGCGCATCACCGTGGAGAGCGAGCCGGGCCAGGGGACCACCTTCCGCGTCTTCCTGCCTCTGAGCAGATGAGCAAATGCATCTCTAAGCGAGGTCTGCGTGACTTCTCTTATGCTGGCACCCATGAATGGGCTCCGTGCATGAAGAACAAGAGAGGCGTCGAGGAAACCGAGTTGCTCCGAGAGGCCGCGCAAGAAAGACCGGGAGGTCAGCAGACTGCGCGGAAGGCTGCAGCCATCCTGGTCGATTCTGGCCAGGGGTTCATCCTGCCCACGGCAGCACAGCGACGAGCGCTACTCATTGCGTTCGCCCAGGCCGGCTTCGTCATCTATGGGAAAGCCTTTGATGCGGTGAAGATCAAGGTGCCCATCGACCTGACGGATCCAGAAGATATTGGCCGTCACTTGGACGACCTTGTCATCTACGAGATCAAGTCCACGGGGAAGTCCACTGTCCAACCTGACTTCCGGCGCTATTTTTTTTCGCTCTCCACCGCTGAGTTGCTTGTTGCCCAGAATTTGGGGAAGCGCTTCAAATTCGTGTTTGTCAACACGCTGACGCGCCACCATGTCGAGCTCTCCCTGCCGGAGGTCTTCGCTCGCGCTCGCGGCATCTACCCCACCTGGAGCATCCAATTCTGATCGTTCCCTTTGGGGCTTCTCAGCTCACAAAGGGTTTTACGAGCAGCTGCTGCTGAAGAGTTGATTCCGGACCGGGGGCGGAGTGAGGTAGCAGGTCATGAGCTCCTCGCCTCGCCCCACCGTGCTGTGCCTCGCCAGCTTCTTCAAGGGCAACCGCTTCCTCCAGCGGCTCCATGAAGAGGGTTGCTACGTCATCCTCATCACTTCGGACAAGTTCAAGAACGAGGAGTGGGCCCGCCAGTACATCCACGAGTTCCACTCCGTGGCCTCTTTCGAGGACCGCAATGCCCTGCTCCTCGGCGCCGCGTGGCTGTTCCGGGAGCGCCGCATCGATCGGATCGTGGCCCTCGATGACTTCGACGTGGAGGTGGGCGCCGCCCTGCGCGAGCACTTCCGCATCCCTGGCATGGGCGACTCGGCCTCGCGCTTCTTCCGGGACAAGCTCGCCATGCGCATGAAGGCCCAGGAGCTGGGCATCCGCGTCCCCCGCTTCACCTCGGTCTTCCACCACGCGGACGTCGCGAAGTTCCTCTCCGAGGTTCCCGCCCCCTGGCTCATCAAGCCTCGCTCCGAGGCCTCCGCCGTCGGCATCAAGAAGCTGAAGACCGCCGAGGAGGCCTGGGCCACCCTCCACGAGCTGGGCGATCGCCAGTCCTTCCACGTCTTGGAGCAGATGATCCCAGGCGACCTGTACCACGTGGACTCGCTCACCCAGGACGGCAAGATCGTCTTCGCCGAGGTCGGCCACTACGGACGTCCCCTGCTGGAGGTGGCCCATGAGGGCGGCATCTACATGACGCGCACGCAGCGCCGCGACTCGAAGGAGGCGAAGATGCTCACGGAGATGAACGCCCAGGTGCTCCAGGGCTTCGGGCTCCGCCGGGGCGCTTCACACACCGAGTTCATCATCGGCCGCGATGACGGCCTGCCGTACTTCATCGAGACCTCGGCCCGCGTGGGCGGCGCGAACATCGCGGAGACGGTCGAGGCCGCCACCGGCGTGAACCTGTGGAGCGAGTGGGCCAAGCTGGAGATCGAAGGCGAGGGCTACGCCTACAAGCCGCCCCAGACACGCCAGGAGTTCGGCGGCGTCATCATCTCGCTCGCCCGCGACGAGTACCCGGACACCTCCTCCTTCAACGAGCCGGAGGTCGTCGACCGGCTCAAGAAGAAGCACCACATCGGGCTCGTCGTGCGCGCCCCGAAGGCGGAGCGCGTCGAGGAGCTGCTCGAGAAGTACCTGCAGCGCATCGCCCAGGAGTTCCACGCCTCCCTGCCCGCGCCGTCGAAGTCGACCTCGTAATCCAGGGGCGGAGCGGCGCTCAGCTCCGCTGCCGGGCCTCGAGCGCCTCCACCAGGGCCGCGATGGGTGAGCCGGTCGGCTTGCCCGCCTGCCAGTCCGGAGGCGTCACCACGACACCCGAGATGTCCAGGTGCACGAACGGCAGCTGGGAGTTCTTCAGCCCGGCCGCCACGTCGATGAAGGCAAACGGCCCCTGGTGCCCGCGCGCCGTGTCCACGCTGGCCAGCCGGTTGCTCGACAAGACGTCCTCGGTCGGGGCCTTGGGCGCCACGAACTGGTAGTCCTCGCGCCGAGGCCGCGTCGTCTCCAGCGGCTCCCCGAGCAGCTCGCCCGCCTCGGCCAGCGTCCGGATGAAGCCCTGCGCCCGCGCCGGACCGTTCTCGATGGCGCCCACGTAGGGCCCGAACGCCCGGTACACATGGCCCGTCAGCGTCGCCACCGAGACCAGCGTGGCCGTGGCCGGATCCGCGCCCTCCTTGAGCGCCGCGAGCAGATCCGCCAGCACCAGGCGGCCCTCCGCGTCCGTGTTGCCAATGCGGACCCGCACGCCCGAGCGCGCCGGGATGATCTCGTCCGAGACGAACGACTCGTCGCCGATGCTGTTGCGCACCATGCCCAGCAGCGCGATCACCCGGAGGCCGGGGATCTTCCGCTCGGCCAGCACCCGCACCAGCCCCGCCACCGTCGCCGCACCGCCCTTGTCGCGAGACATGCCGGCCATGCCGCCGTTCGTCTTCAGGTCCGCGCCGCCCATGTCATAGGTGACGCCCTTCCCCGCCAGCAACAGCGTGCGCGTGACGTGCCCCTCCGGCACCCAGTCCAGGCAGACCACGCAGGGCCGGTGACGCTCCACCCGCATCGACGCCCGCGCCACCGCCGCCAGCAGCGGATAGCCGGACACGTCCTTCTGCACCGCGACCCTCACGCCCGTGCCCTTGAAGGCCGCCTCGCAGTACTCGGCGAACCGCAGCGGGGTGAGCCGCTCTGGACCGCCCGTCACCAGATCGCGGCACATCGCCCTGCCCTTCTCCAGCGCGTTGGCCCGCGCGGCCGCCTCGCTGGACAGGTTCAGCACCGAGAGCTTGCGCAGCCGCACCGGAGGCGCCTTCCGGGCAGGAGACTCCCGGGCCTCCAGCGGCTCCCACGCGGTGGCCACCGCCGAGAGCGCACACACCTCCAGCGTCCGGGCGAACCGAGCCCCGTCCGGCACCGCGACCGCCAGCAGCGGCTGAGAGGCCCCCGCCTGCACCGCCCGGGCGATGGCCGTGGCGGCCGCCTCGGACAGCACGCGGCAGTCATCCGTGTCGTGGGCGATGGGCGCAGTGGGCGCCAGGACCACCCGGCCTCCGGGCGCCGAGGGCACCGCCACCACGGTGGGCGCGGGGCTGCCCTCGGCCAGGGACTGGTCCACCGAGAGGGCGGCCTCCAGCGCCCGCCGCCACTCGTCCGGCAGGCCCAGCTTCTCCAGAGAGGTCCTCAAGGGCGCGGGGGCGACCACCACCAGCGCGTCCGAGTCCTTCGCCGCCGCGGAGGCCTCCGCAGCACCTTCAATCACGGGGAGTGTATTCACGTGCGGCACCATCCCATAGCTCGGCCCCAGAGGAGACGAGGAATCCACTGGGCACCAGTGGAAGAGGACCGTATATGCGCGGTACATCCTGGAATCACAAACATGTCCGACACCGTGAAGCATCCCGCCCCCATCTACGGCGAGCGCCCCCTCCTCGAGCAGGAACCCCCCACCGTCTGGCCGCAGGGAGAGCCCGCCAAGGAGGAGATCCTCCCCATCGCCAGCCGGCTCCACATCAACCCGCACTACCAGGGCCGAGGCGTCACCGTGGCGTTCCTCGACTCCGGGTTCTACGCCCACCCGGACCTGATGCAGCCGCGCTGCCGCATCCGCCGCTACTACGATCTCATCAACGACCAGTATGGACTGGAGCTCATCAGCACCCCGGACAACTCCATGTGGCACGGGATGATGACGTCCACTGTGGCCGCCGGGAACGGGTTCCTCTCGGATGGGAAGTTCAAGTCGCTGGCGCCCGAGATGGACGTGGTGCTCGTCAAGGTGGGCCACCTGTCGCGCGTGAAGCACGACGACATCGTCCGAGGCATCCGCTGGGTCATCGCTCGCAAGGACGAGCTCGGCATCCGCGTGCTCAACATCTCCGCCGGCGGTGACTACGAGGCCAGCTACCTCGTGGATCCCATCTGCCAGGCCGCCGAGGACGCCGTCCGCGCGGGCATCACCGTCGTCTGCGCCGTGGGCAACGCCGCCCATGGCCGCCACCGCGTGATCGCCCCGGCCAGCACTCCCGCCGTCATCACCGTGGGCGGCCTGGATGATCGCGGCGACCCCCGCCTGGGCCGCATGGGCACCTACTGGTCTTGCTTCGGCCCCACCATCGACGGGCTCCAGAAGCCCGAGGTCATGGCCCCGGCCATCTGGGTCGTTGCCCCCATCCTCCCGGGTACCCCCACCGCCCAGGAGGCCGAGCTGCTCGCACTCCTGGAGAAGACGCCGGACGACCAGCTGGGCAGGGTCCTGGCCGCCCACCCGGGCATCATCCGTGAGCTGGACTCGGTCAAGGATGACGAGCCCTACCTCATCCGACAGCTGATCGGCTCCAAGGTAAAGGATCAGAAAGTCATTTCAGGCAGTTACAAGCACGTGGACGGCACCTCCTTCGCCGCCCCCATCGTCACCAGCATCGTCGGGCAGATGCTCGAGGCCAATCCCCGGCTGACTCCCTGGGAGGTCAAACGAATCTTGGTGGATACGGCCCGGAGGCTTCCGAGCGTGGCGGTGGAGCGCCAGGGCTGGGGGGTGGTCCAGCCAGCAGCGGCCATCACCGAGGCGGAACGTCGCCGGTAGGACCTAGAGACCCCACCGGTAGGCCTTGGAGGAGGGGTACCCCTTTTCACTGCCTCGTAAAAACAGGTAGACGAGGGGTACATGACACACGCCGGCCGCTCCCGTCCCCTTCGCATAGGTCTCATCGACATGAACAACGGGGTGGCCAACCAGGCCATCCGTTCGTTCCGCTCCATCATCGCCACCTTTGGGGAGCGCGTTCGGGCCCGGAACCCTCACCTCTCGATCACGACCTCGCACGTCCAGCCGCGCAACCTGGGCGAGGCGCCCCCCACCGACTGCGATCTGTACCTGAGCACGGGCGGGCCGGATGCCCCGGTAGACGGCTTCAAGGAGTCCTGGGCCACCGGCATTCGGAAGTTCTTCGATCGCATCGTCGAGGGGCAGCTGCAGCACGGCCCCTCCGCGCCAGCCGCCTTCGCGGTCTGCTACTCGTTCGAGATCGCGGTGATGCACTTCGGCGTGGCGTCCATGATTCCGCGCGAGCGCAAGTTCGGCATCATGCCCGTGTACCCGACCGAGGAGGGCCTGGCGCACTCCATGTTCGCCCCGTTCGGGGACCGGCTCTTCGTCTGGGAGCACCGCAGCTGGCAGGCGGTGGACCTGGATGAGAAGCGGCTGAAGGAGCTGGGCGGCACGCTGCTGGCCCGCGAGAGCCGCGACGGCCACACCAAGGGCCGCGGGCTCATGGCGTTCCAGTTCTCCCGGGGCATCGAGGGCACCATCTTCCACCCCGAGGCGGACCGCCCCGGCGTGCTGAACTGGCTGGAGCGCCCCGAGCAGGCCAAGGCCGTCATCGAGACCTACGGCGAGCTCATCTACAAGCGGATGACCAAGACGATCGACGATCCCACCCGCCTGGCGCGCACCTACGCGCTGCTGCTGCCGGGCTGGCTGGCGCGCTCGTTCAACGCCATGGCTCAGGAGCACGACTGGGCCCAGGTGGAGATGCCAACTTACGATGCCGCATTGGGACTGGACGCGTTTGGCCGTCCTACGGAAGCGGCTGCAACGGTGGGGAGCAACTCGTGAACAAGAAGATTGGAATCCTGGCGGGAATGGAGTGGGACCATTTCCCGATGGCGCTCATTGAGCGCATCAACGCGGTGCCCGGCTTCGAGGCGGAGCTGGCGAAGATCGACGCCACTCCGGAGAACTTCACCAAGAAGTACGACGTGCTGGTGGACCGCATCAGCCACGAGGTGCCGTTCTACCGGTTCCACCTCAAGGCGGCGATGCTGGCCGGCACCTACTGCATCAACGATCCGTTCTGGTTCTCGGCGGACGACAAGTTCTTCGGCTTCTCGCTGGCCCAGCGCATCGGCGTTCCCGTGCCCCGCACGGTGATGCTGCCCCAGCGCGAGTACATCCCGGCCATCGACCCGAACCGCTCGCTCAACAACCTCGTCTATCCGCTCGATTGGGAGGGAATTGCCCGCTACGTGGGGTTCCCGGCCATCTGTAAGCCCGCGGACGGCGGCGGCTGGCGCAACGTGAACCGCGTGGACTCCATGGACGAGCTCATGCGCGTCTACAACGAGTCGGGCCAGCTGGTGCTCACGCTGCAGCAGTTCATCGAGTTCGATGACTACGTGCGCTGCCTCGTCATCGGCCGCGATCACGTGCGGATGATCCGCTACAGCGTGAAGAACCGCGGCTACCTGCCGGACAAGAACTTCCTGCCCGCGGCGCTCGAGGCCCGCATCATCGACTACGCCCGCGAGCTGAACCGCGCGCTGGGCTACGACATGAATTCGGTGGAGTTCGCCATCAAGGACGGCGTGCCCTACGCCATCGACTTCACCAACCCGGCGCCGGACATGTATCCACACCACATCCTCCCGGACAACTATGAGTGGTGCCTGGAGAAGATGACGGAGTTGTGCATCACCGCCGCGCGCGAGGGCCGCAAGAATGACGCGGGCCACTCGTGGCAGCGTTACCTGGAGAAGAAGTCGTCCCACCCGGCGGCTCCCCCGGCGGCCACTCCCGCCGCCGCGCCACGCGCCGCTGCCGCTGCTACCGCGAGGAGGTCATAACCATGGCGTCTTCCCTGCTGGATGGTCAGTTCACGCTGGGTGTCGAGGAAGAGTTCCAGATCGTCGACTCGCAGAGCTGCGAGCTGCGCTCGTACATCTCCAAGCTGCTGGATGATGGCAAGGCAGTGCTGCGCGAGCGCGTCCGGGCCGAGATGCACCAGTCCGTCGTCGAGGTGGGCACGGGTATCTGCAAGACAGTCCACGAGGTGCGCTCGGAGCTGACCGAGATGCGGCTCGAGCTGGACCGCCTGGCGCGCAAGGGCAACATGAACATCGTCGCGGCGGGTACCCACCCGTTCAGCGACTGGAAGAGCCAGGAGATCACCCCGAACCCTCGCTACGAGGTGATCGTTCAGGACCTGCAGGACATCGCCCGCGGCAACCTGATCTTCGGGCTCCATGTCCACGTGGGCATCAAGGAGAAGCAGACGGCCATCGCCCTGGCCAACCAGCTGCGCTACTTCCTGCCGCACCTGCTGGCGCTGTCCACCTCGTCGCCGTTCTGGCTGGGGCGCGCCACGGGCCAGCAGTCGCACCGGACGATGATCTTCAAGCGCTTCCCGCGCACGGGCATTCCGCCCACGTTCGAGAGCTACTCCCAGTTCATGGAGTACGTGGACCTGCTCATCCGGACCAACTGCATCGACAACGGGAAGAAGATCTGGTGGGACGTGCGCGTCCACCACGTCTTCGACACGGTGGAGATCCGCATCTGCGACATGCCCACCAGCCTGGAGCAGGAGCTGAGCATCGTCGCGCTCATCCAGGCCCTGGTGGCGCAGCTGTACCTGATGCTGCGGCGCAACCAGTCCTGGCGCCACTACATGTCTCCGCTCGTCGAGGAGAACAAGTGGCGCGCCAGCCGCTACGGCATCCGGGGCAAGCTGATCGACTTCGGCCAGCAGCAGGAGCGTCCGTACTCCGAACTGCTGGAGGAGATGATCTCCTTCGTCTCCGAGGCCTCGGACATGCTGGGGACCTCGGAGCAGGTGGCCAGCGTGCGCCGCATCCTCAAAGAGGGCACCTCCTCGGAGCGGCAGCTCGAGGTCTTCAAGAACAGCAACAATGACCCGCGCGCCGTGGTGCGCTGGCTCATTGAAGAGACGATGCGCGGCGTGGGCTCCAAGGCCGCGCCCGTCAGCCAGGTGGGGTAGCCCGGCGAGGGCCTCTGCGCCGAGGGCGGCCTACTCCGCCTTCGGCCAGAGCGCCACGGTGGAGCCCACCCAGTCCAGACCCTTGTTGAAGTCCACCCCGAGCATCTTCCCTCGGGACAGCCGCACCAGGTTCATGAAGGGCTGGGGCAGGCGCTGGCCCTGGTCCCTCAGGCAGAGCACGCGGATCTCCGCGGCCACGCCGATGCCCTCGGGCGTGAACAGCTCGCGCGCGTAGGTGATCTTCTTCTGGAGGATCCACCCGTCGCGCTGGTCCGCGGGGATGTTCGCAACATCCTCTCGCGTGGGGTCCACCTTCACGCCCGCGCCGGCATACGAGAACAGCGGCTTGAGCACGTAGTTCTCCAGGTCCGCCGGCAGCTCCTTCAGCTGCGCCACCGTGGTCGCCTTGGGGACGGCCGGGTGGTCAATCAGCGGCAGCGAGAACTTGGACCACATCCAGTACCAGTTGGGGTGCGGGCACCAGCTCACGTCCAAGTCATCCGTGAACTTGAACGCCATGGGCGGGTTCTTCTTCTGGAGCTCGTCAAAAACCACCCGGTTGAAGATGCGGCGGATGGGCAGCTTGCGGCCGTCCTTCATGCGGAACAGCTGGCGGCCCTCGCGAATGACTTCCGTCACGCAGACGGGCTCGATGCCGGTGAGCTCCTGGGTCGCCACGAAGTCCGGCAGCGTCTTCTGCTTCTGCGGCTCGATCTCCAGCAGCACCACCTCTTCCGGCTTGTGGCCCGCGAGCAGCGCGCGGCGCAGCAACTCCTTGCCACTGTCGTAGTCATACCCGGGGGCGAAGCAGTGGAAGCCCTTGTCGGCGCCCGGCAGGTTCATCATCTCGTTGAAGATGCGCGCCTGGATCATCGTGAAGGCAAACAGGGACGGGAACGCCTGCAGCTCCACCACCTGACCGTCCAGCTCGCCGTCCTTGTTGCGGACCACGGCGTAGTCGATGGTCATCACGTCCGGGGCCTCGTCCTGGCGAGGCACGTCGTACTCGGGCGGGACGGCACGGCGAGCGGCGGCCAGGCGCTGCGGCTCGGCCAGCTGGGCGATGATGTCCCGCGTGTAGCCGAAGATGCGATCGCGCGTGGCCGGAGGGATGAACAGCGGCGACTCCGCCAGGCGATACGGTACAGGCCCCACCACCGCTTGGAGGCGGTTGCGATATTGCTCGTAGAACGTGGGGGAGAAGATCTGGTTGTAGACGCGTCGGAAATCTGCGTGCATTGAGGGCAGGCTAGCACGTGTCCAATGGCGCCCAAGCAGGCTCCCAACGGTCCGTCGCTTGCTCAGGGGCCGGGACAGTTCACTGCTGAAACGGACAATCCTTGAAAACCCTGTCGCCTTGTGGAGGGACCCGCGCGCTTATCGAGACGGGCAGCGAGGTGCACAACGGCTTTCATGCCCGAGGCAAGACGGTTAGACATGGGGCATGCCTTCCTCCCATCGCTCTGGATGTCGTCTCTCGGGGCTCCGGCTCGAACGAGCGCAGTCCTCCCGGCAGTTCACCGACGGCCGCTTCCGGAACACGGCACCTGTAGAGCCGGGTCTCCAGGGCAACCCGCTGCCGGTGCTGGGGGAGTTCTTCTTCGGGGGCGCGAAGCGGACGCCTCCGGGAGTGCTGCCCCTGGAGAGCCCGCTGGAGACGTGGACCCGCCCGCCGTCGAGCGGCTTCCGGGTCACGTGGCTCGGCCATAGCACGCTGCTCCTGGAGCTGGATGGCGCGCGCGTCCTCACCGACCCCGTGTGGGGCCCGCGTGCCTCCCCGCTGAGCTTCGCAGGGCCCAAGCGCTTCCACGCCGCGCCAGTGCCCATTGAGGCCCTGCCGAAGCTCGATGCGGTGCTGGTGTCGCATGACCACTACGATCACCTGTGCCGCTCCACCATCCAGGCGCTCGCGAAGCTGCGGGTGCCGTTCGTGACCGCGCTGGGCGTGGGGACCCGGCTCGAGGCGTTCGGCGTGGCGCCGGAGCTGATCACCGAGCTCGACTGGTGGGAGCAGGCCACGGTGGGCCCCGTGAGCTTCACCGCGACGCCCGCGCAGCACTTCTCTGGGCGAGGCTTGGGAGACCGAAACCAGACGCTGTGGGCCTCGTGGGTGGTGAGGACCGACAAGCACCGCGTCTTCTTCAGCGGCGACACGGGGCTGACGACGGAGTTCGAGGAGATCCGCCAGCGCCAAGGCCCCTTCGATCTGGTGATGCTAGAGGTGGGAGCGTGGCATCAGAGCTGGGGCGGCATCCACCTCGGGCCGGAGAATGCGCTCAAGGCGCACGCGATGCTCGGCGGGGGGACGCTGCTGCCCGTCCACTGGGGCACCTTCGATCTGGCGCTTCACGCGTGGGACGAGCCCGCCGAGACGCTCCTCAGACTGGCGACGGAGCAACGCGTGCGATTGCTCACACCGCGCCTAGGAGCCGCCAGCGAACCCTCGCATATCGAACAACCCACACCGTGGTGGCGAGAGGTCACTGCGGCAGAACCCGCGCTCTCCCTGGCAAAGGGATGCTAAAGCCAGCTCTCCCCAGTTGCCCATGAGGACCGCATGAAGTCCGTTCAAGCCTTGGTGCTCACCACCCTCCTCTCCGCCCTGCTCGCTGTCCCTGCATCCGCTAAGGAGAAGAAATCCACAGGGAGCGCGAAGACGTCTTCCTCCGGCAAGTCTGGGGGAAGGCAAGGCACGTGGATGGAGCGGTCCGACGCAAAGGGCTACACGATCAAGATGCCCGCGGACGCCACGGAGAAGCGGGACGAGTGGACCACCACCTACGTCGCGACGCTGCCCCCGGACGCAGCGCTGATCAAGACCAGCGTGTCAGTGGAGATGCTGGACGAGTTCACCGCCGTCACCAACCTGGACAAGGCCGTCGAGGCCGTGCTCGCGGCGCGGCCTCGGGGCATGCAGGCGTCCATCAGCGAGCAGAAAGAGCTGCCCAACGGCTACCTGGTGGTCATCGGCCCGGAGTACGACACCTATGCGGTCGACGTGATCCGCAACGGCAAGGAGGTGCAGGTGAAGGCACACTGCACCGGGCCGAGCTCCCGCCTCGACGAGCTCAAGGAGCTGTGTCTCTCCGTGAAGCCGACGAAGTAGCTCAGTGCTGGATGCGGGTACCCAGCACCTGGAGGAACGCGGCGATCCACTTCGGGTGCGCCGGCCAGGCGGGTGCGGAGACGAGGTTGCCGTCCACCACCGCGTCATCCACGGAGACCTGGACGTAGGTGCCACGGGCGAGCGTCACCTCGGGGCCGCAGGCCGGGTACGCGGTGCAGCGCTTGCCCTCGAGGGCCCCGGCGGCGGCGAGCAGCTGCAGGCCGTGGCAGATGGCGGCGATGGGCTTGCGCGTCTCGGCGAAGTGGCGGACCACCTGGAGCACCTTCGCGTTGAGGCGCAGGTACTCCGGCGCCCGGCCGCCCGGGATCACCAGCCCGTCATACTGGGTGGGATCGATCTCGGCGAAGTCGGCGTTGACGGCGAAGTTGTGGCCCGGCTTCTCGCTGTACGTCTGGGCGCCGTCGAAGTCGTGGACGGCGGTGCGGACTGTTTCTCCCGCCTTCTTGTCCGGGCAGACCGCGTGGACCGTGTGGCCCACGGCGAGCAGGGCCTGGAACGGCACCATCACCTCGTAGTCCTCTACGTAGTCACCCACCAGCATCAGCAGCTTCTTGCCAGCCATACAGCCTCCTCGGGGTTGGGCACTTCAGGGCCAGGATGCCCGTGGGCGCATGCTACCGTCTGCGCCCATGAGCGAGAACCTGTTGGGTGAACTCGCGGGTGTGCTGCCGCCCGAGGGACTCGTGACCGACCCCGATGTGCTGGATGCGCACCGCCGGGATCAGGCCTCGTGGGCCGAGGCCGGCACGCCACGCGTACTCGTCCGCCCAGGCTCGACCCGAGAGGTCCAGGACGTGCTCCGGGTCGCCTCCGCCCACCGCGTTCCGGTGGTCCCCCGAGGGGCGGGCTCGGGGCTCGCAGGAGGTGCCAACGCGGTGGAGGGCTGCATCGTCCTCTCCCTGACGCGGATGAACCGGATCCTGGAGCTGGATCGGCGCGGCCTCTTCGCCGTGGTGCAACCCGGGGTGATCAACGCCACGCTCAAGGCTGCGGCCGCGGAGCAGGGGCTCTGGTACGCGCCGGATCCCGCAAGTTGGGAGTTCTCCACGATTGGAGGCAACCTGGCGACCAACGCGGGAGGACTGTGCTGTGTGAAGTACGGGGTGACGGGGGACGCCGCGATGGGCCTGGAGGTGGTGCTCGCGGATGGCTCGGTGGTCCGCACCGGCGGCCGCACGGTGAAGAATGTGGCGGGCTACGATCTGACGCGCCTGTTCGTCGGCTCCGAAGGCACGCTGGGAATCATCACCGAGGCCACGCTGCGCCTCCGGCCGCGCCCTCCTCCGGCCACGACGCTGGTGGCCTCGTTCCCCACGCTTGTCGCGGCGGGCGCGGCCGTCACCGAGATCATGGCCCACACTCGGCCCTCGATGCTGGAGCTGATGGATCGGGCCACGGTCCGTGCCGTCGAGGCCTACCGGCCCATGGGGCTGGACGTCGATTCCGCGGCGCTGCTGCTGGCCCGCTCGGATGCGGGAGGAGATCAGGGCGTCACGGAGTGCTCCCGGATGGCGGCGGCCTGTGAGGCGGCGGGGGCCACCTTCGTCGCGCAGTCCGCGGACGAGGCGGAGGGAGAGCTGCTGCTCGGTGCGCGCCGGCTCGCCTACCCCTCGCTGGAGCGGCAGGGGGCGACGCTGCTCGATGACGTGGGCGTGCCACTGTCGCGCATCCCGGAGCTGCTCGCGGCGGTGGAGCGCATCGCCGAGCAACGCGGGGTGCTCATCGGCACGTTCGGGCACGCGGGGGATGGGAACATGCACCCCACCCTCGTCTTCGATCGGAACGATCCGGCCGCCGTGGCGCGGGCCCAGGAAGCCTTCGACGACATCCTCCGTGCCGCGTGCGAGCTGGGCGGGACCATCACGGGAGAGCACGGCGTTGGCGCGCTCAAGCGCCCGTACCTGGCCCGGCAGCTCGGGCCCGAGACAGCGCGGCTCCACGGTACTCTCAAGGCCGCGCTCGATCCGCAGGGGCTGCTCAACCCCGGCAAGATGCTCTGAGGATGGCTCCCGGCTCTACTGCGCTGGCGCCAGAATGGGCAGCCCGAGCCGCTCCTCCAGCCATTGGGCGTAGGGCGCGAGAGTGGCTTTGGCCCGGGACTCTTCCGCGTCGCTCTTGAAGCGACCGGTCAGCTCCACATGGTTTCCCACGACGATGACGCGCTGCTCTCGGGAGCCAGGGCTTCATATGAGGCCTCAGCCTAGCCCAGCGCTGGGCGTGTAGACTCGCTGCCGTGAATCGGCGAACCCTCCTCTCCTCCCTGGGCCTCTTGGGCGCGAGCACGCTGTCAGCCCGGTGGGGACTGGCGCGGTTGGCGCGCAGCTCCGCTCCGGACAGTCCGCTCAGCGCCGAGGCCCAAGCGCTGGTGGACAAGGCATGGGAGGGCGTGGACCCGGCGCGGATGGTGGACTGCCACGTGCACCTGGTGGGGCTCGGCACCGATGGCACGGGCTGCTACGTGAACCCGCGCACGGATCAGTTCCTCCGGCATCCCCACACCTATCTGAAGTTCTCCATCTACCGCCACGCGGCAGGGGTGGAGGACGGAGAACACCCGGACCGCCAGTACCGCGAGCGGCTCCTGTCGCTGCTCAAGACGCCGCCGATGCGGGGGCGCGCGTTGGTGCTCGCCTTCGACTACCTGCACGACGAGGCAGGCAAGCCCCAGCCCAGCTTGAGCGAGTTCCACACCCCCAACGACTACGTGCTGAAGCTCGCGCAGGACAACCCACAGCACGTGCTGGCTGGCGCATCGATCCACCCCTACCGACCGGATGCGGTGGATGAGCTGGAGCGCGTGGCCGCCCTGGGCGCGCGCGCCGTGAAGTGGCTCCCCAACGCCATGAACATCCACCCGGGCTCGCCACGCTGTGACGCCTTCTACCGGAAGCTGACCGAGCTGAAGATGCCGCTAATCACCCACGCGGGAGAGGAGCAGGCGGTGGAGGCCGAGGATGCGCAGGCCCTCGGCAACCCGCTGTATCTGCGGCGCCCACTGGATGCGGGGGTCAAAGTGGTGGTGGCGCACGCGGCGAGCCTCGGCAGCAGCGAGGACCTGGACAAGCCGGGCACTGCCGTCGACAACTTCCAGCTCTTCCTGCGGCTGGCGCAGGAGGAGCGTGCCAAGGAGCTGTTGCACGCGGACTTCTCGGCCCTGACCCAGAACAACCGCTGCGGCGAGCCTCTGCGCGGGCTGCTCACGCGCGAGGACCTCCACTCTCGGCTGATCCACGGCAGCGACTACCCACTCCCGGCCATCAACATCCTCATCCGCACCGGGATGCTGGAAGATCTGGGCTACATCACCTCGGACGAGCGGCGGGCGCTCAACGAGCTGGACCGCCACAACCCGCTGCTCTTCGACTTCGTCCTCAAGCGCACCTTGGCGGTGCACAAGGACGGCAAGACCTACCGCTTCCCCGCCTCCGCCTTCATGCTGCCCGAGGGACTCCTCCGCGGCGTGTAAGAACTGGGGCTCTTGGGCCCGCCACCGGGCCTGCTAGGCTGCCCCCCATGGCTGACCTGATCCTCACGGGAGCGTCCCGCGGTATTGGCCACGCCCTGACCTTGGCCCTCGCCGAGCGGCGTGGAGATCGCCTTGTGCTGGTCGCTCGGGATCGCGCACGGCTGGACGCGCTAGTCGCCGCCATCGAGCAGAAAGGCGGCCAAGCCATCGCGGTGCCAGGGGATCTCTCGTCTCTGAACGGAGCCCAGGCGCTGGGACAGCGCCTCATGGAAACCACTCACCCAGGCGCGACGCTCATCCACAACGCCGGGCTGTGGCCGTCGAAGCGCGAGCTCACCCCCGAGGGCCTCGAGACGGCCTTCGTCATCAACCACCTGGCGCCCCTGGTCATGCAGCAACCGCTGCTCGACGCCAAGCGCCTCAGCCGCATCATGCTGGTGAGCGCCGGCCTGATCGTGAAGGGTCGCTTCGACGCCGCCAAGACGCCCACAGGCGAGGACTTCTCCAGCATCCGCACCTACTGCAACACCAAGCTCTGCTTCGCCCTCGCCATGCGAGACATTGCCGCCGCTCACCCGAACACTGATGTCGTGGTGCTGCACCCGGGCGTGGTGCGCACGGACCTGGGGGCGCGCCCGGGGCTGCTCGGCTGGCTGTTGTCCCGCGTCAAGCGCAGCTGGGAGTCGCCCGAGGTCTGTGCTGCACGACTCACACGGATCCTCGCACGCGAGCGCTGGTCGCCTCCAGGAGAGGCCCGCTGGCTCATGGAGGAACAAGAGCAGCCGTGGCCCGCCGTCGCCGAGAACGAGGCCACACGGCGCGCCGTACGGGAAGCCACCGCGCGCCTGTTACCTCCTCCGCCCCCAGCTTCAGCCCTATCACAGGGCTGAAGGAGTCCCGCCCCGCGTTGCTCCGAACCTGAGATTGCCCCGATTCAGTGGACAGTGAGGTTAGGCTGCCAATTCATTGGATAGGGCGAACGCTCATACTCCACTGGGCTCACGTAGCCCAAAGAAGGAAGCTGGGCGCGGCCGGTCACTATAAAAGGGGCTCCGCATGGGGGGCGGACACGCGGCGCAAGGGAGCCTTCGAGAAGGCCCCTGCCTGACAACCGTCCACTGCAGGCTCAGGGCTTGGACACCTCCCGCACCACGCTCTGGCCCACCTTCAGCTTGTAGCCCTGGAGGTACGGCTCGCCGTCCGGGCCCGCCGCGTCCGTGTTGAGGTAGCCCGCCATGTAATAGAGCTGGGTGGCGGCCCGGCGCTGCGCTCCCTGCTTCGCGGCGTACTCGAAGCGCTCCTTCAGGAAGTGCGGCGGCGCGCTCTGCGAGTAGAGCGTGACCCGCACCTGCTTCGCGGCCGACCGCTGCTCCGAGCTCAGCCTCATCCGGTACACCACCGAGTCCGTCCCCGGCAGCCCTCTCGGGTGATCCGCCAGCGTGTAGTCCGGATCTCCCTTCGTGTCCGTGTAGCGCTCGATGGCGGGGAACTTCGGGTTGCGATACCGCTCCGGCTTCGCCGGCTTGGGCCACCAGTGCTGCTCGGGCCCCTGCCCTGGCCGCGTCGCCGCTCCGTACTCCTGCCGCCGCGCCGGGTCCTCCACCCACATCGGCGTGTACCCCTGCGGCCGAAGCCGGTTGTCTTTGAGCTCCCAGTAGCGGTGCAGGAAGCTCGAGGTGAACACCAGCGAGGCGTTCTGGGTCACCTCTTCGTAGATCTGTGCCTGCCCCTCGTCGGTGATCACCTGATGGTGCGGCTGGAACGGCAGCCCGTCGCGCCCCGGCTGCCAGAACTCCGTCGGGAGGGCCTGCTGCGTCGTCCCCTTCAGCAGCACGCCGATCTCGTTCGTCCGCCCGGACGCCCACAGCGGCTGCCCTGCCCCATCCAGCACGGCCACTTCCAGGAACAGCCGCCGGAACCCCACGCCACTCGGCAGATTGTGGCCGCTGAGGTTCTGCACCGTCACCGCCGCCTCCAGCCCTTCGGGCGTCCAGGTCACGCGATCCAGCCCCACCGACGCCGTCTCCTTGGCCGCCACCTCCAGCACGGACTCCAGCCCCGTGAGCAGCGGCGCCTTCACGTTGCCGTTCATGAAGTCCTGCTGCCGGTAGCCGATCAGCAGCGGGTACTGCTGCACGTACGCGTTGAGGAACACATTGAGCCCGTACAGCTTGTGCCGGTTGTAGGGGCGCTCCGGGATGTCCACCTCCGCCGCGGGCAGCAGGAAGTCCGCCGCCGGGTACCGCGTGTCCTGCACGTTGGCGATCCCCGTCTTCATCGGCTGGCCGTGGTAGTCGCCCTGCATGTGGCAGTCCTGGCAGCTCTTGCCTCCCGGCGCTCCCGCGGGCCTGTGCGTCGTGAAGTCGCTCAGCAGCCACTCCAGGTACGTGGTCTGCTCATAGGACGTGCCCGCGAGCTTCCCCTGGTCCGTGAACACAGGCAGGAACACCGTGTGGCACGTGCCGCACAGCTCCGAGCCCTGCATCTGCTTGCCGAGCTCGGGCGTCACCTTGAGCGCGTTCTCCATCGGCTTGGTGAGCACCGCCTCCTTCGAGGACTCGTTCGGGAAGGGGCCATAAAGCTTGTCCGGCGGCCCCACCCGGTAGTTGCCCGTGAAGGTCTTCGACAGGTTCTTCGGATCGAGATCCTTGTCCGCGATGTGGTGACAGATCGTGCAGCTGACCCCATCCCGCGCCAGCCCGCCGTACTTCGCGTGCTCCGGGCGCTCGTCCCGCCACGCGAACACCATCTCCTGCGTGAAGAGGGCGCCCGCGTAGTTCGTCTCCGCGCGCTCGGCCTTGGGAGGAAGGAACGCCGCGCACGGATCCCCCGCGGGTCCCTTCCCCTCCGTGTCGATGTTGTACTGCCGCGCCCCGGGGGCCCCATGGCAGTGCAGGCACGTGTTGTCGATGCAGTCCTTGATCGATGCCAGCCCCGGCTCTCCCGTGGCGATGTTGCGCTCCAGCTCCAGCTGCGAGTGGAAGATGGGATCGCGGCCCGCGAGCCCCATGGGCGAGGCGCTCCACTCCGCCCACTCCGACAGGTCCACCTGTGTCTGGTTCACCTCCCGCACCATGTACGGCAGCTTCAGCTGCCCGGAGCCGCCCGCCTCGTGGCAGCCCTGGCACTGGTCCGAGGTCAGGAACTGGTGCTCGCGAGGAGGCACCCCCTTTACGCCCAGCCGAGACACCGCGTGGTCATACGTCTGCGCGGGCAGCCGCGTGGCCCAGACCTCCTCAAAAGGAGGGTTCAGCTCCGGGAACGTCTGGCGGAAGCCGGGCAGCGGGTCTCCCCACTCGCGTGGCAGCGGGAAAGGCCCCGCCATCTGGGTCTGCTCCTTGTTCTGGGGGGCCGCCGGGGCCTGCGCCATGGCTCCCTTGAGGTGATCATCGAAGTCCTTGGGCGAGGCGGGCTGGGGCCTCCACTTGTAGAGGATCTCCTGGCCCAGCAGGTTGGTGAAGCTCGAGAACGTCGACTGCCCCTGCGCCGACGCGTGGCAGTACACGCAGTAGTTGCCGAACTCGTAGTTGGGGAACTGCACGTCGTTCACCGAGTAGCCCCAGTAGGTCGGCAGCCACGGGTTGGCCAGCGGAGGCGCCGTCACGGGCTTGCCCCCCTCCCCCGGGTACGGCTTCATCGCGAACGCGGTGCGGTCCCAGAGGGGTGGGTTGCTCGTGCTCGACTTGTCGAAGAAGGCCCAGTACCACCCATCCGCCGAAGCCTCGGGCGCCTTGATGACGACCGTCCAGGAGCTGAACGCGTCGTCGTACCAGCTCGCGGGCTTGCCCGGCATCGGCGCGATCCACAGCTCGTCCGAGCCGGGCACGCGCGCCAGGTTCACCTGTCCCGGGTCGATCATCTCCTTGATGATCATCGCCCCGACCGGCAGGTCCTCCGCGTTCGGGAGTTCGTGCTCGCCCCGGCGGTACTTGCACATCCAGGCGATGACCTCCGGCGAGTAGTAGATGCGCACGGCGGGGTGTGGCCCCTTGTTCACGCCGCAGTTCTTGGACTCACCGGGGCACGGGCAGCCCTCGAACTCTCCGGTGAGCCGCCACGTCGAGTCCTTCAGCCACGCGTACGGCGCCTGCCGGTACTCCAGCTTGCGCAGGAAGTCCCTCACCCGGAGCGCATAGGCGTCCGACTGCTGCAGCCAATCGGGCCCCAGCGGAGGCACCGCCCCGGGCCAGGGCTGGCCGCGATCCGCCTGCGCGCACAGTTGCTCCACGTCCTTCCATGGAAGCGCGGGCTGCTCGCGTGGCACCTCGGGGATGCACGCCTCGCCCGTCTGCGCGGGCCTGACCGAAGTCGCCTCTGGTGTCTTCGAGGAGCAGCTCATCCACAGAGCCGCGATGGCCGCGAGCAGTGCCCGCCTCGTCATGGGAACTCCAATGCAGGGTGTCCCAGCGATGCTCGGCGCTGCACTGTTGCCAAGTCAACACCCCTGGAATCACCGCCGCTCGTTGGGCTCGGGCAGCCCCAGCTCGCGCGCGGCCTCTTCCATCATGCGCTGCTTGATCTCTTCGGGCCGGCCCTCCTCACCCCGCGGGAGGTCCATCCCTACGTCCTCGGCGAGACCACTTCCCCGCCAGCTCTCGGCAGGGCCTTCCAGGGCCGGCCCGAGACCCGTCCTGCGGCGGGAGAGAGAACCCCACGGCACGCGTGCGGCGGCCCATCCGATTCCAATCCCGAGGGTCACCCACCCCCATGCCCACAGCAGACGCTCACGCTTCATCGAGAAAGTCCTCCTCAGGGAAGAGTGAGGATGGCGATAGATCCAGACCCAGCCCCCGGCGGCCCGCGTCAGCGTCCCTACGAGTCCCAGGCGAGCGAACGAGCGCCTATCCGGCAGTCCACGAGGTGGATCACCCCTCCGGCATCTGCTGGACCTCGACCGCCCGGTGAATTCCACGGCCACCGCCCATGCTGGCGGCGGAAAATCTGCATGATTTTCCGCCTCGCGGGCTCATCTCGTTCGTGGGGCAAGCACTCGGCCCTACGGAAATGAACCGCTCCCGTGCGCGAGGACCCATCATGAACTGGGGAAGACACCTGAAGGAATCCGTGCAATTTGCAGTGGCCGCTCTCCTGGCCTGCTCTTGTGGACCCATCGACGATGACAGAGCGCTCTTGACGGTTGTCACCAGCGAGTTGTCGCCCGAGCCGTTGGCGGTGCATCCCACCGTTGCTTGCAGCGGTGACACCTGCCGTGCCTTCAAGGCCGTGATTCAGCCTCAGGCTCCGCAAACGCTCGCCACCGTGGGCTATTCGACCTATCTGGGCTTCGCGGGAAATGACTGGGGCTACGCAGTCGCGGCGGACGCCTTGGGTAACGCCTACGTTGTCGGCACCACCACCTCATTCGGGGGTGCCAAGCCCTTCGTCGCCAAGATGAGCCCCACGGGACAAGTTGTTTATTTCACCTATTTCTCTGTCGATGGGGACGCAAGAGACATCGCAGTGGATAGCTCTGGAAACACCTACGTCGTCGCGGAGATCTCGAACGGCCAAAGCATCGTGGCGAAGCTGAATCCCAGTGGTTCGGCATTCGTCTACTACAACACCGTGCCGTGGGTGCTCAATGGCGTCGCCGTGGACTCCCTGAGGAATGCCTACCTCTTGGGACAATATTCCGGCGATAGCGCCAAGGGTGTCGACGTCATCGTCAGCAAGTTGAACTCGGGTGGCACGGCCTTTGTCTACAGTATCGCCTTCGGCGGAACGCAACACGAGACCACTCAAGACATCGCGGTGGATGGTTCAGGAAATGCGTACGTGACGGGCTGGACCGCATCGTTCAACTATCCCGTCTGGAACGCGGTTCAGTCCACCCCTCCCGGTGGCCCGAACTCTTTCATCACCAAGCTGAACGCCTCAGGCACGGGGTTGATCTACTCAACCTATCTGGGCAGCCCGGGTGGCCAGAGTTATGGCATTGGCATCGCGGCCGATGGCGCTGGCAACACCTACGTCACGGGCATCACGGGGAGCAACTTCCCGGTGACGCCCGGCGCGGCCCAGACAGCATTCGGTGGAGCCTTCGACCGCTATGTGGCGAAACTGTATCCCTCGGGAGGGCTTGCTTACGCCACCTATCTGGGGGGGAGTGGCAACGAAGATGCCTATGGAAGCATCGCGGTGGACAGCAGCTCAGGCACGGCTTACGTGGCGGGGCATACCTCTTCCACGAACTTCCCCGTGACATCCAATGCGTTCCAGCCCACCAACTGGGGTGGACATGACGCCTTCATCACCCAGATCAGCCCCTCGGGAAACGCGATCGGGTACTCCACTTATCTGGGCGGGAGCTATTCGGAATATGGGCGGGAGATCGCGCTGGACTCCTCGAAGAACGTCTACGTCACAGGCGATACCAACTCGGGCAACTTTCCGACCAATGTCTACTCCTACGCCGGCGGCGCGACGGACGCCTTCATCACGAAGTTGAACATCCCTTGAGCGGCGGCGTACCTGCGAAAGAAACAGCCCCGCGTCCCTCGGTGCAGGAACGCGGGGCCTGGGTTCAACGGCTTGGCGTTAGGACACCGGGGGCGCGGACGGCGGCTTCGCCAGGAGCGCCTCGGCCAGCAGTTCCAACTGGTCCTCGGGGACGCCCTTGAAGTCCATCACCGCCTTGCCCTTCTCGTTGCGCACCACCACCTTCACCCGAGTGCCCTTGCCCTGCGGGAAGCGCTGAGCCACCGCCTCGGCGTACCGCTCGGCGCGCGCCTCCACCTCTGGCGGCAGTGGCTTGCTGGAGGCCGGCTTGCGCTTGCCCCGCAGCGCCCGGCGCATCTCCTCCATGCTGCACTGCCCGAAGGGCTTGGAGGTGACATGCCCCTTCTCGTCCGGCACGTCGATGAGGGTGGGGCCCGGCTCGGCGCGGTGGGGCTCCAGGCCCGCTGCCTCCGTGTAGCCCAGCAGCAGGTACAGGCAGGTGACGCCGAAGCGCCGCGCCACCGGCTCGCTGAACTCCGCGGCCACCGCCCCGTACATGCTCAGCACCGACTGCGACAGGTCCGCGAACTGCTGGCTGAAGTAGTCCCGCGCGTCCTTGTACCCGGCCTTCTCCGCCAGCTTCTTGTCCACGATGTGGTTGTAGATTTCGCCCATCCGGTGGTGGTCAGTGTTCTCATTCGCGTACAGCTGGCGCAGTTCGGCGCCCAGCTGTTCCAACGTGGTGCCCTCCGGGATGGCGGTGCGCTGGACGTCGGTGCTCACCGAGGTGGTACGAGCGGCTTCCTTGAACTTCAACAGGCTGAACATGGGAGGTTTCCCCTACTGGGCACGCATGATTGCGTTCCCGGCCGCGAGCGTTTGGGACGTTGCGGTTGAGCCCCCCCATGGCAGGTTCCGTACCAATCACTGTCATCCAGTGAAAACAGGCACTTGAGCGCAGAGGCCCCCCAACACAGTCCGCGATCGCGGACGATTCGTCCGCGTTGGGAGACGGCCCCCCCAAAAAGCGCTGGAATGACAAGGGCTTGCGCGAAAGGTGGCAGCTCCGGGCGCCTCGACGCATGGTGCCAACCTGTTGAATTCACTGGAGTAGGTTTTGCCGCACACGACAGGGACCGTCCGCGATCGCGGACTGTGCCCGTCGACGGTACCCACCGGTGGGCAACAGCCGTTTCATGGTTCCGACCAGTCGGAAGCGTCGTTTCATGGTTCCGACCAGTCGGAAGCGCCGTTTCATGGTTCCGACCAGTCGGAAGCGCCGTTTCATGGTTCCGACCAGTCGGAAGCAGCCGCTTCATGGTTCCGACCAGTCGGAAGCAGCCGCTTCACGGTACCTACCGGTTGGCAGCGTCCACCGGGCACCTCGCCTATAACGGGAGAGCCTGCATCAGGTGGGGCCATGCCGGAGTTGGCGAGCTGCCGGATGAAATGGACCTGCAGCTGGGCGCGTGGCGCGCGATATTCCGCGAGCGGGGCACTGCGGCCGAGGCGGCGCCCACCCAGACCGGCCGCCGCACCCACCTTCAGTCCCCCGAACTCCCGCAGGAGCGCCTCGCTCCCGCCCAGCTGCGCGTGAAGCAAGGAAACACCGAGCAACTCCATCCGCTGGGCTCCGGCAGCATCACCGTGGGCAAGGACCCGAGCAACGAGGTGGTCATCCAGGACAAGTTCATCTCGAGCCGGCACCTGCGGGTGACACAGGGGGAGAAGGGCTTCCACGTGCAGGACTTGAACTCCACCAACGGCACGCTCCTGGACGGGGTGCGCCTGTTCGAGGCGAAGGTGCCGCTGAACACCGTGCTGCGCGTGGGCGAGACGGAGCTGGTGTCCGAGCCGGTGTCTGATGACCCGCAGTCAGCGCCCTTCGACGGGATTGTGGGCAGGGATCCGTCCATGAGGGAGCTGGTGAAGCGGCTGCAGAAGGTGGCACCCACCGACGTGCTGGTGACGGTGCTGGGCGAGTCCGGACGATTGAGCCAAGGGCGATCCACGTCGAATGACTCGCTCCAAAGCCATGTCGTCGTAGAGCACCTATTTCTCGCTCGGAACCGACCGATCGACACTGCCAACCAGTTGGTACCAGCCACCGGCCCGGATCGACACTGCCAACCAGTTGGCAGTGAGCGCACGCCCAGATCCGCCGACAGTGATTGCTCAGAATCCATCGAGCGCCTGTTCACCACTCGTGGCGATGACCTCCCATTGAGGCAGGCAGAGGCGGATTCTTACCGTGGAGGGGGCAGGCCCGCGCCTGAGGTGGACGGACGCCCCTGCTTGCCGGGATAGACGGGCACGTAGCACGCCTGCTGGTACATCTGGCCATTCACGGCCTCACACTCCCCTCGGCTCCCTTTCAGGCGCCCCCAACAGCCTCCGTTGAGCACCACCTGATGGGGGTGAGGGCAGCGGCCCTTCTTGTCGGGCTGGGCCTGTCCCTCGGAGAGCTCGGGGAGGCTCTCGGCCACCGCGCGCTCCGAGCCGGGCGAAGGGACCTGCTGTGGCAGATCCGAGGCCGCCTCCCCGAGCCCCGCAGTCTCCGTCTTGGCCGCTTCCTGCGTGGCGCTCAGGGGCACGGCGGCGGTAGCCTGGGAAGGCTCCTCGCGAACCGGCGGCGGCTCCTGCTGCACGAGGGCTCCGGCCCACAGGCCCAGGGCGCCCGCGGCCACCACGAGCCACGGCCGCCACACGGGCCCGGAGGTGGAGAGTGGAGCCTCCCGCGTTCCCCCTCGGTCTGCTTCGGGCTCGGGCACGCTCGGGGACGCGGAGTGCAGCGCATCCGCTGCCCGCTCCAGCGCGGGGACCAGCTCGGCCGCCGTGGGGCGCTGCTCAGGCAGAATCGTGAGCATGCGCAGAATCAGCTCACGCAGCGGCGGCGCCACCTGGGCGGAGAACAAGGCGCGCGGCAGCTTGAGCGCATCCAGCACCGCGCGTCCCTTCACGTCTTTCCGAGGCACACCCATCTCCGGGTACCTGCCGGTGGCGAGCACACAGGCGGTGACGCCCAGGGCGAACACATCATCCGCGGGCCGGGCCTGGTAGCGCTCGGAGGCGTTGCGCGCGTCGAGGCTGAAGAGCCAGGCCTCGGGGGAGCGGTACGCCGGAGTGCCCGGAGGCAGTTGCTGCGGAGTGAGGGTGTCGGCGCCGGGGGAGATGCTGGAGCCAAAGTCCATGAGGAACAGGCGGCTGTCCCAGCGGCGCACCAGGAGGTTGTCGCCCTTGAAGTCCCGGTGGAGCGCGTCCTGGGCATGGAGGTACTGGAGGGTGAGCGCCGCCTGGGCCAGGAGCCGCAACTGCTGCGCCGCCGAGGGGCTGTGCACGCGGCCCCACTCGTAGAGTGTCACGCCATCCACCCACTCCATGGCGATGAAGGGGTGCCGGGCGCCGGAGGGGCTCACCCAGTGGCCCGTGCCTATGAGCTGGGGAATGTGCGGGTGGAGCGAGCGGAACAGCAGGTCCTGCTCGCGCTGGTAGCGCGGGTCCTCGGCGAGCACGGCGACCTTGAGGGCCACGGGCGGCAGGTGCTCATGGCCGATGCGCACGGCGCGGTACACGGCGCCGTTGACGCCGCGGCCGGCCCAACCCACGACACGGAAGGGGCCCACGGGGGTGCCGGGAGGAAGCGCCGCAGGGTGGAGCGAGGGCTGGAAGGAGTTCGGCATAGGCTCTTGGTCATCCTACCTCCAAGGTAGGTTCTCGTCACTCACCCTGCGCAGGCGTCGGCTGCTCCCGTCGGCGCGCGCCCGCCCAGCCTTCTCGAAGATCTTCGCGTCCAACGGCAGCTTCCTGGCCTCACGGTCCGAGGCGACGAGCTGCGCGGGCGCCTCTTCCAGGCGATTCACGCCCTGCGGGACGAGCTGACGCGGCGGGTGTTGACGTGCATGGGCTCGCCCTCCCCCATCGTCCCGTTGCTGATCGGCAACGAGAAGCTGGCGCGTACCGCCAACCGGCTGATCTTCGACCGGGGCGTGCTGGCGTTCATGGTGGAGTTCCCGGTGACGCCGACGGGTTCCTCGCGCTTCCGCTTGCAGGTGCAAGCCAACCACAAGCCGGAGGACGCCTGCGAGGCGACCCGCATCATCGACGAGTCCATCGCCGACTCCCGGGCCTACCTGTCGAGCGCGTTCGGCAGCGGCGTCTGACGCCGCTGGGCCCGGTCGGCGGGGCGGCGTTCAACACCTTCCGTAGGGAAGATCAGACCGCGAAGTTCTGGATGACGGACTTCTCCTGATCGTCCTTCATCACCGTGCCGATCAGCTGCGTCAGCTCCTGCATGCGCTGCAGCTCGAGCTGCACGGACACCAGGTTCTTCTGCTCCGGCGGGAGCTTGTCCAGGTGGGCCTTCAGCTCGTTGGTCGCATCGTTGCTGTACAGCGAGCTGAGCGCGTCGAGCGTGTCGAATTTGCTGATGTTGCGCGACATGATCGAAATCTCCGCGAGGCAGTCACCCAGCTCTGGGCACATCCGTATCCGCCCTGAGTATCGACGCACCGCTCAGGAAAGTTTCCGGGAATTCCTCCGTGCAAGAAATGACGCTCCGGGCCATGGACGAACAACCCCTGGAAGATCGGGTACTTGCCTCCGTAGAGGTGAAGTCCAGGCAACTCTTCTCAGGATCAGGCGAGAATCCCTGGGATAGCGGTTCTTTTTAAAAGATTGCAGGAGGCTCATCATGGGTGTCGATGGAGTTCGCAGTGCAGGGACGGGGACGCAGCAGGCCGCGTCTGCCACCTTCGAGGCTAAGGATCTGCTGCAGAACGGCCAGTTCAAGCTGACGCCGGAGATGCAGGAGGCTCTTGCCCAGGCCAAGGACGTCTACGGCAAGGACATGGGCGAGAAGTACACGAAGCCCGCGGGTGAGAAGGCGGAGAAGGCCATCACCGAGTGGATCAAGGCGCACCCGAACGCCAGCGAAGAGGCGACCACCGAGGCCATCAAGAGCGCCCTCAAGGACGCCGTCATTGAGCAGCAGACGAAGAAGATCGGCGACGATCACTTCATGAACCAGATCGTCTCGAAGATCGGCGCGTCCTTCAAGTTCGAGAACGACGCCTGGGAGGACTGAGCTCCGCTCGGCGTTGAAGTCCCGGTCAGGCGCGGGAAGGAGGGCCCCCTCTCCTCTCGCGCCTGTTCCATTTGCGGGGTTCAGAGCAGCAGGCGGTGGGGCGAGAAGACGTCCTCGGGCACCTCCGGGAGCGCCCGCCCTGCCGCAAGCATCTCGACGGCCGTGTACCCGGCCTCCACGCAGTAGCTGCCCCCGTACCCGTTGAAGCCCGCGGCCACCACGAGGCTCTGGGGATCCGCCCCGCTGCGGCGGAAGAAGCCCAGCGCCGGCAGCCGGTCGGGCGTAAAGGCCATGGGCCCTGTCCACACGCGCGAGGGAGGTTGTCCCCGCGTGTCCGGGAAGCGCCGGTCCGTCCCAGCCTTCACCAGTCCCAGCACCGCCATCGAGCGCTGGAGATCCTCCGGCGGAGGCGCGGGCCGATCCAGCCCTCCGCCCACGTGCAGCATGCCGCGCCGCACGCCCTGCGCGTCCACGTACCGCGAGGCACCAGGGAAGTTGTAATAGAGATCCCCCTTCTTCTCGGTGACCGTCATCCCTTTCAGGCGATCCTCGACGTGCTCCAGGTTGAGGATCTGGCTCTGGAAGCAGGCGATTTGCTCGAGCTCGGGGAACAGGTGCGAGGTGAACGCGTTGGTCGCGACGATCACCCGCCGGGCGCGGATATCTCCCTCCGAGGTGCAGACAATGGGATCAGGCCCCGCCCCCGTCACGATGTTGTCAACGCGCACCCGGGTGTAGAGCCCCACGCCCCGCTCCAGGGCCTTGCCCAGCACGCCACAGACGAACTTGCGCGGGTGGTAGTTGCCGCTCTTGGGCGCGCACCGGCCGCCGAAATAGGATCGCAGCCCCACCTCCGCGAAGATCTTCTCGGGGCTCCAGTACACCAGCAACTCCTCGTTCCCAACGAGCGCCACCTCCTCCCTCAGCGCGACCTCCTCCTCGGCGGTCTCCGCGACGCGCAGCCAGCCGTGGGGCGAGTAGTCACAGTCGATCCGCTCCTCGGTGACGATCCGGCGGAAGCGCTCGCTGTTGCGCAGCCCGAAGCCCACCACCAGCCTCGCCTGCCGCTCCGCCTGCTCGCGAAGTTCCGCCTCTTGCAGCCCCGGGCGCGTCACCCGCAGGAACTTGTACCGCTCCCGGACGAGCCCCTCGTAGGGCCCCAGGAAGTTCTCGGGGATCAGCTCGAAGTTGCCGCCATTCCGTCCACTGGCCTGGCTGGCCGGATCCGCCAGGTCAACCACGGCGACGCGCTGGCCCGCCTGCACCAGCGGAAGGGCGTGGTAGGCCGCCGACGCCCCCGTGAGGCCCGCTCCAATGATGAGCAGGTCGACCTCCGTGGGCAGCTCGGGCGTGGAGCGATAGGCCGCCAGGGGGTTGGGGAGGAGCTGCCAGTACGGCGTCTCCTCTTCAGGCATCGCGATGAGGCCGCGCATCCGGGCTCCGACGCTGGCCACCCAGCTCTGGAAGGCAGCGGCGGCCCCGGGGTCGAAGCGAGGCCGGAGCAGCCGCTCTATCTCGTAGAGCGCCTCCTGGAGCGCGGGCGTGGTGCGTCCGTGGCCATCGACCAGGCCGGTGGCGGCGGCACGGAGCTCCACGAGATCGTCGCGGCGCACCTCCCGGAGCTCCGACTTCCGGTGGGCGAGACTCAGGAGCTGCGAGCTGGCATCCAAGGTCATGAGAGGCCTCCTAGCCTACCCGCAGGCCCGGGGCTTCAGTACGGCCGATCCACGCCTCGCCGCGAGTTCAGCCACGTGCCCTTCACATAGTCGGGGAGCTGGCTGGCGATCTTCTCGGACTCGGCCTCGGTGATCTGCGTGTGGAGCGCCGCGAAGACGCCGTGGAGCACCAACCGCATGTTCTCCGGCTCGGCGTTCAGGTGGTTGGCCACATGCAGGTAGAAGTCGTCCCGGTCGAGCTTCGTCGGCGGCGCATCACCGCGCTTCTGGCAGCGCCCCACCAGCTCGCGCACGTCTGGCGTGAGCTGCTCCATGAGCTGCTGGACGATTCCTCCTGGCAGCCGCTGGGTCAGCGCACAGAACACGGCCTCGACGGCCTGCTCGGCGGAGTAATCCGGAAGCTGCTGGGCGACATGCCTCAAGAAGGTCTCCCGATCCGTCCCAACCCCCAGACCGGACCACGACTGCGTCATCTCTTGGTCTTGCATGTTGGCTTCTCCTGGCTTGCGCTCTCTTCACCCTGGGGGCCCCAGGCACGGACAGCAGCAGCCAGGACGCCAAGGGCCCCCGCGGCTCTTGGAGGAGCGGTACGCATCAAGCGGGCCGCATGTCTGCCTGTCCGGGCGTAGACTGGCCGGGTGCGATTCCACCCCTTCGTGCTGAGCCTCTCCCTGCTCATGGGGAGCGTCTCGGCGGCCCAAGCTCCCGAGGAACTCACCCCTCCCCCACTGCCCCAGGAGGAACCCTCTCCCCCCCCACTGCCCCAGGGCGAGAGCATCCCCTACCAGTACCGGCCCGAGAACGAGCTGCCTCCCGATCCGATCTTCTCGCGCATCCTGGTGGAGTCGACCGGAGGCGTGCTCGGAGGCGCGGTCATGGGACTCTCGGGCCTCCTCTCAGGAGCGCCCGCGCTCCGCGAGGTGAACTGCAAGTCGGGCGAGGTGTGCCTCCTCCCGCTCCTCTTCGTCATGGTCCCCGCCGCCTTCGTGGGTATCCCCTACGGCGTCGAAGGCTTCGCCGACGGAATGTCGGGCCGGGGCGAGCTTCTCCCCACCATGGCCGGCAGCGTGCTGGGCACAGGCGTTGGCTTCCTCTCGGGGTACGCCACGGGGAGCACCGCAGGATGGATCGTCAGCCTCATCCTCTGGCCCATCACTGGCGCCGTCGTGGGCTATGAGCTCTCGCATGCCTTCAACCTGCGCAGCGCCAGCGCGGCGGGGCCGGGCCCTTCCGCCAGCACGGGTCCCCGCATGGTGCCCCTCCTCGGCGCGACGCCCCAGGGAGGTTTCTTCACGGGGCTCTCGGGATGCTTCTGATCAGCGGCGGGCCCGCGCCTGCCTCACGTACGGCGAGACATGATCGCCGTACCGCTCCTCGATCCACGGCTCCAGGTGGTCCGCGCCACGAATGACGCCGCGGCACCGCGGACTGCCGCACTCGCACCGGAACTCCGCCATCCCCGGTCCATAGAGGGTGGCGTAATCGATCGTGATGGGCTCTCCCTCCTGGATCGGCCGGCGCGCCACGCAGTCGAGTCCCTCGTTCCAGGCGTTCGGATCGCACGAGTGGTTGAGGAGCGACCATTCCTGAGGAGCCTCGCCTCCGACCGCGAAGACGCCCTCCGAGACCGGATACGCCCATTGCGGCAGCATCGCGCGCTGCCAATCGGCCCAGGTCTTCTCGAGGTGCTGACGGCTCGCCAGGACGTGGGCACGCTCCTCGCCCACGAGGATGCGCTCACCGGCGGCCAGGTTCATCGCGGCCACCAGGCCATAGCCACCGGGCTGGCCGTACTCGGTCCGGAACCGGGGACGGCGTGCCGCCTGACGGCGCAGGGCGCACGCGATGATGTGCTCCAGGAAGCCTCGCTGCCCCGCGGGATCCTGCGAGAGGATGAGGTCCGCACTGCCGAACTCACCCGGTGGGTAGAAGACGCCGCAGGACGGGTTCACATCCAGCAGGAACAGCCGCCCGTCCGGCCCCATGCGGACATCGAGGCGCGCATACCCCACCGCCTTCGTCGCGGTGAAGACGCGCTGGGCCAGCTGCCTCAGCCGCCCCTCCAGGACCGGATCCGCCACACGCCGCATGCCCATCTGCTCATAGTCCGACCACTTGAGATCAAAGTGCTTGAAGGTCTCTCCCTCGGGGAAGCGGATCTCCATGGGGATGTAGACCCGGGGGAGCAGCTCTCCGATGCCGGGCTCGGCGACCAGCACGGTGAACTCGGGGCCCTCGACGAACTCTTCAATCAGCGCGGCCCCGTACTGCGACACCATGTGCTCGGCCCTGTCGAGCAGCGCCTCGCGCGTCTCGACCCGGGAGCCCTGGGTCAGGCCGATGCTGCCGTAGCCGTTCGGGTGCTTGACGATCAGCGGGAAGCGCAGCGCCTTGGCGGCCCGCTCGGCCTCGGCGCGCTGGCCGGCGAACGCATACCGAGGCGTGTCCACGCCGATGCGGTGACAGACGCCCTTGAGCCACTGTCGGGTCGGCTCATAGAACTCCGGAGTGGGGCCCGTGTACGCTACGCCGAGCCGCTCCAGCTCGATGACCACCTCCAGCCCCGGCAGATCCTCATCCCACGCCGCATCGCACATGTTGATGAAGACGTCGAAGCCGCGCTGGGCCAGCTTCCGGACCGTCTGCACGGCGGTGGCCTTGTGGATCGGGCTCCGTTCCCAGTCCTGCTCCGGCATCAACCGGGAGGGATCCTGAACCGGATCGAACCCCTTGAACGGGGAGCTGGACTGCTCGTAGGAGGGGAACAGCACGCACAGTTTCATGGGCGCATGATAGGGGTGCTTTCTCAGCGGGAGAATCATGAGTCGGAAGAGCTACCTGCCTCACACCTGGGCCGATGAGCGCGTGAGCGTCAAGCCCTCGCCCATCGACGGGAAAGGGCTCTTCGCCACCCGCGACATCCCCGAGGGCACCGTGCTCATGGTCTGGGGCGGCCAGGTGGTGGACCGGAAGACCATCGACTACTCCCAGTACCGGGCCGAGACGGTGGTCGCCATCAGCGAGGCCGAGTACCTCGCCCTCCCCCGCTCGGACACCCGCGAGGCCCTGGATGTCTACCTCAACCACTCGTGCGATCCGACGGCCTGGCTCATTGATGAGGTGACCATAGTGGCTCGGCGCCCCATCCAGGCGGGCGAGGAGATCACCACGGAGTTCGCCACCTGGTTCGACTATGAGCCCGAGGTGTCCTACTCCGAGAACTGGGCCTGCAAGTGCGGCAGCCCTCTGTGCCGGAAGGCCCTGAGCGCGCAGGATTGGAGGCGGGCGGATCTCCAGGAGAAGTACGCGGGGCACTTCTCGCCCTTCCTGGAGAGGCGCATCCATGAGGAGCGGCAGAAGGTCTGAGCGCCTTCAGCGCTGGCGCGAAGCCCGCTGTAGGAGCCGCGT
Organism: Hyalangium minutum; assembly: GCF_000737315.1. Taxonomy (GTDB): domain Bacteria; phylum Myxococcota; class Myxococcia; order Myxococcales; family Myxococcaceae; genus Hyalangium; species Hyalangium minutum. Next base: position 235,566 of record NZ_JMCB01000010.1, read on the forward strand.
GATGTGGGGGTTGAGGCGCTGTCCCTGGAGCGAGTGCTCCGGCAGCTGCGAAGCCCCGGCGATCCTCCGGAGGCAGTGAGGGCTCCCGCAGGCACAGTCGAAGGGCTCCGCCATCGTCCACTCGGTCGAGGGATAAAAGAAGGTGATCGGCTCGCCCGCTGCGATGGGCTTGAGCGCGACCACCTGCCACTGCTCGACGTCGAAGAAGGCGTTGGGATGGCAGCTGTGATTGGTAAACGTGAGGACCGAGGGCAAGAGCGTGATGTGCTCGTCCTCGGAGACCTGGAGCGTCAGCTGGGCCGGGCGATCGTACGTGGCCAGAGCGCGAAACGGTGTGAGCACTTCCCCCGCAGCAAAAGCGCGGAGGCTCCGGAGAGAGCGCTGGCCGAGCTGCTCATCGTGGAGGACCTCTAGCGGAAGGGCCATGGAGACTCCGGAGTGTGACACAGACTCGGCGTCTCCATGGCCAAACAACAGGGCGTCAGAAGAAGAAGCTGACGGTGGCCTGGGCGTTGAACGGCGCGCCGGGTGTGAAGTGCAGATCCTCACACCCCTCGAAGGTGTCCTCCCCAGCCGGGCGCGTTCCCGCTGGACAGCTCTCCGGTCCCGTCTCGTCCGGCAGCCGGGAGACGTTGGCGAACTGAGCCTCGCGCCACTCCGTGTTCAGCAGGTTCTGGAGCCCCAGCGTCACCTCGAACCAGGAGCCTCGGTAACCCGCGGTCACGTCCACCCGGGTAAAGCCCTCCGCCGTGAGGAAGCGATCCTCCGTGGCAGGCCGATCTCCCAGGTGGATCGCCCCGATGCGGCCATATGCGCCACTCGGATGCCGCGCTGACACTCCGCCAGCCAGGATCAGCGTCGGTGCCAGCGCCACTGCATCGGCGTTCCCCGCGTTCCCCACGAAGGTGGCCCGAGACACCGTGAGATCCGCGTCCGCGAAGAGCCACGGCAGGATGCGCAGCCGTGCCTCCGCCTCCAAGCCTCGCCGCCGCGTGGGGCCTCGCGCCTCCGTGGAACCCTCGTCCCCAACCCACACCAGCTCGCTGTCCAGATCCAACAGGAAGACCGAGCCGGCCAGGTCCAGCACGTCGAACAGCCGCGTCCTCGCGCCCAGCTCGTAGCCGCGCGCCTGGGTCAGCGGCGTCACCGGATCCGGCTGGCGCACCACCCCTCTCGCGTCATTCGAGTGAAAGCCCGCACCCGCGTTGAGGTACAGCTCCGTCTCCGGAATGGCTCCGAAGACGAGGCTCGCCTTGGGCGAGATGCGCGAGGCCTGCCGCACCCCAGAGGTCTTCGTGTCCTGTGTGGTGAGATCCTCCAGCTTGTCATCCACGTCGAAGCCGAAGAGATCCCCTCGCACGCCCAGCACCGTGCGCAGCCAGGGCGTGAGGATGATGTCCTCCTGGGCGTACAGCCCGAGGCTCCCCTCGCGCACGCTCGCGTCCACCACGGGCGCCAGGCGCTCGCGCGCGCGATCGTTGAAGAGGCTGTTCTCAATCGAGTCGGTGCGCAGCTGCGTACCGAATGTCGTCTCGAAGGACAGCCCCCTCCACTGGTGCCGGAAGCGATAGCTGGCCTGGAGCCCCGCCATCGTCCGAGCGTCGTGCTGCTCGATCATGTCTCCATTGATCGGATCCCGGCTGAAGAACGTGAAGTTCGAGAAGAGGTTGAGCCGGTACTGCACGAGGTACGCCTCCACGCGCACCTCCCCCTCCTCGCCGGTGCGCGCGCTATAGGTCGCGGAGAGGCTGTGCCGCTGGGAGTTTCCTCCCTCCGTGGGATCGATCGTCCCGAAGCGGCTGAGCCGGCCCGCACGCACCTCGCGCAAGGGAACCTGCCCGCTCGCGTTCCATCCGCTGCCGTAGGACATGAGCCGGAGCGACAGCGACGCGCGATCCGACACGTCCCGGGTGACCTGGGTGAACAGACTGAAGCGCTGAAGCTTCTCGGGAGAGTCGAACGGGCCGTTCGTCCCGTACACCTGCGCCGCGATGATCGGATCCCAGCCCTCGACCTCTGGGGCGGCGATGAAGAGCCCTCGCCACGTGTCGAACGAGCCACCGCTCAGCGTCACCTGGCTCTTCTCGAAGTGCCGCCGCGTCACGAGGTTGATCGCCCCCGCCGTGGCAAAGTCTCCGAACCGGGCGAAGTACGGGCCCTTGGCCACCTCCACCCGCTCGATGAGCTCGGGGATGAGCCAGTTGAGATCCGCGTACCCCTGGCCATGCGCGTGGCTCACCATGTTCACGGGCACGCCGTCGACGAAGAGCGCCACATCCGTGCCGTGGTCCGCGTCGAATCCGCGCAGGAAGTACTGGTTCGCCTTGCCCCCTCCCGCGTGCTGGTTCGCGTAGAGGCCGGGGACGACTTGCAGGATGTCCACGGGACGTGGGTGGGGGCGCAGCAGGAAGTCGCGATCCCGCACCGTCGTCGATGACGCCGCGGTGAAGGACCTCCGAGACGTAATGGTTGTCTCCAGCCGGCTGGGAGTCTCCGGGGGGGTGGGCGCGGAGACTTCCTCGGAAACAGCCGGCGCAGGAGGCTCGGCCGGTGGGGGTGGCGGAGGTGTTTCTGGAGTGGGCGGAGGCGAGGCAGGAACTGCCTCCGGAGGGAGAGACGCTTCTGGGGACTGAGCAAAGGACGGCGAGGCCGCGCACAAAAGCGCAGCGAGCATGGCCCGGCGGGCCACGCAAAGGCGTGACATGAGAGACCTCAAGGATGGAAGAAGAGACAGAAGACAGCCCGTGACAACAGCGGGGCTGCTCCTAGGGGCCTTGAGGCATCGCGGTGGGACGAAGCGGAGCGACTGGCACCCACTCGCGGCGAGGGGCCGCTACGGCGTGGAGCCGCTCCCAACGAACTGCTGGCAACAACAGGAGGGGTTGCGACAACGCCACCGCCTGCAGGTGCTCCACGGCCCCCCAGGCGTGGCGGTGCGGCTTGCCCTTTCCATGGCGGTGCGAGTGCCCGTGCTCATGGCCGTGGCCGTCCACCGCGTGGCCGTGTCCGAGCCCCTCTGCTTCGCTGGACTCGTCCTCCGTGGGAGGGCTCTGAGCCCCCATCGCGCCAGGGGGATCCACCCACTCCTGCGCCGCCTCCGGAAGGTCCAGCTCTCCCGCGTGGTCGGCCACCGCGTGCAGCACCGGCCCCAGCACGAGGCCGTACACCACGACCATCAGGCCGAGGCATGCCAAGTCACGGCGATCTTGAGGGTGGCTCAGCACGGGGCGTTCGACAGGCGCGGGAATGACCGGAGCGCTGGCTAGCCGTCTTCCGGCGGACATGCAAGGCGCTCTTTACGCCAACACGCCGCTACTTGCGGTGACCGGCAGCCGCCAGTATCAGCTTGGCGATGTCCTGTGGGTGTGAGACCAGGGACAGGTGGCCTGCCTCCAACTCCACGGTTGAGGCGTTCATGCGGTGTGCCAGAAAGCGCTGGAGGTCCGGCGCGATGGTCTGATCCTGCTTCGACACCGCATACCAACTCGGCTTGGAGTGCCAGGCGGCCGCGGTGGTCTTCTCCGCGAACAGCGAGGCCGCAGCCGGCTGTTGCACGGCATACAGGATCTTCGCCTTCTCGCGCGAGACACCGTTCGCGAAGTACTTGAGAAAGGGGTCCTCGGAGATGGTGGTGAAGCCCTCGCGCTCCTGGACGCCGGCCCGCACGGGCGTGGTGGGGTACTTTTGGGAGAGGGCGACGAAGTCCTCGCCCGCATCGGGTGCGCGAGCGGCCACGTACACGAGCGCCGTCACCTTTGGGTCGGTCCCTACCTCACTGATGACGGTCCCCCCCCAAGAGTGGGCGACCAGCACGGTGGGGCCCTTCTGCACCGCCAAGGCCCGTCGCGTCGCGGCGACGGAATCGGCGAGCGATGTCAGTGGATTCTGCACCGAAGTCACCTGCAACCCGGCAGCTTGCAACCGTTGAATGACTTCGCTCCAACTCGAGCCGTCCGCCCAGGCGCCGTGCACCAGTACGACGTGGGTCGCCTTGACCGAGGGGGGCGGCTGCGCTGACGCCTCCGTCGTCAAGAAGACCGTTGAAAGGATACCGAAGAGGGTCACTGTCCATGTGTGTAGCGTCTTCATCCGCCAGTCTCCTCTCGTGAGCCATGGGCTCCGGCACGGTTCCCCCTCATGCATGAGCGTGAAGGTGAAGTGGCCAGCAGCCGCTGCCAAGGTGCCAAAGAGGGCGAGGACGCCGCGGGTAGACTGGGCATGGCTGCTGCGGCGCACGCCAGGCGCTCCATCTCCTCTCTCGCTCGCAGCCGTGCCCTGTTCTTTGATCAGCACGTCCCGAAGCCGGCGCGCTGAGGACGCGCGCACGGCCAGAGGTGGCCAAGCTCCGCAGCGGGAGATGAGGAGTGGAGGCGGCGGGAATCGAACCCGCAGCAAGGCGGAAGCAAAACCCTAAGCAGGTCGCGCTGTTACCGGCTAACGCCTTGATCTCACACCAGATAGTTCCCCCGCTCCGTCCCGTCTCGTCCCGTTTTCATCCCCGCTGGAGGGGTAGAGTCGACGGGAGGCGCGGTGCCGCTCGGGTTCGTCAGCGCCTGCTGCGAGGGTCCACTTTCGCTCGCCCTCTCGCCGAGTCTCACCCACGGTCCGTTTCCTCCACGCCGCTCATCGAACCGGACGTGCAGATTTCCTGCATCCGGCTCTCGGACAGGTTTCACGCGACGCGTCTCAGCGCAGGAGCGCACGTACCTCCAGTACTCCAAGGTTCCGGTGCACCTCGTTGTACTTGAAGCGTGACGTAGCTCGCGCCATCTCGTGCCTCCTGCTCAGGAAGTTCCTCACCCGTTCTGTGACGTGCCAGTCCAGCACGTTGAACGCGTGCATCGACGAGTCGTAGGCAAAGTACGTCGCCCACCCTCGCAGGAACAGGTTGAGCTCGCCCGCTATCTCCTCCCAGCGCTCCGTCCTGCCGCGCCGGAGGATTCGGCTCACTTCACCTCGGGCGTGCTCCATTGCCTTCTTCGAAGGTCGGGCTCCCAGGTACTTCTGGCCGGTCTTCTTGTAGACCAGTGGCCCCAGCTCGTACCCCAGAAAGCGGAAATGCTCCTTCCGCGCATCGCGAATGCTCGTCTTCGTCTCGTTGAGCGTCAGCTTCATCCCAGCGAGCCACCTCTTCACTTGCGCCAACACCTCTGTGGCTCCCTTGCGGGCTACCACCACGAAGTCATCGGCGTAGTTGACGATCTTCGCTCCGCTCCTCTTCATCAGCTCGCTCTGGGCGAACACCTTCAGCAACCGGTTGATGTAGATGTTCGCCAGCAGCGGTGAGATGACACCGCCCTGCGGTGTCCCCTGCTTCGAGCGCTTGCCTCCGCTGTACTTCGGGCGTCCCTGCTCGTCCCTCTCTTCCACAGGCACCTTCAGCCACATCTTCAAAAGATGCAGCACCGCCTTGTCCGCAACTCTCCTCGCGACGCTCTTCATCAGCTCCGCGTGGGGAATCGTGTCGAAGTACTTCGAGAGATCCGCATCGACCACTTGGGTTCGCCCCTGCTTCAGCTCCTGATGAACCTCCTTGACCGCATCCACCGCACTGCGTCCGGGTCGGTACCCGTAGGCAGCCTCGCTCAAGTCGGCCTCGAAGATTGGCTCCAGAATGAGCTTCGCCGCCGTCTGGACCACACGATCTCTGATCGTGGGGATACCCAGAGGCCGCTCGCCTCCCCCTGGCTTGGGTATCAGCACCCTCCTCACGGGCTGGGGCCGATACGTCTTCCCTTGCAGCTCGCGCTGCAACTCCTCAAGCCAACGCTCCTCGCCGTACGCCTCGATCTGCTCGAAGGTCTGTCCGTCCACTCCTGCGGCGCCCCGCTTCTGTTTCGACTGCTTGAGCGCCTCCGTCAGGACGTCCCGCCGATGGATCTTGTCGTACAGCGCGTAGAACCGGAACGTCGGCTCCGCCTTGGCCTTCGCGTACAGCTTCGCTCGGAGCTCTTCGAGCTTTGTAGGGGTTGTTAGGCTCACGCCAATCTCCCGCTGCGTCCGCTCCTTGCGAAGCACCCTGAACCAGGGCTCCTTCCCTCCACGGTCGTTACCCGCTTCATCGGTAGTACGAGCCCCTCCGACTCCTGGCCTCCGCCACGCTCCAAGGGCGTGTTCGGGTCGCTTTCCCGCTCGGACCAGGTCTCCCGTGTTGCGCACTTCACCGTGTGCTCACATGCCGCGCCCCACTACCCCGGTGGTCCACCCGGCGGCGATGCTGTCGACCTTCTCGCCGGGTGCTTGGCCTTCCCTGTATGTGCGCCAGGTCGGCTCCCACGATTGCCCTTTCGGGGCCTGCTCGGGCTTCACTCACGTTGCGGCCTGCGAACTCGCTCGACCTCCTTTCGAGGCCTTCTGTCTCTGGGCTTCGAGTCCCAGAGTCGCCTCTCGTCCCCGCCAGATAGCTACCGAGGGGGTCGACTTCCTCCTCGGGCGGGACTTCCTCCCGCTGGTCAAGTGCACCTTCACGGCGCACGCACATACGGGGCACATGCGGCCCAACTCGGTTCAATGCCGCGAGGCCCGCGTGCCACCAGACCGCCTGAGAAGGTATTGACCAAGAGCAGCCAAGCAAGTGAGATAGCGCACTTCAGGAGCATGGCCGCTTGCAGGGGAGTCGTGCATCAGGGGACAGGGGTGAGGGAGTTTGTCGCTCCGTCAGCCGCCTGCGGCAGAGTCCTCAGAGGTGCCCGCCTGCGTGGCTGTTCGGAAATGTCGGGACTTTTGCGCCTAAAAACCCCTGATATTTCCGGGCAGTGGGCCCACGAGTTGGGCGGTCGACCGGGCCCCAGACAGAGGCCATAAGTCTCCCCAGACGTGGTCACACGCTTCCTTCGGCCATGCGCTCACTAGCTGCTTCGATCGCTCAAGCCATCTCAACACATTCTGATCACGTACGACAATTGTGGGCGTTGAGTGTGGTACGCTGGACTTCAAGGGCTCTCTATCTCGCGGCATCAATAGATTCGAGTCTCACCGAGCGGCCCAATGTGCTTATTACCTAACGGAGAGGCAATCCGAATGTGCCGTCTTGTTCTCGCATGCCTATTGCTTGTCAACTGGCTCGGGTGTGTCACTACAGCTTCGAGGCCTCATGAGGAATCACCCGCCAATGAGCAACCCAGCGCTCATGATTTCCAATCAGAGATCTTCCGGAAAGATCAGCAACTTCACAAGACTCTCAATGGCGGGAATGAGAGTGCTATCGGGCTGGGGGCTACTGGAGAGTTCGTGAAACTCCTTCAGCAGGCGTTGCAACAAATAGGTTATGGCGCACTCTTGAAGAAAAAGCCTGACGGGGTGTTTGACGATGAAACCAGACAAGCCGTCGAACAGTTTCAGCAGAACCAGGATCTCATGAGCGATGGTGTCGTCGGCAGTCAGACGCTCGCAGAGCTTGATCTACTCATGTCACGCCATGAGAGTAGCAGTCTGTCAGAAGAAGATGATGATGATTTTTCCTTCCGACCGTTTGTGCTGGGCCCTCTCCAGCGCTTGGGATCCACAGGCTCTGGGCATGCAAATGTTTCTCCCCAAGTTGCTCTGGCCATCCTCGACAACATGGCTAAGACGAAGGGGCAGATTAGCTTCATTCCTGATAAAGGAGGGGTTGGCCAATGCTCTTGGTTCACCATCGAAGGAGATCCGTATGTCGGAAAGCTTGCTGGAAAACCTATCAAGCTTGATGTGGCCCTTAAAATCCCTGATAACGCGCTCGTTTTCAAGGAGGCGGAACTGGTCCAACGCATAAAGGACAAGGCCCAAGCTTTCGACGCAGAGGCGGACTACCGGCAGCGCAAGAACATCCCTAAGAATCAAGAACTCTCGTCTCGCCAAAAAGAGATAGTCCGCAGGTTGCACCGAACTAGGCCCGAGCAACTCGTCTGGAATGAGGTAGGCCAAGAGGTTCAGAGGCACCCATCAAAGATAGGGATTATTGAATACGATGGCGTCGATCGAGGCGATTGGTCTCTCTCTAAGAACAGACCAGGGAAAACGGTCGCTGTCGCGGATGGTTCGAAGATTACGATCAAGGGCGGTGTAGGTGCTGTTGTCGAGGCGCTGCAAAGCAAAGGATATGGCGTCGATCCTACCCTTCGGGAAGCCGCCGAGACCCTTGTTCGAAGAGCAAAAAATGTGGCCAAGGTCAAGGGTGTGTTCAAGTATGGCGGACGGGTGCTCATTGTTGTTGGTGCGGTCGCAGATGGTTACCGTATCTATCGCGCCGAGAACAAACTTAAGGAGACCGTAAAAGTTGCTGGTGGGTGGGCTGGAGCCTCGGCTGCCGCAGCCCTCTTTTCTGCCTTTTGGGTGCCTGCTGATACTGCAGGACCCATCGCTTGGGGCGTCCATGGTGTAGGTGTACTGGTCGCCGGAGGCGTTGGCTATTTCGTTGGTAGTAAAGCCACAACGTACGTGTACGAACTTGTGTTGGAGGAGTAGCAATGCTCTCACGCAAAGAACTCATCGACATCTTGGCGAATCTGGCCGCGCCATTGACTCCCTTCACTCTCGAAGGAGCGCCAGAGGACGGCACACTCTTCATAGACTGGCTTGAGCGGCGCAGCCAGGAACAGTTTAATCGAATCCAAGGCGACGCGGTAAATGCCTTCATTGATATCGTGCTCCATCCACCGGAACTTCACGAGTACGTTCCACCAGCCAGGGATGAAGAGTCTTTCAGGACCGAGTTCCTTGGATTGGCCGAGTCTTACAGCAACTCGCTGCATGCACCCCGGATCATTAAAGGCATTGAACCCGCGCTTCAGCTTCCCTCCCAGCGGCGTTGGGCTGTTGATGTATTGGGAAGATTGAAGACTTATGAGGCACTCCCCCTTCTCCATGCGTTCGCCGCGAGTAACCTAACAAAAGAAGAAGAAATGCATATCATTGAGGCCCTTGGAGAGAGAGCCGAGCCAGAAGCCCGGGCTTTGCTGGAGGAGTTGCATAGGCGTTGTCTTGAGCCTGAAGCACAGGCCAGGATCAATACATTGCTCCGACGCTTCAAGAGTGTTGAGCAGGAGTGAGCAGGACCAAGACACTCAGGGCGGCCATCAGCCACACGCTTGCTGTTACTGTCCCTGGCTGGCCCTTGGTAGGTCATGCTCGATTATTCCCTCTATTGCTAGGCATCTCAGGATGGAGGCGGCGGGAATCGAACCCGCATCAAGGCGGAAGCAAAACCCCAAGCAGGTCGCGTTGTTACCGGCCAACGACTTGATCTCACACCGGATCGTTCCCCCGCCCCGTCCCGTCTCGTCCCGTCTCGTCCCGTCTCGTCCCGTTCAATTCCCCGCCGGAGGGTCACACTGGGGCACATGCGATTCCTGCCCTGTAGTTGAGCCCCGGTGCAGCCCTCGCACGCCTAGGAAGCAGTGTGCCCCATGGGGGTGCTCGGACCCCTACACCCGCTTGGCACACTGCTCGGGTAGCCCCGTCCACAGCTCGTCACGGCGTGTACAGTTCCGCCCAGTACAAAGCATTGCCACCGAACACCAGCACCCTGCCCGAGGACAGCAGCGTGGTCGTGTGGGGAGCCCAGTGGGGATGGACGAGGCGTCCGGTGGGCGACCAGGTTCCCGTTTCCGGGTCGTACACCTCCGCCGATTGGGCGCTTTCCAAGGAGCCGGAAACGCTGGAACGGCCGCCGCCCACCACCAGCACCTTGCCCGAGGGCAGCAGCACGGCCGTGTGGCCATCGCGGCCGATGGCGAGGCTGCCGGTGCGCGACCAGGTGCCCGTCTCCGGATCGTACACCTCCGCCGTGAGGGTCCCTCCGGCCGCCACCAGCACCTTGCCCGAGGGCAATAGCGTGGCTGTGTAAGCATAGCGAGACATGGCGAGACTGCCAGTCCGTGACCAGGTACCCGTCCCCGGGTCATACACCTCCGCATCTTTGCCGTCCGTCACCAGCACCTTACCCGAGCGCAGCAGTACGGCCGTGTAGCCTTCGAGGCTCGTGTTGGGGGTGAGCGAGGAGGTTCCCGTTTCCGGGTCGTACACCTCCGCCTTGTTGAAGTACTCCTCGTCCGTCGCGCCGCCCAATACCAGCACCTTGCCCGAGGGTAGCAGCGTGGCCGTGTGGCCAGAGCGGCCCGTGGCGAGGCTGCCGGTGCGTGACCAAGTGCCCGTCCCCGGGTCGTACACCTCCGCCGTGGCGAGGGTGGGACTGTCCCACCCATCGACGCCGTCGGGGTTATAGCCGCCCAACACCAGCACCTTGCCCGAGGGCAGCAGCGTGGCCGTGTGGGAATAGCGGGCCGTGACGAGGCTGCCGGTGGGCGACCAGGTGCCCGTCTTCGGATCGTACACCTCACACCCGGCATACGCCCTGAGATAATCGCCGCCCGTTATCAGCACCTTGCCCGAGGGCAGCAGCGTGGTCGTGTAATCGTCAAGGAAATGGCCTCCCATGGCGGGGCTGCTGGTGGAGGACCATGTCTGGGGAGTGCCTGAATCCTCACCTGCGGGTGGCGCGCCACAGCCTTCGAGGCTCGACTGGCAGTCGTCACTCGGCGCATGCTCGAGGCCGAGACAGCCGGAGAGGAATGCCAGCAATCCCACCATCAGCAGCATGAAAGACGGCAGCGAGGGCTCTTTTACGCGCCGGAGCCTGAACCCGAGGCTGCTGGCTGCGGCGGGCACATGTTCATCAGGGGTATGAAAAGACATACGCGGGACCTCCCTTGGGGTTGCACGGAGCAAAGAGAGGGCGCGTTCGCGGCTCAAGACCGCTGAAAATCCTGGGGTAAAGTGCCCGGAAAACGCGCCGACTCCTTATCCACCAAGCAGGACGGAGTTCCAGCCGCGAGGCTGGGGAGGAGAACCGCGTGGGAGCAGCACGAGGAGCCGGATGATGGCCAAGAAGCCCAGTCTCAGCGTGTGGGGTTTAGAGCTACATCCCGAACTTTTACGCGACCTGCAATCCGAACACGGAAGTATTCGGACGCGCGCGTTCCTGGTGCATCTCTACGAGCGCGCTGTTCGCAGTGCGGCCCTCGCCATCTTCAAGCACGGGGGCAGCCCTCTTGCGGAAGAAGCCAAGGAATTGGGCAAAGAAGCCGTCGTGCGCCTCGTCAAAGTCCTGGCCGAGCGCAGCTTCCGCCATCCTCAGGCTCTGCCAGCCTACCTCTACAGCATCATCGAGACGGTGTTGCGGGAGAGGCGCCGCCTGGTTCTCCAGGTGGCCCGGGATGAGGGCGAAGCCCAGCGTCTCGAGGGGGTTCCGGCGCCCGCCCCCATGGAGGAACTCAACCAGTATCCCTGGTTCCTCCGGCTGGCGCTATCGGCGGCGCAGAGTTGTGGGCTCAGTGCCCGCGACTTGGACGTCTTCTGGACCGTCCAGGAACGCTCCACGGTGAACCAGAAGGAGAGGACCGCCGTCTACGAAGAGCTGGCCACCAAGCACGGGGCGTCCCACGACCGCATCCGCGGCATCTACTTCACGGCGCGAAAGAGGATCAGAAAACGGATCACCGTTCTTCTGGCGGAATATCCGCGCATGCAACAACTCGATTTCTACAAGCACACGCGGTTGCTCGAGAACATGCGACAGATGGGTCGAGGCTGAGATGGCGCCTACGAACACGAAGATGGAGTTCGGTGGAGAGGCGGAAGAAGATCAGGAACTGCCTCCGGAGTTGCGGTTCACCCCAGAGGAGTTGAGCCAGGGGCGGCGAGAGGCTCAGCGAGAGGCCATCGCTGTGCTGTGGAAGAACACCGCAGTTCCTCATGAAGGATTCCGTCTGGGAGACTGGCTCCGGGCCGTCCGGCTTGAGCAGGGCTTGACCGTTACCGAAGTAGCAACCCTGCTGGGGCTTTCCGAAAGGACGTTGTTGGACCTTGAGGAAGGCCAGGAGTCATTGAAGCCTTTCTCCCAAGAGGCCTTCTCCACCATTTCGGAGATGATCGGCTTGCCGGTCCCTGTGGTTGAGAGGATGTTTTTTCAGCCGCGCCGGGCCTCTAAGGTGGCTCAACCGAAACTGGCGGTGAGCGAATGGATTGCCCGCAGGGTTCCACAATTCGCACAGATGAGCGTCGCCTGGGTGCTGAGCTCATAGCCTCGGGGTTCTATTTGAGCCGAGTCCGCATCTTACTCTGTCAGGATGGAAAACATGCCTCGCTCCTCGCCGCGCACCCCGCTTCCGTGGCTGGCCTGCGCTCTGCTCACCGCCGCCTGTGATTGGCCGCCGCCGCCGCCCAAGCCCGTGGGCGAATGCAAGGGTATCTACCAGGGCCAGAACGTGACCTGGCCCATCACCTTGAGCTCGGTCAAGCTCCCCTTCACCCAGTTGGACGGAAGCACGAACGCGCAGCTCTCCCTGCAATACACGACCCAGGGCTTCAAGGGCCTCTTGGGATTCGGGGCGAACATCCTGCTGATGGGCGAGCCCCAGTTCGAGGCGGTCAGCTCGCGGACCGTGAAGCTCATTCCCAGGGAGAGCCAGCTGGTGCCCGAGGAGACGTCGTTGGTGCGCGAGTGGGAAGGGAACGTCGGACAGGGGCAGACGGGCTATCTCGCCCCGCCCGGGGTTCCAGTGGAGGGCTCTGTGACGCTGGAGCGGGTGACCCCGGACCACACGGAAGGCCACTTCCTCTACCACTACGCGAACGGCAGTGAGCTGACGTGCACCTTCGATGTGCCGGACCGCCTCTTTGACGACGGTCTGGACGACGGTGGTGGCATTGGTGGGTGTGGGACGACAGCGATTGATCGGTGGGTCCTGGGCCCCCTTGGTGTCGCTCGAGCCTGGCAGGCGGGTTCTTGGGACCACGTGATCACATGCGAGTCGGTCCCCGAGGAGGAGCACGGGAACTGATGTGGCGCAGGCAGAGCAGGCAGGCGGCCCGCCTGACGCTGCCAGTTGTGGGAGGGACTTCATGAAATCGGGGCAAGCCCACTACATCCCTTGCTGCTGGTAAGTGTTCGCCGTGCCCCGTGCCCCGTCCCGAGGGGGAAGGGTCTGCCCAACTGGGGGCTCACGACAGGTGGGCACCCCGTCACCACGGGGACAGCGAACACTTAGAGGGGGTTGAACTGAAGCAGGCAGGCACGGGAGGGAGTGCTTGCCCAACCCAGAGTCAGGCCGCAGGCTCCTTGCACACAGGAGGATGATATGGCGCGTGCCAAGTTCAAGGAGCCGAGGACTGGAGGCTCGGCGACCGTCGTCGTCGGGGTTTCCTCGGGAGGGATGGACGCTCTGACGAGGTTGGTCGCGCAACTCCCTGAGAGCTTCCCTGCACCCATGTTCGTTGTCCAGCACATGTCAGCGGACACCACCGGAGATGCGCTTGTCCACGCAATCAACAAGCACGGCAAGCTCGTGTGCACCCATGCACAGGATGGAGAAAAGTTCGTAGGCGGTCACATCTATCTGGCCCCGTCCGATCACCACCTGATGATCGGCAAGGGAAAGATACTGGTCACGAAGGGCGCCCGGGAGAACCGCTCGCGTCCGGCCATTGACCCACTGTTCCGATCAGCCGCTGTGGCCTATGGAAACAGAGTGATCGGTGTGTTGCTGACCGGCTATCTGGATGATGGAACCGCCGGCCTGACAGCGATCAGGAGGTGCGGGGGGACTTGCGTCGTGCAGGACCCTCAAGACGCAGCCTACCCCGACATGCCGCAGAACGCCCTCAATCGCGTGAAGGTCGACTATTGCCTGCCGCTGGCGGAGATGGGCGCTCTTTTGTCCAAGCTCGTCCAGAGGAAGTTCGGCGGGCGCAAGCCCGTGCCCAGAGACATCGCCATTGAGGCGAAGATCGCGGAGCGAGTGTTGAGCGACGTGCGTTCGGTCGATGCGCTCGGGAAACAGGTGCCATTCAACTGCCCAGGTTGCGGCGGCGTCTTGTGGAAAGTCGAAAAAGACAAGTCCCTCCGATACCGCTGCCATACCGGCCACGCCTACACCGCACCCGTCCTTTTGGCCGAACAAACGGCGAAGGTCGAAGAGACACTCTGGGTTGCCCTGCGGATGTTCGAGGAGCGGCGAAACCTCCTGCTCTCGATGCACACTTCCCTCGACGGCCCCGGCTATCGCTCGGCCTCCGAACGGGCAAAAGAATCCGAGGTCCACATCAAACGCATCAGGGCCATCCTGAACTCGGGCGACAAGGCGACCGACGATGATGTGTCCGAACACTAAATTAGGAGCCGCTTGGCTGTCTTGAGTCTCAACGTGGGTTGGATGGACTCGGGCCTCCCCTCCCCTTGCAGCACCAGGATGGGGACCTGCTGCTCTCCGATCTGGGCGAACGTCCCCATCCGGGCCGAGAGGCTCACAGGCGTCGTGTCTCCCCATGAGCCTCAGCGTGCCCGACGGATCGGCGCTACGAAAGGGGCCCGCTTCCCAGCGAACGCGTCGGGAAGCGGGCTGCGCTGCAATCGGCGCCCCGCGCAGGCGGCCGGGAAGGATTCAGTCCGCGGTATACACGCGGGGCTGTTGGCCTCCCCCCAGGACGACGGCGTCGATCGGCCCGGACGCCGGGGTCCCGGTCGCCATCCTCGTCCAGCTGCCATTCATGACGGCGGTCTGGTACAGGTTCCCGGCTTCCGCTGTGAACACCTGCGGCCACCCGCCGCCCATGTTCACCGCCGTCAAAGTCGCGCCGGGCGCAATCGCGACACCCGTCGACATCGTCACCCACTGCGTGCTCGAGGCCCAGGTTTGATGGAGCTGCCCGTTCAGCACGGTCATCACCTGAGGTGCGCTGCCCCCCATGTACACCGCCTCGAACGCATCGCCGACCGGCTGCCCGGTGGACGCGATGTGCCAGGCACCGCCGCCGGTCCACACCTGGTACAGCGTTCCACCCTGATTGATCATCGCCTGGATGGAGTTGTCCGCCATCAAGACAGCGGAGACCTTGCCAGTCGTTTGGATGCCAGTCCAACCCTTCTGCCATCCGTTCGAACCGCCCCAGATGTGCATCAGTTTGCCATCCTCCACCGCGAGGAGCTGCGGCGACGCCTGCCCGACATTCACAGCGGACATACTCGTGGCGTTCAATGCGAGCCCGGAGTTGAGATTGATCCACCGTCCACCGTTCACGAACGCGTGCCAGAGGTAGCCTTCGGAGCTGCTGAGGATGTCACCCCATCCCGTGCCCATGTTCACGGTCGTGAAGACCGTCGATGAGATCTGCTGCCCCGTGCTCATCTTCTGCCACGAGCTACCGTGTACCGCCGTCTCGTGGATCGTCCTTCGCGTGTTGGACTGGAGCCCGGGAAAGTCCATGGGGATCGCGTAACCCCTCGTCACCGTCTGGCCGCACGAGTAACCCTGGTTCGCGATGTTCGCCCCGTTCCGCTTGAGCTCGAAGTGCAGGTGCGCTCCGAAGGAGTTCCCGGTGTTGCCGACGACGCCGATCGTCTGGCCCTTCGTGACGGTCTGGTTCAATGCGACGGCCGGAGCTTGCTGCATGTGCGCGTAGAGCGTCGTGTAGCCGGACGCGTGTGTGATGATCACATGGTTGCCATAGCCACTCGTGCCGAAGTTGACGACGCGAGTGGTGACGACCCCGTCGTACGCGGCCACGATGGGGGCGCCCGCTGGGCCCGCGATGTCGATTCCCGTGTGCGTCGGCCTGGGGTCGGAGGGGCAGCCGCCGACGAGATACGTGACGTTCCCCGAAGCCGCTTGGATCATCGCCGCGTAGTCGGCCTGGGCCGGCGATGCGCCGAAGAGCGTTGCCGCGATGATTCCAATCACCGCCCGGGTTGCCGTGAAGCGGCCGAGTACCGCTGATTTCATACGAACTCCTGTTTCATCCAATGCAAGGAGCTCCCCGGTCGACGTTCATGCGGCGCCTCGTGAGAGCGAAGTCACAGCTGCTCAGCTGGACGCTATCGCGGACCATGCATACGAATAAACTTGATTTACCTGAATTTGTGTTTTGTCCGAAAAGGCAGCATCGCGGGGGACGCCACGAGCATCACCAGCAGGTTCACTCCGAAGCCCAGATTCGCCAGCGCTCCTTGAGGACGCCGATGCTCTCGTCGCGGACGCACAGCCACTCGCTTCTAGCGCAGCGCCGCGAGGGCTGCGCCGACCTTCGTCACCGTCACCGACACGGGCGTCGTCACCTCCGGAGCGAAGATGGCCACGCGGAGCTCCTCGAAGGCCCACCGCAGCTCCTGCGCCGCCTCCTGGTCACGCACGGTGGCGCGCCTGGCGAGGAAGGCCTCCCACAGGGGGGTGAAGGGCGCGGTCTTCCCTGCGTCCTTGCCGGGGTTTGCCACCGCACGCGACAGCCGTGCCTGGGCCGCGCGGAGGTAGCGCGGGTAGTTCAGCAAGCGCTCGAAGGGAATCCACTCGATGAGGTTCGCGGGGAACAGGTGCCCGAGCTGCGAGCGGATGTCCCGCACGGCCGCCGCGCCGCTCGGCCCCTTGGATGCTGCCTTGAGTGCAGCGAGCGTCGCAGCGAGCTCCGAGGAGGTGGCAACGACGGCGTCCGCCCAGTCCCGGGCCTCACGCTCGATGCGCGGTGAGCCATCACCCACCAGCGCCTCGAAGGCCGCCTTCGTGCGGGGCAGCGGCGCACCCGGTGCGAGCTTGAACGCATCGTCGACGCTGCGTGCGAGGAGGAGCGCCCGGAAGGCCTCGGCCTGGCCTCGCGCGGGCGGCGCGCCGTCCAGGGACGGGAAGGGCAGCGGCATGCGCGCGGCGCTGACAGCCACGTGTCCGCGCGCGGCGAGCATCAGGAGCCGGCGGACCCCCGTGCGCGTGGCCGCGTCGGCGGCGGAGGAGGTCTCGAGCAGCACCAGGTCTACGGCAGCGCCCCGGTCGACGAGCGCGGGGTAGCTGCGGACCTCGAGCCCGCCGACCCGCCGGGTGACCACGGGGGGCAGCTCGCCGAAGGTCCAGGCCGTCAGCCCCTTGCGCTCCCAGTCCGAAGCCGGTGCCACGCTGCGCAGCGCCGCCCGTGCACGTCCCCCGTACTGCTCGAGCAGCGCGTCGGCGTCGCGGCTCCGCGCGAGCTCCTTTCCCCGCTCGTCGAGCACCCGGAGCGTGATGCGCAGGTACGGCGCCACGGCATCCGCCCGGAGGGATTCCTCGGGCACGTCCACGCCGCACAGCCGGGACACCGCACGCGCGAGCGCTGGAATCATCGGCCCGCGGAAGGGCACCAGTTCCTTCTCGAGACGGTCGACCAGGTCCGGCACCGGCCCCAGCTGCTTGCGCTGGGCGCGGGGGACCTGCTCGAGCAGGGCGGTGAGTTTCTCCCGCTGCCACCCGGGGATGGTCCAGTCGAGCTCACCCGGGACCAGCTGTGCGAGCAGCAGCAGCGGCACGCTCAGAGTGATGCCGTCGTCCTCGGCCGCGGGGTCGAAGGTATACGTCACCGGCACGGACGCGCCGTGCAGGGTGATGGCGTCCGGGTAGTGCGCCGGGGACAGGCCCGGGTCGTGCGAGAGGGCATCCTCCATCGAGAGGACGAGCGCGTCGGGGTCGGCCGCCTCGGCCTTGCGGCGCCAGGCCTCGAAGCTCGCTCCGTCCGTCACGTCCGCCGGGAGGCGCTGGTCGAAGAACGTCAGCAGCGCCTCGCTGTCGAGCAGCTCGCTGCGCCGGGCCTTGTCCCGCAGGCGCGCCACGCGCTCGAGCACCTGTCGGTTCTTCTCCTGGAACGCCCCCCGGGTGCGGTACTCGCCGCGCACCAGGGCATGCTCGAGGAACATCAGCCGTGCCCGAGCGGGGTCCATGCTGGCCAGGGCCACGGGGCGCTCCTTGAAGACCTGAAGCCCAAAGAGGGTCGCGTTCTCCTTCACCACGGCGCGCGCGGACTTCTCCGACCAGTGCGGTTCGGAGTAGCTGCGCTTGAGCAGGTGGGGGGCCGCCGCCGCGAGCCACTCCGGGTCGAGCTTCGCCACGGTGCGCGCGAACAGCTGGGACGTCTCCACGAGCTCGAACGCCATCACCCAGGCAGGGGGCTTTTTCGCGAGCGCCGACGAGGGGTGAACCATGAAGCGCGTCTGCTTCGCGCCCGTATAGTGGCGCGGCTCCGGATTCCACTGGCCGATGCGGGACAGGAGCCCGGTGAGGAGCGCCTGGTGCAGGGCGTCCCCGCGCGAAGGGGCGCCCCGGCCCTTGCGCGGCAGGCGCAGCTCGCGGACGGTCTCCTCGAGCTGGCGCTGGACGTCCCGCCACTCGCGCACCCGCAGGAAGGACAGGAAGTTGTCCCGGCACACGCGCCGCAGATGGGACGTCCCCCGGCCCTCCGCCTCGCGCACGAACGCCCACAGCTTGAGGAGCCCCGTGAAGTCCGAGTGCTCGTCACGGAAGCGCCGGTGCAACTCGTCCGCCTTCTGCGCGAGCTCCCGTGGCCGCTCGCGCGGGTCCTGCAGGTTGAGCGCCGCGGCGATGATGAGCACCTCGTCCAGGCACCCGTACTCGGCGCCGGCGAGAATCATCCGCGCGATGCGCGGGTCCACCGGGAAGCGCGCGAGCTGGTACCCGAGCGGCGTCAAGATGCGCTCCTTGCCCTCGATGGCCCCGAGCTCTTCGAGCACCCGCCAGCCCTCGGCGATGGCCCTCGGCTGGGGCGGATCGAGGAAGGGGAAATCCTCGACGTCACCGAGGCCGAGGGACTTCATCCGCAGGATGACCCCCGCGAGCCCGGTGCGCTTGATTTCCGGATCGGTGAAGGCGGACCGCGTGGTGAAGCTCGCCTCGTCGTAGAGGCGCACGCAGACCCCCTCGCGCACGCGGCCGCAGCGCCCTTTCCGCTGGTCGGCGCTGGCCTGGGAGACCGGCTCGATGTGCAGGCGTGTGGTGCCCGAGCGCGGGTCGTAGCGCGACAGGCGCGCTACCCCCGTATCCACGACGTACACGATCCCCGGGATGGTGACCGACGTCTCCGCAACGTTGGTGGCGAGGATGACCCGGCGCTCGGGGATGGTAGCGAAGACGCGCGACTGCTCGGCGGCCGACAGGCGCGCATACAGGGGCTGCACCACCGTGCCCCGGAGCTCGCGTGCGTTCAGGGCATTCTCGGCCTCGCGGATTTCCCGCTCCCCGGGGAGGAACACGAGGACGTCCCCGTCCGGGTCGAGCGAGAGCACGTCCGCCACCGCATCGGCGACGGAGTCGGCGAGCTCGGCGTCCTCGGGGGGCGGCTCGTAGAGCACGTCCACCGGAAAGGTACGGCCCTCCACCTGGATGACCGGAGCCCCCCCGAAGAACTGCGAGAAGCGCTCGGTCTCGATGGTGGCCGAGCTCACCACCACCTTGAGGTCGGGGCGCCTGGGGAGGATGCGCTTGAGCCACCCGAGCAGGAAGTCGATGGTGAGGCTGCGCTCGTGGGCCTCGTCGAGCACGACCGTGTCGTAGCGGCTCAGGAGCGGGTCGCTGTGAATCTGCGCGAGCAGGACCCCGTCGGTCATGAACTTCACGGCCGTCTGCCGGGACGAGCGGTCTTCGAAGCGAATCTGGTAGCCGACGTCCGTGCCCAGCTCCGTGCCGAGCTCGCGTGCCACGCGCGCCGCCACGCTCGTCGCGGCGATACGCCGGGGCTGGGTGACGCCAATCTGGCGCGGGCGGCCGCGCCCCATGGCGAGCAGGACTTTCGGCAGCTGCGTCGTCTTCCCCGAGCCGGTGGCCCCCGCGACAATGACCACCTGATGGGCGTTGATGGCCGCGGTGATGTCCTCCACCCGGCTCGAGATGGGGAGCTCGGGGGGGAAATGAAGGGTGGGCAAGCCGCCGGGGGGAGGGACGGGTGAGTCGCCGGACATGGCAGCATGACCTAGCACTGAAGCGCACGCTCCACACCCTGACGAAGTGTAGGGGGGGCCCAAAGGGGGCTGCACCGGCCTGGGGCACTGCCCAGCTGCCTCCCCTCTGCGCCTCTCCTCCGCCCCTCTGTTCCACCCCTCCCCCTCAACCCGCCTCCGATTCGTCCTATGCGCAGCGTGAGACCAGGGACGGAGCTGGGGCCAGAGAAGGAGCGCCTGTCCCTGGCAACGACGGTGCCGAGAACTACTTGGGGGGATTGAGCGTGTCCCAGTAGCTGTGCAGGCCACGGATGTGGTTGCCGCCATCCACGGCGAGGGTGTCTCCCGTCATCCACGACGCATCCTCACTGCACAGGAACGAGACCACCCCCGCGACGTCCGCCGGCGTTCCGCACGCCTTCCCGAGCGGCGTGTGGGCGAGGAACTCCGCCGCCATGCGGCCTTGCATCAGGCCGGCCGCCTCGGCGAGGGGCGTGTGGATGGCACCCGGCGCCACGACGTTGACGCGGATGCCGTAGCGGCCGAGCTCCGCTGCGGCGGCCTTCGAGAGATTGGCGAGCCCCGCCTTGGAGGCGCAGTAGTGAGAAAGCCCGTCCGTGACGGCCGTCTGGTTGAGCGAGGAGATGTTCACCACGGCCCCGGGCTTCTTCGCCGCGATGAGTCCCCGAGCAAAGGCCTGCATGAACAGGAACGGCCCTTTCAGATTCACATCCATGACCTGCTCGAAGTCCGCTTCGGGCAGGTCGATGAATGGAGCGAGCGTGGCCGTTCCGGCGTTGTTGACCAGGATGCCGGGCAGGCCCAGCTCCCGCGTGGCGAGCTCCAGTCCCTGTGCCACGTCGTCCGCCTTGCTCACGTCCCCCGCGAATGGCACGGCGCGTGTGCGCCCCTCCGCGGCGCGGTTGAGCTGCTCGGCGGCTTCCATCACCTTGGCCTGGGTCCTGCCGAAGACGAGCACATTGGCTCCGTCGCGCATCAAGCGCGAAGCGATCCCCAAACCAATACCCTGTGCAGCCCCCGTCACGATGGCGCTGGTCGAAATGAGCTTCATCGATTTGCCTCCCCTCCGTAGTTGAAGAGGGGATTGTACGAGGCGCGGCGCCACTTCGTGAGAATCCTCGAGTGGATGTGGGGACCGCCCCAGACCTTCTGTCCCGCTGGGAACCCCGCAGTTGGCGTGGGGGGAGCCCCAAGCAGCAGGGGCTCACAGGCCCGTACGGAACCACCTTGCCCGGGTGTTGGAGGTACGCTGTAACGGGTACGATCAAAGGTGGGTGACCTCCTGGATTTGCACCCTACCCTCGCCAGCACCGGCAGTAACCTACCCCTGAAACGGGGAGACGCACACGAGGTGCTTGTCTCCCATCCACCTCGAAGACAAGCCGATCCCATCCTCGACGCGGCACTGAAGCAAGGCCTGTGGAGACCGTGAGAGGGGGGGGCGCGGCGGGTGGCTAGTTGGCTCCGTAGGGGGCTTCCGGTGAAGTGAGGCCCGCCCTGGAACGCTCCAGGGCTACCGAGAAGTAGCCAGACACCTGGCGGAACGCGAAAGGGTGGGTGGGTCACGGCGGAGCGCGGGAATCGGGTCATTGGTCGCACGACGGCCCATCCCCCAGCCGCGCGCCGCTCTGGGCTAGAGACGCCAGAGGGGTAGAGTCGGCGGGAGGCGCGGTGCCGCTCGGGCTCGTCGGCGCCTAATGCGAGGGTCCGCTTTCGCTTGCCCTCTCGCCGAGTCTTACCCACGGTCCGTTTCCTCCACGCCGCTCATCGAACCGGACGTGCAGATTTCCTGCATCCGGCTCCCGGACAGGTTTCACGCGACGCGTCTCAGCGCAGGAGCGCACGCACCTCCAGCACTCTGAGTCTCCGGTACACCTCGTTGTACCTGAAGCGTGACGTTGCTCGCGCCACGTTGTGCCTCCTGCTTGGAGACGCTGGGGTTCCCTGCCGAAACTGGCTCTTAGATCCAGCCCCCACACTCAACAGAGCCCCAGCTTCCGTAGGAATACTCCGATAAGTCATTTGAAAGCTCACCCTCCCGTGGGGCTGCTTCCTTTGTAATAAAACCAATGACTATTCGAGCCGGTTCCGCCACAGCCAGTGTCGTAAATGAATTCCATTCTTATTACCTTATCTCCCGACGGGGCGAATGGATTGAATCTCATTATGGCTGTCTTCCCATTGTCAACTGTAAAAAACCACAGAATTTCTGAATTTTGCCCCGTGGGTTCATTCAAACTCCAGTATCCACTTATCCCAGCTTTTGTTACAGAGGGCCTGACCTCCAGACCGTTTGTGCTATATGTCCAGCCATAGAAATCGGTTACAGTAACCAACTCCACGGTCCTGAAGGTGCTTGCGTTGGTTTCGAATGTAAGCGTGCCATAAGGCCGAGATAGCCCATTTGAGCCAGCTCTTATCGTTCTTGTTACAGCTGCATTCCCACACGCCCCGGTGACGAGTGCGGTCAACGCGACGTCTCCATATCCGTTACCTTTGGTGACGCTTCCAGTGTTGTCTGCATTCGAAATGGCTGCCGCCAAATTTTGGTTGTTGGTGCTCCAAGTCACGGATGTACCGCACGACAGGCCTGCCACGCTGTAGGTGTACGGGCTTGTCGTGCACAGGTTTGAAGGCCCGTTGATAAACATGCTCGGGTAGCCCGAGTTTGTTACATCTGTTCGATAGGGACCATAGACGGCATTGTTCGTATTCACAGTAGCGGAGACATCGCTCTGGGCGACGCCGCAAACAGGCGTCAGGTCGATTGCCGCCGCGATTGTCGTAATGACGGCTGGTGCCGGGCTCCCATTATAAAGCCAGCCATTATTCGCAGAGCCCAAGTCCCAGACATAGGACACGACCCCTGCAATATTGCCCGGATTGGAAACCGAAAATCTCTGCGCCGCCGTTGTTCCGCACACCAAACTGAGCGACGCTGGCGTCATCACAAATTGTGACGCAGCCTTAACCTCGAAGGCCTGACCAGCACTTGCATAACCAGACGGATAAGCCGACGACGTAAGGACTGCATAGAACTCTCCAGTCGCCCCAGCGGAGGAAAACGACGACGCACCGATATTCATGCTGGCTGAGACATACATACGGGTGCCATCTATCCCGAAGTCACATGAACCACCATATATCTGCGCAACATTGACGGGCGAGGATGCAGTAGAAATCCGATAATAAATCGCAACCCAACAGAAATCCCCCAACAAGAAGTCCTTACCCTTGGTAATCTCAACACCGACACTTAACGTTCCGCCTGTGCCTTGTGGAATTTGAATCGTAGAGCCAGATGCCACATTCTGCTGATTCCACTGGACGTTCTGGAGTTTGACGGTAGGTGCTTGTGCTCGGCCTTCTGCTGTAACCAACAAGGCCAGAGCAAGTGAGAAGAAATAAAACCTTTTCATTGTCTATCCATTCCTAGGTTTCTCCTGTGATTTCCTTGCAGCAGACATACACACATACCCGAAATACCAAGTTGAGGGAAGGCGCCTTAGGCAGCATTAACCGCTGACATGCTGGACTAAACACAATGCAGTCCAAGTAAGGTGCCGCACGGCGTCGTTGGACGAAACGTCGCACGGTTACTGGACCGGCCCTCAACGAAGCGCGCGGTGAGCGGTAAAGCCGAGATCTAGCCCGGGACTCGGTTGACGCAATGGTCGCGGTAGGGACGGCCCTCAACGGGCCGCCCCGCGCACAGATCCCAGCGAGCGCTGCTAACGCACTGGGCTCTTGCATTGGGTGGAGACGATTCTCAAGAAGCGCGGCGAAACGATCGCGGCGGCCGCGATCGCAACCTACATGGAGCGCGGGCTCTGCTGATCAAGAAGCCAGGAAAGCGCCCGCGCTTGCGAGTTCTGGGGGCCTACAGGCCCCGAGCCCCTGCGGCGTCGAGAAGCCCCTGTTTTGCCTTCACTTCTTCGCAAAACAGGGGCTTCTCGACGCGCTCATTCTCAGCCCGCTCCTGCCAGGCGCGGGTCACCCTGGGGTTGTGGCGCCCGCAGCCCGAAGCTCGCCGACCGACCGATTGGGCTGGATTCTGATCCAAACCCGAGGGGGCGATCCCGCGGTTGCCCGCAGTCGCCGCGATCGGAATCCCACGTTCCTCAACGATCGTTTCCATGCCCTCCCCTCCTGCGAGGACAGCCTGGGCAGGCGTGTGCCCAAAGGGGGCTGCACCACCTCTGCACCGGCCTGGGGCACTGCCCAGCTGCCTCCCCTCTCCGGCTCTCCTCCGCCCCTCTGTTCCCCCCCTCCCCCTCAACCCGCCTCCGATTCGTCCTACGCGCGGTGCGAGATTACTTGCCGCCAGCTTTTTGGAACTGTTCGAGGGCATCGGGCGTGCGCGGATAGTTGGGGCTCAGCGCCGAGTGGCAGCTCTTGCAGTCCTTGATGCTTGGAACCTTGTTCTTGGTCGTGGCCAGGAACTTCTTCATGCTCTTCTTGGCTTCGTCCTGTCCGCCCTTCGTGCAGGCATCCTTGATCAGCGTGGTCTTGAATTCCCGGGTCACACAGGGGACGCCAGCCAGGGCTATCCCTGGCACCGCGATCAGGAACAGGCTGCAGGCAGCGGCAAGCGCGGGAAATGCAGGCTTCTTCATGTCGTTGCTCTCCATGGTCTCAAACAGGGGCCGTGGGGTGATTCAGGAACCCTGCATCCGTCGCGGGTGTGCAAAAGGAATGCCTCACGTCCACCGCCTGCGCATCCCTGCCGCAGTGCTTGGCCCTCGGGTGAACGGGGATCTCGAGGCTGTGCAGCCGAGGGGGCGCTGACATGTCAGGAGGAACCGGCTGACAGGTCGGCTGACAGGGCTCTGATGCATCCCGCCCGGGAAGGGGACTACTTCAGGGAGCAGCGCGCCTCGACCACTCCGCGTCCCTCAGGAAGGTGTACATGCCTGCCGGTGTGATGGCCCGGTCGGTGTGGAGTACCAAGGACTCGAGCCGACTGACGGGCTCGCAGCGCGGGCAGTAGTACTCCGCGCTCGGGGGGGTGAAGTTGAGCCGCGCCATCTGCCCCCTGCCCTCCAGCGTGGCCCGCACCGTCTTGGTGCCCGGCCCCTCCTCGCTGATCTGCTTGGGGTACAGCCTCTCCCGTGCTCCAGAGGAGGAATTGAGGCGAGAGGATGACACGATGCTCCTTCTCGCTGCTCACGGTGAACTGGAGCGACAGCGCCCCGCCTGTCTTCTTCGCCCACTGGAACCACTTCGGGTCGGCTTCGAAGGAGAGCTCCGCTCCCCGCCAGCTCTCCAGGGTGAAGGTGGGCGGCTGCGAGGAGTGTGGTGCGCCGGCCGCCCCGGAGGCTTCCGGGTCCTTCGACAGCTGGCCCAAGGGCCTCACTCCCGCATGTTCCTCGCGGAGAAGGACCGTTGACGAGACGAGCGATCTGTATGCGCTGGGTGCCACGCTCATCCACCTGCTGTCCCGCAAGGCCCCCGATGAGCTGCTCCGCCCGGGGATGGAGATCGCCGTTGGGCTAATCAGGCCTCACCGCACGCGGAACAAGGTGTCAGCCCAGAGGATGTGCCAGGCCCCGTCCAGCCACTGGGCCCGCCCCTCGACGAACCCCAGGTCCTGCAGCGGTTCGGTACCTCGGCTCACGAGCAGGCGCGTCTTGCCATCCATGACGTTCCGGACGGCCACCTGTCCCCCGGGACCGAGCGCCTCCACGGTGCTCGCCACGCTCCAGTCGGTGATCTTTCGCGTCTCGCCCGCCGGGCTGCGCAGCCACACCTGCGTCTGCCCGCCCGAGGCCAGATCCGTGTACGCCACCCAGCCGGAGTTCACCGCGTAGTCGCGCCCCGGACTCACGTCCCACATGGGGCGCGGCTGCGTCAGGAGAATCTCCTGCGTCCCGGTGTGGAGGGCGACCGTCCCCGTCTGAACGCTGCAGCAGGGAGCCGTCTTGCGGTACACCACGAGCGTCCCATCCGTGACCGGATACGTGTTCCACACGGTGCTGTCCGGGTCGTTCGTCAGGCGCCGCGTCACGCCGTCCTGATACGTCAGGATGTCGTATTCCTTATCCCAGAACGCGACGAAGCCCTGCTCTGTCACGTCCTGCTCGGTGTTGCCTGGGACCGCCACACGCACGGCCGTCCCCGTGCTCAGGCGCCGCAGCATCAGGTCGGACTCCGGGTAGGTGGTCCAGAGGGCGAAGTCGCCCCGGGCCTTGACCCATACAGGGATCCGGCCCGGATCCAAGGCAGTCAGCGCATCGGGCGTTGCCTCGTACAGCGCACGATCCAATGAGGTGCCACCCACCGGCTGCGCGACAAACACCGCTCCGGTGGAGGCCAGCTGGGCTCCACTGATCAAGCTCCCCGCGGAAGTCAGAAGCGGGCTCACCTGCCCCGACGCCCGCTGGAGGATCCCCAGCCCCTTGGGTTGGGCCGAGGGTCCGTCCCCGGTGGCGAAGAGGAGGCGGGAGGCATCCGCCGCCAAGAGCTGCCCGGGTACCTTCGCCACAGGCTCCAACGCGGGGCTTGCCACGAAGACGGTGAAGGCCCGAGAGGTGAGCTGGCCCAGCGAGTCCTCCGCGCTCACGGTCAACTTCACCTTGCGCCCCGCGAAGGCCGCGAGCTCCAAGGTCGTGTCGAGCGTGCCGGTGCCGGCCGCCTGAAGAGACTCCACACGGGCCACGAGCGAGCACACCCCCGCGTCATCCTGGCACGAGGCCCGGACGCGCAACGTGGAGGCGACGGCCACCTGCCACGTGGCGGGCTCGGCCACCTCCAGCGCGGGAGCTCGATCGACCACGAAGATCCCCGGGACGACGAGCGCGTTCCCCCGCGCATCCGTCACGGAGAGCTCCAGCGGATACTGCCCCCGGTCCAACGAGTGCAGGTCCAGGGAGCCCTGGTAACCATCCCTCTTGGAGTTGATGGTGAGCGGTGCCTCGATGCCCGTCCCCGGGACACGCGCGCTCACCTGCACCTCATAGGTCGACGCCACGGAGGCCAAGACCGTGCTGCTGTCTCCCGCGGGAACTTCCATGCACGTCCACGTCCGGGAAAACACGCCACACCCCGGCTGCCGGATTGCCGCGCGGATCACAGAGGTTGCCGGAGGCGCCACGGTCAGGGTCACGGTCGCCGAACGGCTCGGGTCCGCCACGGCCATGGCCTCCAGGACCACGGTGCCGGTAAACGTGGCATCCGCTTGGAACGACGCGGAGCGCCCGTCTACCTGATGGAGCTGCCCTGGACCTTGAATGACCCTCCAGGTGACACGCCGCTCATTCAGGCCGGCCCCATCAACCAACGCGGCCATGGCGGTGGTTTCCCCTGGGCTCAGCGTGGTGGGAATGGCCGTGATCACCACCCCCGCGACCGTGCCGAAGGCGATGGTCAGCAGGACGGTGGCCGACTGGGCGGGATCAGACCGGGAGGTGGCGCGGATGAGCGCCTCCGGCGCGTCCGGGGCCGCAGGCGCCCGGTAGATGACTTCGGCCCCATCATCGCTGGAGAGCGATCCTCCCCCCTGCTCGATGCTCCACGTCACCGCCGGGTCAATGCTCCCGGTCCCTTGGACCGTGGCCACGAGACGCACCGTACCGTCTGGGGCGATTCGCGGGGCGTCAGCCGTCACGCTCACACCGGTCACCGTGGGCGCACCGGAGCCTCCTCCAGACGGACACGCTGTCCCCAGCACGGCGGCGAGAACCAGGGCTGGAAAACGCCAGAGGCGAGGCGAACCGCGGAGGCCAGAGTGCATGTGTCTCTCCTTGTTGTGAATCCCAGCGAGGGGGTGCTGCCCGGCCCTGCAGCGGATCCTCATCCTGGCATGGACGCGGCGTGGAACTCCTGTCCAGAAGGGTACCCGCGTCTCGGAGAGTGAGCTTTCGCATCCGCCCGTAAGGACATCAACCGGAACGAACGGCTATAAGCTGTGGAAGACGGGGCTCTGCCTGCTGCTGTGGGGGCTCTCGCGCCGCCGCATCCGCACCGGGGCGTAAAGCCGTACTTCGGCCGAGTAGTTGCGGCTCCCTCAAGCGGGGAAGGAGCCGGGGCTAGGTGAAACGGCCCTGGGCGGCAACGGGCGCGGTGCACTCCTACCCGCAGTTTCCGGAGATGTCCGCGGAGGACCTTTCAAACGGAGGTTCCCCGCGCCCAAAATGAGTCATGCGACAAACTCTCGCGTGGATGGCAGTGGTAGCTCTGTGCTGTGCAACTGGAGCGGCGGCGGGTGAGGAGCCAGTGGACGCCCGGCTGCAGGAGGCGCAGAAGGTCTATGACGAGGCGATGACGCTCTACAAGGCGGGCAAGTACCCCGAGGCCGTGGCGCAGGGCGAACGTGCGCTCGCGCTGCGGGAGGCTGCGCTCGGGGGCAAACATCCCGGCGTCGCTGACTGTCTGGCCTTGCTCGGCATCATTCACTGGACTCAGGGCGACTTTGTCCAGGCCGAGCCGCTGATCCAGCGTGGGCTCGAGATTCGGGAAGAAGTCCTCGGCAAGAATCATCCCGACGTCGCCTCATCGCTCAACAACCTGGCCAACCTCTACATGCAGAAAGGATTGCTGGACCAAGCCGCATCGCTCCACGAGCGTGCACTGACCATTCGGGAAACGGCCCTGGGCAAGAACCATCCCAGCGTCGCCGGCTCGCTCAACAACCTCTCCAACGTCTATCGGGCCCAGGGGTTGTTCGACCGGGCCGAGCCGCTCATCCGGCGCTCGCTCGCCATCAAGGAGGCGAGCCTTGGCAAGAACCATCCCGACGTCGCCTCATCGCTCAACAACCTGGCCAACCTCTACCTGCAGCAAGGTTTGTATGCCCAGGCCGAGCCGCTCTACCAGCGCGCGCTCGCCATCCGGGAAGTCGCCCACGGCAAGGACCATCCCGAGGTCGCCTCCGCGCTCAACAACCTGGCCAACCTCTACGTCAAGCGAGGGCTGTATGACCGGGCCGAGCCGCTCTACCTGCGCGCGCTCACCCTCTATGAGGTGGCCTTCGACAAGCACCATCCCTACGTCGCCCAGACGCTCCTCTACCTCGCCACCCTCTATTCGGACCGGGGGTTGTACGGCCGGGCCGAGCCGCTCTACCTGCGCGCGATCGCCATCAATGAAGCGGCCCTGGGCAAGAGCCACTCCACCGTCGCCAACTCGATTCATAACCTCGCAAACCTCTACCAGCACCAGGGGTTGTACGACCGGGCCGAGCCGCTCTACCTGCGCGCGATCGCCATCGAGGAAGAGCTCCGTGGCAAGGACCACCCCACCGTCGCCATCTATCTCACCAGTCTCTCCAGCCTCTACCAGGACCAGGGGTTGTATGACCGGGTCGAGCCGCTCCAACAGCGCGCGCTCGCCATCAAGGAGGCGAGCTTTGGCAAGGACCATCCCGAGTTCGCCACCTCGCTCGCCAACCTCGCCGACGTCTATAGAGCCCAGAGGTTGTACGACCGGGCCGAGCCGCTCTACCTGCGCGCGCTCGCCATCCGCGAAGCCGTCTTCGGCAAGCAGCATCCTTTCGTCGCCGACGTGCTCCACCCGCTCGCCAACCTCTACCAGGAGCAGGGCTTGCTCGGCCGAGCCGAGCCGCTCCACCAACGCGCGCTCGCCCTCCGGGAATCGATCCTCGGCAAGAAACATCCCGACGTCGCCACCTCCCTCAACGATCTCGCCCTGCTCCGGCTGGCCCAGGATCGCCTCGGCGTGGCCGTTCCGCTCTTCACTCGCGCCTTCGCCGTGTCCGAGCAGCGCCTGCGCCATGAGGCGCTCGACTTCTCCGAGGCACGCCTGGCCACCTTTCTCCAGCATCTGCGCGCCGACGAGGAACGAATCTATGCGCTGCTGCGCGCGCATCCAGACAACGCCAGCGTCAGGCGCCTGGCGCTGAGCGCCGCGCTGCTGCTCAAGGGCCGCTCCGTCGAGGAGACGGCCGGTATCTCCCGGGCTGTCTACCGGAGCCTGGGCTCCGAGGATCGCGACACCTTCGAGCGGCTGCGCGGGCTGCGCACCCAACGGGCCATGCTCGCGCTAAAAGGTCCTGGCCAGGGCCCCCCCACTGTCTACGCACAGCTCAAGGAGCTCGCCGAGCAGGGTGATGCCCTCGAAGCCGACCTCGCCAGGCGCTCCGCTCCCCTGCGAGCACTGACCGCGCTGCCCGCTCCCGCGAAGGTCATGGACGATGTCGCCCGTGCCCTTCCCAAGGACGGGGCCCTCATCGAGCTCATCAGCTACCTGGACCAGCCGCTCGTGCCCAATCCCGGCACGCCCGAGGCTCAGCAGCCCCGCCAGCAGCGCTACCTGGCGCTGGCTCTCTTTCCTGACGCGACCCTTCGCGCGCTCGACCTGGGCCCCGCCGAGCCCATCGACTCGGCCGCCTCGAGCCTGCGAGATGCCCTGGCCAACCGGGACATCACCTTCCAGGCCAAGGCCCAGGCGCTCTACCAGCTCGCCTTCCAACCGCTCCTTCCACTGCTGGGGAGGACCCGCCGCCTCTTCCTCTCTCCGGACGGCCAGCTGGCCCTGGTGCCCTTCGCGGCCCTGCACGACGGGAAGCAATTCCTCGTGGAGTCCTTCGACTTCACCTACCTCACCTCTGGCAAGGACCTGTTGCCACGCTCGCAGGAGACGCCCCCCGCAACCTCCGTGGTCGTCCTCGCCGACCCGGCCTTCGGCGCCCCGGCGCAAGGCCCTGCTTACGCCACGGCGGAGGCCTTGGCGCCAGCCGAGCGCTCCGCTTCCCTGGAGCGCTTCTTCTCCACGCCGCGTGAGGACCTGGTGCACCGCGCCTGGAATGTCGTGCCGCTGCCAGGCACGCGACAGGAGGCCGAGGCCATCCAGCACCTGCTGCCCCAGGCCCAGCTCTTCCTGGGCCCTGAGGCCACCAAGGAGCGACTGATGAGCCTGCCTTCCCCCGGCATCCTCCACCTGGCCACCCACGGCTTCTTCCTCCAGGATGCCCCCGTTGTTCCCGGCACCCGCGCCGTCGTCCACTTCGGTGCGATGGGCGAGGACTCTGCCGCCTCACGCCCTCCGGATCCCCTGCTGCGCTCGGGACTGATACTGGCGGGGGCGCGCCCCTCTACCCCTGGCGCCTCGAGTTCCCCCCAGCCGCCTCCCGAGAACGCGCTGGTGACGGCACTGGAGCTGGCCGGCCTGGATTTGTGGGGTACCCAGCTGGTGGTGCTGTCCGCCTGCGACACGGGACGCGGGGACGTGAAGCTGGGCCAGGGCGTCTACGGGCTACGCCGTGCACTGGTGGTGGCCGGCGCCGAGACGGTCGTGATGAGCCTGTGGAAGGTGAGCGATGACACCACCCAGCAGCTCATGGAGGCCTACTACCGCAATTTGCTGGCAGGACAGGGCCGGGCCACCGCCCTGCGCGAGGCCATGCGCTGGCTGCGCGCCACCCGGCCCGAGCCCCACTCCTGGGCCCCCTTCATCGTGCTGGGTCGAGACAGACCTTTGCGCGGGCTGGCAGCCCCTCCTCCAGGGACACCGGCGCCGTAGTCCGTTAGACACGCCAGAGGGGCACGCTGAGGTCACTCCGGTCGAGCAGGTCATCTCATGGCCTTCCAGGAGACGCATCTACGACGTCCGTCGTTGACATCTACGATGTTCGTCGTAACAATGAGACCATGACACCCTCTCTCCCCCAGCCGACCCGGGCCGAGCTCGCCATCTTGCGAGTGCTCTGGAAGCAGGGCCGCTGCACAGTCCGACAGGTGCACGAGGCGCTGCAGAAGACACAAGAGTACGAGACCGTCTACACCACGGTGCTCAAGCTGCTGCAGAACATGACGGAGAAGGGCCTGGTCCGCCGCGACGAGCGCGAGCGCACCCACGTCTACGCGGCGGCCATCAACGAGCAGAAGACGCAGCGGGACTTGCTGCGCGACCTGGTGGACCGCGCCTTCGGCGGCTCCACGGCGAGCCTCGTCATCCAGGCCCTCTCCATCAAGAAGGCCTCGCCCGAGGAGCTCGAGGAGATCCGCAAGCTGCTGGACAAGAACGAAGGGGGGAAGAAATGAGTTCGCTGGAAGCGCTGTGGACGCACCCGGTGGCCGAGGCCCTGGGGTGCGCGCTGGCTCGGTTCGTGTGGCAGGGCGCGGCCGTCGCGCTGGCTGTGGGAGCGCTCCTGGCGTGCATGGGGCGCCGGCCCGCATACGAGCGCTATGCCCTGGCCTGCCTCGGGCTGCTGGTGATGGCCGTGCTTCCGGTGGCCTCGTTCAGCTCCGAGTTGGCGGGTGCGGCCTCCGGAGACTCCTCGGGGCCGGCAGCCCTGGGGGATGGTGCGGTCACCGGGGCTCTCTTGGCCCCCCTCGCCACCTGGGTCAAAGGCTGGCTGTGGACCTTGCGCCCCTGGCTGATGTCCGCGTGGCTGTGCGGCGTGCTGCTCCTGTCACTGCGCACGGCGTGGGCCTGGAGGCAGGCACAGGTGCTGGCCCGCGAAGGGACGCAGCAGCCTGAGGCCGAGGTGACGAGAGCGCTGGCGCGGATGATGGAGCGCACCCGGGTCAGCCGCCCCATGCGCCTGCTGGAGTCCATCGCGGTCGAGGTTCCCACGGTGGTGGGGCTGTGGAAGCCGCTCATCCTGGTGCCCCCCAGCACGTTGACGGGGCTCTCGGTGCCTCAGCTGGAGGCGGTGCTCGCGCACGAGTTGGCCCACATCCGCAGGCACGACTATCTGGTGAACCTGCTGCAGGCCCTGGTGGAGACGGTGCTGTTCTACCACCCGGCGGTGTGGTGGCTGTCGGCGCGCATCCGCGAGGAGCGCGAGCACTGCGCGGATGACGTGGCCGTGGAGTGCTGTGGCGACGCGGTGATGTACTCGCGCGCGCTGGCCACCCTCGAGCAGCTCCGCGTGAGAGTCCCAGCCCCGGCCCTCGCGGCGAATGGCGGCTCCCTGCTGCAGCGCATCCAGCGGTTGCTCGCGGCGCCGCGGGGTGGCGCTCCCCTTCACCCCTGGAGGCTCGCGGGCAGTCTGGCCGCGCTGATGCTCCTCGTGGTGCTGGGAACCGCGCGGCAGTCCCAGGCGACCGGAGCTCCCTCGCAGTCCCCTGCCCCGGAGGCAGCGGCTGCTGCCACTCCTGCGGCTGCCACTCCTGCTCCTGCCACGCATGGTGAGGAGGCCGTCCCCTTCAACAAGCTCATGACGTGGCCAGAGCAGCGCTTCGGGGACGCTCCACAGTTCCCCGGCCCGGTGCTGCCCGCTCAGGAGCCCGCCGGTTCCGTTCCCCCGGATTACTTCTTCATGACAGAGCAACCTTCCTGCTGACAGCACCCGCAGGCTCCGTGAGGCACGTCCGGCTCAGCCACCCTTCTTGGCCTTCCCTTTCTCCGTGGGGTGGCTCTTGCCGTAGGTGACGGAGTCTCCGTGCCGGTTGCTGTCGTCGAAGTGCATGACGTCTCCCGAGGCGCCCGGGAAGTCCGTCGCGCCCCAGCGGAGGCCTTCGCCCTGCAGCGACTCCGCCACCCGCGAAGAAGGGGTACCGCACGGCGGTGGTGACGGACTACGCGGGGGACCACTTCTCGCGGTTCGACTACGGGTTCCAGGAGGTGTCCGCGCCGGACTTCCGCTTCCCGGACCTGGTGCGGCAGCGGATGCTCATCACGCACGTGGCGCTCCTGCCGTGGACGGGGCTGGTGCCGGGGTGGTTCAAGGAGCAGGGGGAGTTCCCGGAGCTGACGGACCCGGGGCCGCTGTGGGCGCGGGTGAAGCGGACGTTGGCGGGGCTGCCGGAGGACCGGCCGTTCGCGCTGGTGGTGTTCGCGTCACCGACGCACTTCCCGTACGCCGCGCCGTGGCCGGTGGAAGTTGTTGGAGCTTCCGACGCCAGAGGGGGTGCGGGTGCAGCTGTTCGACGTGACGGCGGATCCGGCGGAGCAACGGGACGTGGCGGAGCAGCCCCCAACGTGGTGGCCACGCTGCGGGCGAGGCTGGCGGCGGAGTAGCCAGACACCCATCGGAAGGCCCCTGGCACCCTGGCACCCTGACGCAGGAGCGCGAAAACAACACGGCCCGCTCCTCAGTCGAGGAGCGGGCCGAAGGCTCGCATCGCGGAGCGGGTCAAACCCTATCAGTTGACCGGCTCGAACCTCCACAACTGGCTTTGAACGCCCGGCACGAACTGCCACTGATGGATATACGCTCCATTGCCCGTCGAGTTGAACTCGACGTCGATGTCCCGATAGGTGAGCAGGTTCGTGATGCGATAGGGCGGCGTCGCGGTATTGTAATCAAAAGCGATGCGCCAGAGCTGCTGGGGCGGCCGATCCACGTTGAAATACATCTGCCAGATCTTCGCGCCATTGTCGCGCGCCGCCGGCTCCAGCGCCTTGCCGCTGTTATAATTGATGATCTGATACCCGGCGGTCGAACTGCCCCAAAGATACCACTTCTGGCTCGCCAAACCCAGATACTCCCACTGCACAAGCCGGATGGTTGCCTCCTTGGAATTGAATGAAACGTCCAGGACCTTCCCGCTGTTGACGTTCACGATCTTGTAGAGATGGGTCGGCCCCGTCTCGAGAGGAGGCACCGACTGCGCATACGCATCCGAGGCAAGTCCCAGGACGGCACCGACGAGCAGCACTGAGCACAGCGCCATCGCCTTCATCCATTGCGTCTTCTTCATGGCAACGCTCTTTTCGAGCCCCCACTCCTTCCGCTGGAAGGGGGGCTTCTTTCCCAATGAGGGGCCAGATTGCCCCTTGGACGGGATGAGCCGGCGCGCCAGAAAATGATGCACGGAATCCTCACTTCGAGGAGAAATCCCCCGAGCTGTCGGCGCATGTCGGTTCCGACCCACCTCGCCCTGGAGCCGGTGGCATCCGCGGTCGCATCCAGCGCTCCCTCAAGCGGGGGCGGAGCCGGGGCTTACGGAGAAGAGCCCCGCCTTTGCCGCGAAGGTGGAGGAGCCGAGGAAGGAGCGCACACCCCGTTTGGACTGGGCCGGGCTGCTTCGCAGGACGTTCGCCCTGGATGTGTTCGCGTGCTTGAGGTGGGGAGGCAGGCTTCAGGGTCTTGGCGTACGTGAAGGCAGCAGGAGGGGCGCGCGCGATTGTGAAGCACCTGGGGTTGCCCACGGCGAGTGCGCACCTGGCCGATGCGCGAGGGCCGCCCCAGAGCGCGGGGTGTTGAAGCTCAAGCCGCCCCAGCCCGCCAAGAGAGCCAGGCCTCTGCCGCGCCCCTGCTGGGAAAGCGGCTGGGCTGGGCAGGCGTGTGTCTGCTGGAGATGAAAGGCTTCTGCGCCGGCTCGGCGTGCGGCTCATGGGCTCCCCGTCAGCGTCCCTCACCTCCTGTTCTGCTCCCGCCCGCTACGCCCAAGAGGGCTCCTGTCCTTCCTATGCTCCGTCGTGCGGGCGATGCGAGCCAGCTGATGGAGCCTGGGCAATAGCAGACGGGTATCACCCCTCCAGCGCTTCGAATCGCGATCCACAGGAACCGCGTTTTCGAAGAGGCACGATTTCGACGAGTGTCTGAAAAGGCCGCAAAACCGCGATGCCAGCAAGTAGCCGGAATTTGGACCCAGCGCTTCAGAGCAACTGAGCCGGCAAAGCGGATTTCGTGACGCCCGAACGGATGTCGGCTTTCGAGCGATTGCGGATATCCGGGCTAAGAGCCTATTTCGGTAGGGAAGAAAGCGCCCTACCTGATGGGTTAGAGGGTGAAGGAGGAAGTGTCGAGTGGGAGTATCCAAGAGGGATGACGGTTGAAGGATGCCGGAAGAGCTATGGGCGAAGATAGAGCCTCTGCTGCCGCCCAGGCCCGCGCATCCGCTGGGGTGCCATAACCCGAGGGTGCCGGACAGGTCGGCCATGGAAGCCATCCTGCTGGTACTGCGCACGGGGATGCAGTGGCAGGCGCTGAAAGCCACCGGCATCTGCCACCCGTCCTCGGCCTACCGCAGGTTCCGCGAGTGGCTGAGGGCCGGAGTCTTTCACGCGTTCTGGCGCCTGGGGTTGGAGGCGTACGACGCTCTGGTGGGCATCGACTGGCAGTGGATGAGTGTGGACGGGGCGATGACCAAGGCGCCGCTGGGAGGCGAACAAGTCGGCCCCAACCCCACCGACCGCGCCAAGACGGGCACCAAGCGGAGCCTGCTGACGGATGGGCGCGGTGTGCCGCTGGGACTGGTGGTGGCAGGCGCCAACGTCAACGACCACAAATTGCTGCCTTCCACGTTCGACTCGATGCCGGTCAAGCGTCCCTCTCCTGAGCCACGCTCCGCCCAGCACCTGTGCTTGGATGCCGCCTACGACTGCAACGAGGTGCGGCGCTGGGGAGACAAGTTCCGCCTGCGCCTGCACATCCGTCCGCGTCGTCCCCCTGCCAAGCCTCCGAAGAAGAGCCGCCGCAAGAAAGCGCGCCGCTGGGTCGTGGAACGCTCCCACTCGTGGATGAACCGCTTCCGACGGGTCCTCATCCGCTGGGAGAAACGCGAAGACACCTACTTGGCCATGCTCCACTTGGCCCTGGGCATCATCACTTGGTTCCACTTCCTACTGAGATAGGCACTAAGCCACGGACGGCTTCGAACGCCCGGGTCTTGCTGTCGTGGTCGTTCGGGCGCATGCTGAAAAGGCGGAAACGCGAGCGCCAGAAAGCAAGGGAAAGCCGATGGCGACATCACTCTACGACCTCAGCGTGCCCACCTTCCTGCAGACCGTGAGGGCCGTCGCAGGCTTTCTCGACCGTGCGGCCAAGCACTGCGCTGAGACGGGTGTTGATCCCGACGACTTCGTGAACGCGCGCCTTTTCGACGACATGGCGCCCTTCCACTTTCAAGTCGAAGCCACATGGCACCATTCCGTGTGGGGGGTGGAAGCCCTTAAGACCGGTGTGTTCGCCCCGCCGGCCTTAGTCGGACCGGTCCCTTTCGCCGACCTGCAGGCGATGATCGGCAAAGCGGAAGTGGCGCTGGAGGCGTTCACGCCCGACGAGGTCGATCCATGCGCGGGCAAGGACCTGGACCTTCAGATCGGGCCGCGGAGGCTCGCCTTCACGTCGGAGACGTTCATTCTCTCGTTTTCCCTGCCGAACTTCCATTTCCACGCCGTCACTGCCTACGACATCCTCCGCTCGCGCGGTGTACCGCTCGGCAAGCGTGATTACGAAGGCCGGCTGCGCACGAGATCAGCCTAAGCCGGAAATTCGTTGTGGAGGCAGGCGGCGGGTGAAGGCGGTGGTGCGCAACGAGAAGGGCAAGGCGGTGATGGACTTCAAGGGCATCCCCGTGGACCAGTTGGAACTGCTGGCCGAGGCGCTCTTGGTGAAGCCGCCGGTGTCCTGATGCCGCGCCATTGAACCCAAGCCCCACGCTCCTGCACTGAGGGACGCGGGGCTGTTTCTTTAAGACGGAGCCGCTCCAAGGTGCTTCCGTCGTGGTCACCCGCATCCCCGTTGGCTATCTTCCGCCGAAACCCTAGGAGTAGAGAACATGACTCACTTCTTTCGCAGTGCCCTGCTGTGCTCCCTGTTGGTGGTGATCGGCTGCAAGACCGCGGAGACCGGCACCCAGCCCACGCCTCCTCCGGCGGCACCGTCCGTCACCGAGGCCTGTAACGATCAGCAGAAGGCCATCTCGCAGGAGGCCGACAAGCTGGCGAGCCCGTACAGCATCGACCAGCACGTCGAGAAGAACTTCCAGGACCGGCAGGTGTCGTGGCTGATGCCGGACGCGCTCTACCAGAAGTACGTCGTGCAGACGGGGGCGAAGAACTTCGGCCGGTGTAATGACGCGGCCTGCTACCTGTTCGCCGCGCCCACGAAGGTCATCCAGGATGCGGTGGCCCGGTCCATGGTGGACGGCAAGCATGACCCGGCGGTGATCGGCAGCGCGCTCGGGCTGCCCGCCAAGAACTTCGAGGGCCCGCTGAAGCTGATGACGCTGAACCTGGCCACCACGAAGACGTGCGCTCGCCTGCCGGTGGATGCGGATCCGGGCGTGTGGAAGTGCACGAGCCCCGAGGACAAGGACTGCTTCAAGTTCGGTGGCTACACCTCCGGCAACATCCCGGAGATCATGGTCATCAACGCCACGGTCGATCAGGCCACGGTCGCGGACATCCCGTGAGTGGTGAGGAGGAGCTCTTCCGGAGCGGCGCGTGGATGTACCGGCTGCTGCGGGCTGCCGATGGCACGTTGATCCTCGAGGTCGTGGTGGGCACCATCGCCATGTACGAGGTGCGCGTGCGCCTCAACGAGGACGAGGCGGCGGCCTACGCCCGGGAGGGCACCGCCTTCACTGACCGCATGGCGCAGGACATCATCGCCAACCCTCGCTTCCATGGGCGTGCGGAACGGTGAGCTCCGAGCCCGGGGGACCGCTCAGCGGCCCCTCGGGCGTGCACCGTCAACCGCAGGCGATGTTCACCACCGGCGCCACGCTGCCTGTCGACGGCGGCTGGGTCTTCCGGTCCTGATATGAGCAGTGCCCATGCGAATCCTGCACACCATGTTGCGCGTGGGAGACCTCGATCGCTCTCTCGACTTCTACACCCGGGTGCTCGGCATGAAGCTGCTGCGGCGCAAGGACTACCCCGACGGGAAGTTCACCCTGGCCTTCGTGGGGTACGGCCCTGAGGAGACCCACCCCGCCCTGGAGCTCACCCACAATTGGGGTACCTCGAAGTACGATCTCGGCAACGCCTACGGCCACGTCGCCCTCGGCGTGACGGACATCCACGCCACCTGTGAGGCCATCCGCCAGGCCGGTGGCAAGATCGTTCGCGAGCCAGGGCCCATGAAGCATGGCACCACGGTCATCGCCTTCATCGAGGACCCGGATGGCTACCGGGTGGAGCTCATCGAACAGCGCCCCTGAGTACTCGCAGCCAGGAACCTCCCTGGGCCGATCCGCCACACGTCAGGTCCCCTCTACCTCCACCTGGCTGGGAGCTTCTGCCCGTGTTACGCCCTGCCTCCCCAGAGGGAGTGACGCATGAAAGCCATCTCAGCCATCTTGGAGATGATCAGCGAGGGGGAGTATGGCCTCCTCGCGGTGTTCATCGCCGTCGCAGTCGTGGTGGGGATCGTGAAGGCCGTGGCGTCGAAGCAGTAGCGAGTCCTCAGCGCCCCGATGGTAGGCGCCAGAAGAGGATGGGCACCACGAGACTGCCCCATTGAGGCGGGACCTATGCCAGGAAGCCAGAAGCACCAGACGGTGGATGCCCGGGAAGCCCTGCGCAAGATGCTGGCCCGAGCCATGGGGCCCGTGGCGCCCCTCGTCTCCGAGGGGGACGATGTCACCTCCCAGAAAGCAAACGAGGTCATCATCGGGTTCTTCGCCGTGGCCATCGGGGCCCTGGCCGTCGTCATCTACTTCAAGGCGCCGAAGCTCCCCTGGATGGCGGCAATCCCCCTGCTGATCGCGGCGTTCCTGGTGTTCAGCATCGTGTCGTATCGCAGGAACATGGGGAGGATCCGCAGCTCCACGGCGGAGACCCTGCTCGGTCACGGGCAGGACAACGTGGTCAACGCCATCCAACAGTTCCAGGCGGAGACCACGGTGCCGCTGCGCATCATCATCCGGGACCACATCCCCAACATCTCGATGAACGCGCGCCTGCTCTTCGCGCAGTGCGAGAAGGAAGGGAAGCTGGACAGCCGCGGGGTGCTCTTCGTCCTGTCCGCGAAGACAGGAGG
Organism: Hyalangium minutum; assembly: GCF_000737315.1. Taxonomy (GTDB): domain Bacteria; phylum Myxococcota; class Myxococcia; order Myxococcales; family Myxococcaceae; genus Hyalangium; species Hyalangium minutum. Next base: position 274,919 of record NZ_JMCB01000010.1, read on the forward strand.
TTATGCGCTCGTGCTCGGTCAGGCGTTGGCGCGCAGCACTCCCGACCTCCTTCCTGTCTGGCACCACCTCGTGGCGTTCGGTCAGGGCCGGTACGAGGCGGGACTGATCGACTCCCTGCAGGCCCTGCGCCCCCAGCTGGCCCAGCTGTTCCCCCGGACCCAGCCGTCTTCACGGCCCGCGGCCGAGGCTCTCGACATCCGGCGCTGAGCCCGCCCCCTGCGGACCACGAAGCCTGGGGGGTGGTTGACGCCGCGCCCTGGGGGCCGCTCAGCGGCCCTTGGGGCGTGCCATCTGAAGTGGCTGCGGTGATGACGTGTGTGCGAGGATCCAGATGATGGGGAACATTGTGAGCATGTCGGGAGTGCGTGGGGCGGCAAAGGGCGCCCTGCTGCTGGCGGTGCTGTTCCACGCGGTAGGCTGCGCGCGCGTGCCGCTGGCGCGGAGGGGCGAGGACGAGAAAGCCAAGCTCGCCAAGGCCCAGCCGCACACCTCGCTCCTGTACCTCTATCGAGACGAGAGCTTCGGCGGCGCCATCCTCATGACCATCGAGCTGAATGGCACGCGCGTGGGCGAGACGGCTCCCGACACCTACTTCCTCTTCGAACTGCATCCAGGCGAACACGTCATCACCGCCTACAACAAGTTCAATGATCGCTCCACGCTCGTGGTGAACACCCATCCAGGTGCGACCCATTACATCTGGCAGGAGACGAAGTGGGGCGCGCTCCTGGCCCGGCCCTTCCTGCAAGAGGTAGAGGCCGACAAGGGCGCCGAGGCAATCAAGGAGTGCCAGCTCGTGCGAGCCTTCTATATGCCCGAGGATCAGAAGCCCCGCGTTCCCTCGGGCATCATCCAGGCACGAGCCAGGAGCACTGCGGAGCCACGGTAGAGTGCCCTGAGCGTCGATCCATCGATGGGTGTGCCCGCGAAGATGGAGTCGTAGCTGAACAAGACTGGTGCGAGAAGCGTTCGATGCTCGCCACCAGACGATGCGCTGCGCCCACCTGAGCCCGGACACACGCCGAGAGGCGACAAGGATGGCCGGCACCGTGTCCGCTCCTGCGGGTGTAATGTCGGAGGGAGCAGTCTCCAACTCAACCCATCGGAGGTCGAGCTGGCGAGATGATTTGTGAGATCGCGACAGTTGCGAAACCTCAGTCCTCGACGAACACGGTGAGCGGCTGGCTCACCTCCGCGTGCCGGGACATGGCTGCGGTGATGACGTGCCGGCCCGGCGTCACACTCCACCGGTACTCGTGGGGATAGGCCACGGTGGCCACCGGCACTCCATCCACGAGCCACACGATCTGCTCCGTGCTCGGCGTCACCTCCGCCTCCAAGCGCAGCGTCGAGGAGGAGGCCGGAGTGTCTGGATCGAAGAGCAGCCGCACCGTGCCGCGCGGCTCCCGGATTGCCACCTTGGGCATCACGGACTCCTCACGGCTCGGGCACAACGGACTCTCCTGCCTGGGCGCGAGGTCCAGGTGCTGGCTCCTCGCCCACCGCGTGTACGTGTCCGGCAGGTCCAACATCACACGGCTGATGATTTCGGACGCAGGACACGTGGCCCCCGCCCGCAGCCCGTTGCGCCGATCCAGCTTCACCTGTGAGTGGAACGGACAGCGCTCCGTGGGCGCACTGCCGGGGAAGAACCACTCGCTCTTGCGGTGAGGACAGTCCGTGCTCGCGAGCCGGCCCGACAACGGGCAGACATCCACCGCCACCGCTCCATCGGGTGGCGGAAACACATCGAGGATCGGCTGCCAGGGCCGGTGACTCGCCATCACCCTGTCCATGATCCGGTGCGCCGCCACCGCCGCACCATTCGCTCCGCCCACGCCCCGCATGCGCCGCCAGTCGTGGTTCCCCACCCACACCGCCACGAGCAACCGATCGCTGAACGCCACCGTCCAGGCATCACGGTAACCCTGGCTCGTGCCGGTCTTCACCGCCACGGCATAGGGAAAGTCCAAGGGTCCTCCCACCGGGAACATGGGCCGGCGTGCCTGTGGATCCGAGAGCAGATGCCGGACCAGCTGCGCCGTCTCCCGGTGGAGCAACCGCTTCGGAGCGGCCGAGGGCTCATCCACGAAGCGGCGCAGCGGCAGGCTCTCGCCCTCTCGCGCCAGGGCGCCGTACAGCCGTGCGAGTTCCTCCAACGTCACGGGCAGGTTCCCCACCGCAAGTCCCAGGCCGTACCGATCCGGCTCCCAACCGATGTCCTTCACCCCCGCGCTCTCGAAGAAACGCAGCGCGGGCTCCACGCCCACCTCCGAGAGCACCCGGAGCGCGGGGATGTTGCGCGAGTTCGCCAGCGCCTCCCGCAGGAGCATGGGGCCCATGAAGGTGTGGTTGATGTTCTCCGGCAAATACGCCCCGATAGAGTCACTGCGCACCTCCATCTGCGTGTCCGGGAGCTCGGAGGCGGCCGTGAATGCTCCCTTCTCCAGTCCGAGCGCATAGATGAACGGCTTGAGCGCCGAGCCCGGTGAGCGCTTCGTCACCACGAAGTCGATGGCGCCCTTGTGCTCCTCGGAGAAGAAGTCCCGCGAGCCCACCCACGCGAGGATGTCGCCCGTGGCCGTGTCCACCACCAGCGCGGAGGTGTTCCCCGCCCCCGAGTCCTCGATCCGCCGCAGGTTGTCACGGAGGATCGAGGCCACCTGCTCCTGGATCTCCAGATCGAGCGTCGCCACAGAGATGGGAGCCTGTCGGCGCTTCGCCTGCGCGCTCCACTCCAGCACGGCGTGCATGGCCTCAGGCTGGCGGCGTGGACGAGACATCAATCCCAGGTCCGCCTGGAGCGCCTGATGAAGTTCCTCAACCGTCAGGAAACCCTTGTTCCGAAGCTCCCGCAGGATCCGGTGGCTGCGCTTCCGCGCGCGCTTCAGCCCGTCCGGAGTGAAGGGGTTCATGCGCCCCGGCATCTGCGGCAGCCCGGCAAGGAAGGCCGCCTGGGCCCACGAGAGATCCTCCACTGGCTTGTCGAAGTACAGCCGCGAGGCGCGGGCCACCCCGTGCGCCCGGTTCCCGTACGGCGCGAACGTCAGGTACTGGCGCAGCACCTGCTCGTGTCCGTGCCCTCGGATGAGCAACAGCGCCTCCAAGGCCTCCGCGGCCTTCCGCGGCAAGGTGCGGTCTCCCGGAGACTGAATGCGCGCCACCTGCATCGCGAGCGTGGACGCGCCCGAGATGACCCGGCCATTCCTCACATTCTGCAGGACCGCGCGCCCCACGGAGGGCAGGTACACGCCGGGGTGCTCGTAGAAGTACTGGTCCTCGGTGACGAGCGTCGCCGCGACCACCCGCTCGGGCATGACGTAAGGCAGCGGCCAATACCCCAGCTCTCCATCTCCCGCGGGCACCTCGCCGAGGTACCGGCCCCGACGATCGAGGATGAGCCGAGAGGGCTCCACGGAGTGGAGCGTGTCGTCCAGCGCGCGGACGTACAGCCCCGCGGCACCGGCCAGCAGCATCGTGAGCACCGCCCACGTCCGCTTCGATCGCAGCCGAGGTGTGAGGCGCCGAAGGAACGCCATCGCTGTGCGCTTAGTGCTCATTGGCTCCCTGGATCACGACGCGCAGGCCCTCGCCACGGCCGCGAACCTCCTCGCGGTACATCTGCTCGGCATAGGCCGCGGGATGAACGAACGAGCCCTCCGTCGCCGCGCGGACGCGGAAGTGGAACGTATGGGTGCCCTTGGGCAGTTGCAGGAAGTAGTAGCGGACCTCGTGGTCCAGCCGCTGCACGTACGCCGGTGAGATCGAGTCCTCCTGAGAGGGCTTCGCGTCCGAGCCCGCGTTCTCGAGCGCGGGGTTGAGCGGCTCGAGCCCCGCGGCGAATGGCACCACGAACGCGACATGAGGCCGCGCCTGATCGTTCACCAGCTGCGCATGGATCTCGAGGATGTCCCCCACCTTCAGCGTCTGCGTCTCCCCGGCCTTGTCCTGGAAGCGGGTCTGGTCCGAGCCATCCGCGTGCAGGTGCGTCGCGCCGCGGGAGACGAGGAACCCGCGCTGGATCGACGTCACCTTGTCGCCCGACACGGCAGGCACGTACTGGTACGCAACGCGCACCCCCACAGGCCCGCCCGTCACCGTGGCCTCCAGCGGCTTGTCCGAGACAATGGAAGCCTTCGCCGTCTTGGTCTCCCCGTTCACGGTGAGCGTCTTGCCGGACGAGAGGGCGATGGTGGAGTTGGGCACGTTGGGCTTGGCGCGCTCCAGGTAGATGGCCAGCGCGGCGATGGCGCGCCGGTTCTCATAGGTGCTGGGGAAGCCCTTGGTGGCGTTGGCGTAGGAGAGCAGCGCGTCTCTCACCAGATCGTGCCGGGGATCGGTGGGGTCCAGCCGCAAGAGGGCCTCGAAGACGGCGGCGACCATGGCGGGCTCGGACGAGAGATAGCCATAGCCCCAGTAGTTGCGGCCCTGCTTGATACCCTCGAAGACCTGCTTGCCGCGGCTGAGCTTGATGATCACCCGGTCCCACAGCTCGCTCTTCAGCGCGTCCAGGTTGGTCCGGTAGACCTTCGGCTGCAGCGACATGGCGCTGGCCAGGTCCGCCAGCGCCATTGCATCCATGTGCTCGCGCTCGTGGAACAGCCCGACGAGGTAGTGCTCGTCCATCGAGCCAGCCCAGGAGAGCGCCCGGAGCGCGGAGACCTGCTGGTTGTAGCGCCAATCCGGGATCAGCCCTGGGTAGTCACTGCGCAGCACGCGCTGGAGCGATGCGGTCGCGCGCTCCAGGAGCTTCCCGTCCACCGGAATTCCGGCGCGCCGGGCGGCCTGCAGGAACTCCACCGCCTGAGACGTCACCTGCACATCGCCAGGGCCGCCAGGCCAGAACGCGAACAGGCCGCTCGAGTCCTGATAGGTGGGCATCTCCTCCTGGAGCCGCTTCACGTGGAGGCCGAGCTGCTTCGTGAACGGGGTCTCCACGCCGAGCTGCTTGAAGAGGAGGCTCTGCACCACGTCCGGGTAGAGCTTCGACATCTTCTGCTCGAGGCAGCCGTGCGGGTACGCCGCGAGGTACTCCACACCCGAGAAGAGCTCGAGCACGCCTGGGATGGACGAGGCGACCACCTCCTGGGAGGCCGTGCCGGGCCGGGTGGGCTCGGGGATGGCCTTCAGCGCCGTCTTCCCCGCCTTCAGCGTGTCGAAGTATGCGAACTGCTCGGCGACGCGATCAGGGAGCACGGGCAGCTGCACCTCGAACGCGTCCCCAGCCTTGTCGGCCTTGCGCTCCACATCCACGCGGACGGTGAGCGTGTGGGGCTTGGACACGTCCGCCTCCTTCACCTGGATGGGTGTGACGAACGACATCGCCTTGTTGAGCTGCAGCTCCACGGCCTGGTTGAAGGGCCTGGCCTCCACCGGCCCCGAGAGACGGATGCTCACCGCGCCCGGGCCGCCGTTGCCCTCGACGACGCGCCCCACCGCTCCGCCCCAGAACCGGTCGCCCTGGCGGACGAAGCGCGGCAGCTGCGGCTGCACCAGCACTGGCAGCCGCACCTTGAGCGTCTGCTGCTTGAACCCGAACCGCTGTGCCCCGGACGCCGCCACCGCGCGCACTCGGAAGTTGGTCAGGTCATCCGAGAGCGGCACCTCCACCGTGAGCCGGCCAGACGCAGGCACCTGCACGGTCGCCTGGTAGTAAGGCACGGTCTGGAAGTTCTTCCGCACGATGCGCTTGCCGCTCATCACATTGGCCTCTTCCTCGTCGCCATCGCCGCCCGGATCCTCCTGCTCGAAGAGCTTTCCCACCAGGCTGTTGCGCGTGTCCCTCAACGTGGTGCCCCGGGCGTTCCGGGTGATGAACGCGCTCAGCGGATCCAGCGGACCTTCGGGCGCCAACGAGAGCACGGCCTCGTCCACGAGCCACAGCGTCACCTCGCCCGCCAGCGGCGCGCCCTTCTCATCCTTGAGCGACAGCTCCACGGGGATCTTCGTCCCAGGCCGCGCCGTGTCCGGATGCTTGAGGTCCACCAGCACTTGATTGCGGATGGGCTCCACCTCGATGTCGATCGACGCCCCGAGCGTCTGCGGCCGGTACCGGGCGTCCTCCGTCTTCCCCTCCCCCAGCCGGCCACGCATGAGCGCCACGTGCACGGCGATGTTCGGAACGTGGTTGCCCTTGATGGGCAGCTCGTACACCGCCTTGCCGCCGGAGACCTCGCGCCAGGTGTACGTGTTGCCGCCCGGCTCCTCGACAACGACCAGCGCGCGGCCCTGCTGGAACGGGCTCTGGATGATGATGCGCGCGGTGTCCCCCGGCCGGTACTTGGGCTTGTCCGTGGCCAGCTCGAAGACGCCCTGGCGCGGCTTCTTCCACGCCATCGGCGTCTGCCCGCCCACATACAGGTCCGCCGAGAGCGTCTGCACCCGGCCCAGCTTGTCGCGGGCGACCAGCTCCACCACGTACACGCCCGCCTCCTTGAGCCCGAACGTGGGCGACACTGGCTGCATGTCCGTCGTCACCACCTGCTCGCTCAGCTTCACATCCTCCTGCTCCGTCACGTACCGGGCGTCGCCGGTGGCGAAGTGCGTCTCGCGGAGCTGGCTGTGCCAGACGCGCCGGAACAGCCGCACCGTCACCTCCTGGCCCTTGATGGACTTGTCATCCACGCCCACGGCGACGATCTCCGGCTTCAGCTCGAAGGGCTTGTCCGAGTAGCGCGGCAGCTTCATGCCCAGCACGAAGGGCGGCAGCGCCTTCACCTCCGTGACGGCGGACACCGGCTGGTTGTCCGCGCCCGTCACCGTGGCCTCGAAGCGGTAGACTCGGGCGCTGCCGTCCAGGTCCAGCGCCGGGTTCACCTGGATCTCGTCCGCACCGCCCTCGTCCAGCTCCGCGTTCCGGCGGATGCTCTCCGGGGCGCGGCTCTGGCCCTCGCGGGCGAACTGGGTGCTCGACGCGAAGAGGAACCCCTCCCGGCCCTTCGGCACGTAGTAGTGCGGCCGGCGCGTCACCGTCCACGCGATGGGCTGCCCCGCGACGTTGCCGCCCGCGTAGTAGCGCGCCACCGCCTTCACCTTGAACGGCGCGTCCAGCCGCACGGTGCTCGCCGCCGAGAGCTGCACCTCGAACTGCGGGACGCGGTAGGCCTCGATCTGGAACGAGCGCCGGGCCACCTCGGTCCCCGTGCGCGTCCCCACCAGGACGGCGTGGAACTCTCCCGTAGGCACGTTCTTTTCGTCGAACTCCGCGGAGACGCCCAACGCCGAGACCTTCGTCTCCAGCTGCCAGTGCTGATCCCCTGGCCCATCGACCCGCACCACATAGTCCTCGAGGTCTCCAGCGAGCCGCAGCTCTCCTCCGACCTTCCGCCGCGCGAAGCCCTTGATAAAGACCTTCTCACCGGGCTTGTAGATGGGCCGCTCGGTGAAGATGAACCCGAGCAGCGCATCGTTCCGAGGCGGAGGGATTTGCTGGCCAATCCACTCGAGGAACCCGGACGACGGGGACCAGTGGTTCTGCGCGAAGGCGGCGGGTGGCTCGCGCGGATCCAACACGAGGATGTCTTCACCGCTCTGGACCGAGATGCGCTTGATGCTCTCCCAGTCCGTCTGAGGCCCCAGCATCGCACGCCCGCCCTCGTCCGTGGTGAGCGGCAGCGCGAACGGCACGGAGATCGTCCCCCCATAGTTCTTCGGATCTGGTGCGCGGCGCATGCCTTCAATGACGATCTTCGCGCCACGGATCTCGCGGGCCTCATCCAGGCTACGAACGAAGAACAGGGCGCGTTCGCGCTCCTCTACCGCCGTGAGAGAGAGGTTCGTCACCTGCACGCGGACATAGGCCCGCTCGGGCGCCCCCGTGAGCCGACGCAGGCCCACGAGGTACGAGCCCGGACGCTGGCGGCCCACGGCCTCATCCAGCAGGGGTCCCAGATCGAGGCCGAACGCCGTCGTCCCACTCTTGCTCGCGAGCGGCAGGTCCACCACCCGGGAGATCAGCGGCGAGCCCAGCAACCGCACATGAGCCTGCAGCTCTTCCGCTCCGATGTAGCCCGCGGTGTTGGCGGGCGTGGACGGCTCCTCCCCCGGGAACGGCGGCGCACTCTCCTCGTTGATGACAACGGGGCGCGCAGGAAAAGGCCAGAGGCCCTCGTGGAGCGGATCGATCCGGTAGATGCGCACGTCCGCACGCGCATCCCCGTAGCCCTGGAGCGGCAACATCCGAGGCCCCTTGGACTCGATGATCGCCTGCGACTGGCCCCAGCGCAGGAACGGGGCCTTCCACCCGAGGTGGAAGAACACCTTCACATCCCCGGGATCGCGCAGCGGGCGGCCGCTGTCGTCCCGGATCGGCGCGGAGGCGATCCGCATCTGGTAGAGCGTGTCCGGGACGAACTTGCCGCGCAGCGCAACGCGGCTGCCGTAGCTCTCGAAGTGCATGTCCGGCACGGCGGGCTCCAGGCGCACCAGCTTCTTGAGCGCGGTGAGCGTCAGGTCCTGCACGTTCGCGGAGAAGACGAGCTGCGGCAGATCACCCTGGTTGCCACACGAGAGCGCCATGTCCCGAGGCACCGAGGCCCCACCCACCAGCGCGAATGTGGCGGAGCTGCACTGGACGGACTGGAGGTGGAACGCGGGACGGGTGGACAGCCGGCCCGTCCAGAGCATCTTGTCCTCGTCCCCGAGCGCCAGGCTCACCGTCACCCGGAGCTGCTTGCCCTCGGGCACGTCCTCGTCGAGCGTGACGGCGTAGACAGCCGGGCTGCGCTGGTTGTCCCGAGGCAGCTGCGAGAGGTTGAAGTCCTTCACCACCCGCGTGGGCGAGTCGGCCAGCCCAGGCAGGTCGCGGATCTCCAGCTTGAGCATCTGCTTGAGCGCGGCGAGCGGCAGCGGCTGCGGGAACGTGAGGGTCAGCGTGCGAAACGGCCTCAGGTCCGTGCTGCCCGCGTGGGGAGCCATGGTGGACGGCGCGGACATCATCGTCGTCAGCACCTTGCGCGCGCCGCGGGTCTCGAAGGCGAAGCGCTGCAGCGGAGGCCACGGCTCGGCAGGCCGGAACTGGAGCGTCTTCTTGTCCGCCCAGAAGTACTGGCCGGGCCACGAGGGTGTGATCTTCAGCAGCTTCGCCCCGTCGTCCGCCGGACGCTTGCCGGGGCCCTCGTTGTCGGGGAAGTACACGGTCACCGGGTCGAACCCGCGCAGGAACTGCTCGGGGAGGATCCGGGTGGAGCCGCCCTCGGGACGCTGGCTCTCGTCAGCAGGGCGGTAGTCCTGGGCCGCCGCGGGGAAGACCGCGAGCAGGACCAGGAGCATGGTGGCTCTCGGGAAGACGGACATCACGGGTTCACTCCAATCCGCTGGAAGAAGTTGCGCAGGTACTCCTCGGGGACGTCGGCCTTGGCGCCGGCGAGCCCCACGAGGACGGGCTTGAACTTGAGGGGACGCGCCGTGGAGGGCGCGTGGACGGCGAGCAGGTAAGCGCCCTTGTCGAGCTGCAGGAACTGCTGACAGCCCTCGCCGAGCACGCGCTGCTCCAGATCGAGCACGCTGCACTCGAGCAGCTCGGCGGGCACCTGGAGCCCGAGGCCGATGCGGCCAGGGGACTCCGTGGAGAACCGGAAGAAGCGTGTCTGCGAGGGCGAGATCCAGCTCTCCTCGCTCGCCACGCCCTCCTTCAGCTCCTGGATGAGTTCCTGGGTCCAGCTGAGGTGGCCGGAGAGTGTGCGATCCGCGAAGCCGCGCACGGCCAGGCGGTAGTTGCCGGGCTTGAGCACCTCATCCAGCGCGCAGCCCTTCTCGCTGCCCTGGACCCGGATGGGCGTGCTGTCCTGGACGATGCCACACACGCCCGAGTCCGACCGGACATGCACCACCGCCTCGGACACGAGCGTGAAGGAGCGATCCACGCGGGAGCCGCTCAGCTTGAGCGCCTGGGCTGGGGGCAGAACCGGCGACTGGGCCGAGAAGCTCCCCAGGGCAGCGCTCAGCAGCTCGGTGGGCGGGGTAAGCACAGCGCGGACACCTCCAATGCCCAGGTCCACCACCGACTCTCCAGAGCGGCCCGGCGGGATCCGGGTCTCGCAGCCCTCCAGCCGGGCTCCATTGTCGAGCGTCGTCACACAGCGAAGCGCGCCCGTGATGCTCAGCAACCGAGGTGCAGGCTGCGCATTGAACACGAGGCGCTGCTGCGAGGGTCTGGTGCTCACCGCCTCGAACAGGCGATCCAAGGTCTCGCGGCGCGGCGTGGGATCGATCGAGACCAACTCGGACTGCACGCGCTGTTCCTCGGGAGCGTAGACGAAGAGGGAGCCTCCCTTGCCCGTGAGCACGCAGGCCGCGAGGCTCGAAGCGGGCGCGCAGAGATCCACCGCCCTGCCCTGCTCATCCACCTGCACGGCCCAAGCACTCTTCGGCAGGGTGAGCTGTACCCGCGAAGGCGTCGACAGCATGCGCAGCTCGATCGCTGGCCCCTGAGACCAGACGAAGTTCTGCCCCCCCTGCTGCAGCGAGGCCACGACCGAGGGAACGGGCACCGAGAGCCGCATCAGGGACGCATCACTCGGGCTGAAAGCGGGCGTCCACCACCGTGCCAGGGACTGCTGGGTGGGCCCCGTGGCCGCCACGCACATGAAGTCATCCTGACGAGCCGTCCCGCCCACGAGTGCACAGGCGGGGTTGCTCCGGTCTCCCACCTGCACAGTGGCCTGGAAGAGGTGCAGCGCGGAGGCCTTGCTCGACTGTCGCAGCAGCGAGACGTCGCGGGTGAGGCGGGCGCGCTCCGTCTTGGGGCTGTCGATCGCGTCCACCACCTCGCTGAGCTTCAGCGCGGTCTCCTGCGTCCCGGCGCCACTGAAGATCCACTCGCCCGCCTCCAGGGAGACCTCATCCGCGCAGTTCCGCAGCGCCCCCTTCTGGCCCGAGGGCAGGCAGTACACTCCCGCGCCCGTCTGATAGCGGCCGGGCTGTGGAATCTTCGCCAGCACCGCCGCTCCCGCCGGAATGCTGCCGCCGGAGGAGGAGGCCAGCGTGCGAGTGACCAGTGAGGCCGTCACCTGGGCGCTGCTGTCCATCGTCCACACGCGCACCCGCCAAGCAGCACCGCCGGGCCGGACGAGCAGCACGCACTCGCGCGTGTCGAGCTGCCGCGTGACAACCGCACCCTGGTCATCCTCGAGCGCGCAGGCAATGGCCGTCTTGGAGCGAAGCGTGAGCTCCTGCACCCCGTCCCCCGCCACCGCGGGGAGCATGGCGCGCTGCACGCCCGCATCCAGCTTGAGCGCCATCGGGTCCGCGAGCGTGCCTGCATCCGTCATCTTCGCCACCGCGACCGAGACGCGCGTCGGGCCGGGCTGCTGCGTCTGGCTCTCGAGCACCAGCGTGTAGTCCCCGGCGGCGAACGGCTCGGCGATCGCGCAGTTCCAGTCCGCACCACGGTCAGCGTTCTCCACGACCAGGCGGCCCTCGCTGTCGAAGATGCGGCAGCGGACGTCCGTATCGCCTCGCGTGGAGAGCCGCAGCGTGCCCTCGGCCGGCAATCGCAAAGGGAGCCGGTCGGGCACATTCACCACGCGGACCACCCCAGGCACCAGGACATCGACACGGAGGTAGAGGGCATAGGTGATCGCCACATCACCGCGGCTGTGCTCGGTGATCAGCCGGTACGTTCCCGGCTGCAGCTTCAACGTCCTGCCCGCAGGCGCGGGGGCATCGGTCTCCGGCAGTGGTCCCTCAGAGGAACTCGAGGATTCGTCAGGCACCTCCTCGGCGTAGGACGGCTCGGGTGGCGGCGCCTCCTCGTAGCTCTCCTCGGACGAACCCTCTCCCTCTTCCCCTTCCTCGGACGTGGGCTCCGGTGGCGGCACATCCGTGCGAACCCGAGGCATCGTCACGCCCTGCGGACGCGTCAGGTCCGGCGTCATCGGGGCGATCGTCTCCACCGGCTTGAGCTGGTTGTCCGCACCCACCCGGTAGAGGCGCCCCTGCATCCCGTGCGTCAGCGCGAAGGCGACGTCCACCGGTGCGGGGAGCTCGAACGAGAACTCGTCCTTGCCATCCTTGCCCAGCTCCACGCGAGACCAGGCGTTGAACGGCAGCGGGTGCATCTTGTTGCCCTTGAGCGTCACGGTGGGCCGCACCCGCTCGAGCGACGTGCGCCGCATGCTCTCCACCGTGAGCGGGAGCTGCGTCCAGAGGTAGTTCCCGGACGCGAGCCTCATCGTGCTCGTGCAGGGCGAGGGAATGGGCACCACTGGCCAGCCCTGCGGATCATCGAGCCGGCACTGGAGCGAGCCGCTCTGCGCCGCGGTGCTCAACATATAAGCGCCCTGCTTGGGCACGCGGAGCTTCTGCTGGATGAGGTCTCCCGCATCGGCGCGGAAGAAGACCTCCGCCTCGCCGCCCAGGCCCTCCGCGGGCTTCACGGCGCGGCGATCGAGCACCACCGCGCCCCGGCCCCGGCTCTGGCCCGCCGTGCGCACATCGAGCAGGTAGCGTCCGGGACGCAGGTACGTGGAGACGAGGCAGTTGCGCCCACGCCCTCCTCCCGACGCTGCTCCCACCTGTTGCACCACGGGCGTCCGGATGTGGCACTCGGTGGACAGCAGGCCCTGGGTCGTCACGTGGTAGAGCCCGGCGTCCTTCACATGGAAGACGAGCGCGTGCGACTGCTCCCGCTCGAAGTCGAGCCACATGGGGGTCTCCGTCCCGAGCACCGGCAGCGGCGCGAGGCTCGGGCTCCAGGCGAGCAGTGGCGGCGGCGCCGCGGGAGGAGGAGCCGGCCGGCGCAGAGAGAGCGTGAGGGCCGAGGTCCCCGGGTTCTCGAGCGTGAGCTCCCCGCCCGTGCCGGGCACCGTGCAGAGCCCACCCTGGGTGTTCACCCGCGTCTCACCGAGCGAGCACTGGAACGGCTCACCACTCAGCGCGCGGATCTCCACCGGCCTGCCCGCACTCAACGGGAGCTTCAAGCTCTTGCGCCCGTTGAGAACCAGCGCCAGGGGCTCGCTGAGAGTGAGCGGCAGCGGACGGAGGAACAGGCCCCGGACCGCCTTCTCCGAGTTCCGGGTGGTGCTCATCAGGTAGCTCCCCCCCGCCCGCAGTGACACCCTTGGGAAGAGGCAGGACACCTTGGTGGCCGTCTCCGTCGTGGGCGGTGGCCCGTCCGCCGCGAGCGTCACCGTCTCGATGCCCTCGGTCCCTCCAAAGAGGCGAAGCTCGTACATGCCCGGCGTCGCGGGAAAGGCGACGCGGCAGGTGACGGCACTCGGCTGCGTCTCCGTGAGCCGCGAGGTCTGCTTGCCGTCGTAGCGGAACAGCTCGCAGCGGGTCTTCCGCTCGCCAGCCGTCTGGACGACATAGCGCCCGGAGCGGGTGACCTCGAACTGCAGCGTGGAGGAGCTGCCGTTGTAGTTGAAGGCGCGGCGGAACGGGCGGTCCGGGCTCACCTCCAGCAGGTCCCTCCCCCGCTGCACGGAATCGGCCATCACGAACACCTCGTTCAGCGTGCACCCCACGGGGGCACTGTCCTGATCGAGCGGCGTCTCATGAACCGCGACGAGGTAGTCCGCGTCCTTCTCCGCGACGAAGCTGATGGCCTGCGCTCCGGTTCCGTAGACGCCATCCCGCCACGCTCCGTCCAGCAGGCGGGCCCACCGCAGCGTCACGCGGGTGCCAGGCTCGCCCCGGATGAGCGCGACCCGGCGGCTCTTGCTCCGGGCGAACGCGCTGCACTCGGGGACAAGCGCCTTGCCGTCGATCTCACAGCTGGACTCAGCCGAGGCGAACAGGTTGGTGGCTCCATTCTCCCTCATGGAGTGCAGGCTCAGGCGCGTGGTGGACTTGGAACTACCCTCGCGAGAGAGGAAGAACGCAGAGGGCTCGTTGGGAAACTCCAGCGTGGCGAGCCCCGTCTCCGGCAGGGTCAGGCTGGCCTGCCGATCCTCGGAGGCCTGGGGGAAGCCCCACGCCACCGTGAGGCCCGAGTCGTCCCCCCCACTCTCGGTCCACTCCGTGGAGGCCGTGCCATACGCGGTCAGCAGGTACACGCCGGGCTCCAGCAGGGTCTCGAACCACCACTCGTGGAGGGGCATGCCGGGACGCGGGCGCGGGGAGGTGTCTCTCGCGGCGATGGGCTCCAGCCACTCCCCCGTGCGCCACAGCCGCACGTCTCCGGCGTGCCGCCCGGCAATGCGCAGCGTCACCGGCTGGCGCTCGTCGATCTTGAGCCAGTACGAAGCTTGCTGGCGTGGCTTCAGGTGCTGCTGCACCTCGCGCCGAGGCTCCAGGCGCAGCGGCGGGGCATTGATCTCCTCGTACGGCCTCACGGACAGGGCGACGTTGCCCTTGCCCTTGGGCTTCGAGGTGAGCCGCAGCTTGTAGGTGCCCGCGTCCAGCAGCAGGTCCAGCTCACAGCTGGAGCGGCCCACGGTTCCGGACTGCGCAAAAGGCCCTCGGACGTGGTCGACGATCTCGCAGGCCGTGCCCGCGGGGCTGGAGGCCTTGACGACGTACCGCCCGGCCTTGTCGAGCGTCAGGATGGCCTCCTGGGCGCCTCGGGCGGGGACGGCCGGAGGCGAGACCGAGGCGGCATGGAGCAACAGCAGGGGGAGCGTGATTAGCGGCAGGCTCATGGAGGCTTTCGCGCGGGGTTTGCGCGGAGCCTCAACAGCAAGGCACGGGCCAACTCACGCCTCGCCCCAACAGGGCTGCGGCGTGGCACCCCAGCCACGAGCCCGTGGCCTGATGACCACTGGCTCCTGCGACTCCTCCCTGGCGCTCTCCGGCGAGCCACACCCCGGGACATCTCCTGGCTTGCCTGGCCAGAGCGCCTCTGTTCAGCATGAGACTCGGAGGAAGAACCCCATGAGCAGCCTTGGCAACACCGGAACAGACGCAGCCGCCACCCGTCCCCCCAGCAGCCTTCGCACCTATACCCTCGCGGGCCGCCGAGGCCTGCGAATCTCGCCCCTCTCCCTGGGGGCTGGAACCTTCGGCGACGGCTGGGATCCGGCCTGGCAGTCACCTCCCGGCGAGATCGACCGCATCCTCGGGACCTACCTGGACGCGGGCGGCAACGTGATCGACACGGCGGACCGCTACCAGAACGGCCGGAGCGAGGAGCTCGTGGGCACCTACCTGCGCAAGTCAGGCCGGCGAGACGAGGTGGTGCTCGCGACGAAGTGCGGCTACGGGGTGCCCGGTGACGCCCACCAGGGAGGCAACGCTCGCCTGACGTTGCAGCGGGCGCTGGAGGCGTCGCTGCGCAGGCTCGGGACGGACGTGATCGACCTCTACCACGTGCACCTCTGGGACACGTTCACGCCCGTGGAAGAGGTCATGTCGACGCTCGACACGTTCGTGCGGGCGGGAAAGATCCGCTACGTGGGGCTGAGCAATGTGCCCGCGTGGTACCTCGGGCGGGCGCAGACACTGGCCGAGTGGCGCGGCTGGGAGCCGGTGGCGGTGTTGCAGGTGAACTACAGCCTGCTGGCGCGCACCATCGAGTACGAGTTCGTCGATGCGGCGCAAGAGCTGGGGATCGGCCTCACGGCCTGGAGCCCGCTGGCCAACGGCCTGCTCAGCGGCAAGTACCGGGTGAACGAGCAGGGCCAGTTCGAGGGACAGGGGCGCGTCACGAAGACGTGGGTCACCGACACGACGGTCGAGCCCACGGCCCAGACGAAGCAGGTGCTGGACATGCTCGCGGCCACGGCGGCCGAGCTCGGGCGGACACCGGCCCAGGTCGCGTTGAACTGGGTCACGAACCGGCCGGGCGTCGTCTCCACCGTCATCGGTGCGCGAACCGAGGCGCAGCTCCGCGACAACCTCGCGGCCCTGGACTTCGAGCTGCCGCCAGCGTTCGCGGCCAGGCTCGACGAGGCAGGAAAGCCCCCCGCGCAATACCCCTACTCGTTCTTCACCGATCAGTTCCACGACGCCACGGTGCGCGCGGGCCTCCCCATCCGGAGCGAGCCCCGGGGCTATCGCGGCCGGGGCTTCCGCTGAGGCCTACGGCGAGGCGGGAGGCACAGGTACACTCGCGCCCCATGTTCCAAGCCCCCCTCTTGGTGCTCCTCATGACCACCGCCACGGCCGCCCCCTCCGATACTCCTGCCTGGACCGAGCAGCACGCCGCGCAGATCCTCGAGAAGACCCAGACGATCCAGCTTGCGCCGGACCTGTCCACCCTCACTCCGGGTGAGCGCACCGCCCTCTCCAAGCTCCTGGAGGTGGGGCAGCTCTTCCAGCAGGTCTACGAGGACTCGCGGCACCGGAAGGCGCTCGAGCTCCACAAGCGGCTCGATGGCCAGAAGGGTCCGGCCGCGGAGCAGCAGCGCCTGTTCTACACGCTGTTCCAAGGCCCCATCGCCACCACGCTGGAGAACCAGCGGATTCCCTTCCTGCCCACCGACTCCATCGTCCCGGGCAAGAACGTCTACCCCTGGGGCATCACCAAGGAGCAGGTGCAGCAGGTGCTGGAGCGCCACCCGGAGCTCCGCGCTTCGATCCTGGATGTCCGCACCGTGGTCCGCAGGGCCGATGCCGCATCGCTGCGGAAGGACCTCGATGCGCTGAAGCAATACCCTGTGCTCGACGGGCTCCATCCCGGGCTGAGCGCCAAGCTCCGCGCGCTGGCCGCGAAGCCGGACCCGGCGATGCTGTACGCCGTGCCCTATGCCGTCGCTTACGCACCGCAGATGGTGAAAGCCCACTCGCTGCTCTGGGAGGCCGCCTCGGCCGTGGAGGCGGATGACGCCGAGTTCGCCGGCTACCTGCGCAACCGCGCGCGGGATCTGCTCGCCAATGACTACGAGTCTGGAGACGCGGCCTGGGTACGAGGCCGGTTCCAGCGGCTCAACGCCCAGATCGGCGCCTACGAGGTCTATGACGACGAGCTCTTCGGCTCCAAGGCGTTCTACTCACTGAGCGTGCTGCTCCGGGATGATGCGGCAACGGCCAGGCTGGAGAAGGCGCTCCAGGGGCTGCAAGCCTTCGAGGACAGCCTGCCCTACGAGCCCCACAAGACGGTGAGCTCGGACATTCCCGTGGGCGTCTACCAGGTCATCGCGGACTTCGCGCAGGCGCGGGGCACGAACACCGCCACGATCCTCCCCAACGATCCGCTGCACGCGCGGCGGTACGGGCGGACGATCCTGCTGCGCTCGAACATCATGAAGCACCCCAGCCTCTTCGCGAATGGGCGCTCGGCGTGGGAGGCGGTGATGGCCGAGCCGTTCCGCAACCACCTCGGTCCCAGCGGCGGCTTCAACCGGACGCTCTGGCACGAGGTGGGCCACTACCTCGGTGTGGATCGCGACGTGAAGGGGCGCGCGGTGAGCAGCGATGCGCTGGAGGAGAACTCGAGCGCCCTGGAAGAAATGAAGGCGGACCTGGTGTCGCTGTACCTCGCCCAAGCGCTGCGCGAGCGCGGCTTCTATGACGACACCACCCTGCGTGAGCTCTACGCGAGCGGCATTCAGCGCGTGCTGCAGATCGTCCGTCCGAGGCGAGACCAGCCGTACCAGACGATGCAGCTCATGCAGATGAACTACTTCCTGGAAAACGGGCTGCTGGAGTCCCGCCCGGACGGCCTCCACATCCACTACGAGAAGTACCCCGAGGTGGTGGGCCGGCTGCTGCGCGAGGTGCTGGCCATCCAGCGCGCCGGAGACAAGGCGGCCTCGGATCGGTTCATCGAGAAGTACACCCGCTGGGACGACGCCCTCCATGGCGCCCTGGCCACGAAGATGCGCGCCCAGCAGAAGTACCGCTACACGCTCGTGAAGTACGAGGCGCTCGGCCAGTAGCCGAGGGGGCTCTCGTGAGCCCCGACACGGCCGTGGGTGGCTCAGCGAACCTGGAGGAAGGAGAACGAGATGCCCGACAGGCTCGCGTCCACCTTGCCACTCTGATCGGTCAGCTCGCGGAGGTTCGTCGACGCGGAGCCGTTGGTGAACTCGGTGAAGATCGTCCGATCACCGGCCGGGAAGATGAAGGTGCTGCCCGTGGTCGCGGGGAGCTTATCGACCGGCGTGGCCGCCAGGGTGTCGAGCCGCAGCTGCCACCACTTCCACGCGGACGCGCTCGCCAGCACGCGGGGGTGCGTCCCCTGCTGCACCTGGAAGAGGCTCTCATCGAAGACGCGCAGGTAGGCGGTGTTATTGGGACCCGGCAGCAGCGAGCCAACGGTCCCTCCCTTCGTGAGCGCGCTGAGTTCCTGGTAGAAGGTCCCATCAAAGGTCAGGGACTGAGGATCGAACCGGAGCAGGCACGGCACCGGCGTGTCACCGCCCGCGACCCGGTAAACCGCCGCCCCGTACACCTCCGTGGCGAGGTAGACCTTCCCGTCAGCGCCCAGGACGCCATCCCGCACATAGCCGCAGCGCGTGTCCGTCACGACCTTCGCCGTGTCGGTCTTCGAGTCGACGACGACGACGCCCGCCTGCTTCGTGATGCCGATCCCGGTGGTCGGCCGCCAGCCCATGGGCACGATCACCTGATCGCCACGGCGGATCGGATGCGTG
This sequence comes from Hyalangium minutum, assembly GCF_000737315.1. Taxonomy (GTDB): domain Bacteria; phylum Myxococcota; class Myxococcia; order Myxococcales; family Myxococcaceae; genus Hyalangium; species Hyalangium minutum. The sequence continues at coordinate 293,396 of NZ_JMCB01000010.1, forward strand.
GCGAAGGACAACAGCGCCCCTGAGACCGTGACGTCGGGGAGCGCGATGCTGCCCGTGACCGACATATCGGTGGGGTTCCAGATGATGACCTGCGCCGTGCGCCCGTCGAAGTAGTAGGCCTTGGTCTCCGAGATGAACTGGAACTGGTTGTGGTACTCACCAATGGACGCGACGCCCTTGCCCTCGAAGCTCACGGTGGCGCCCTTCTCCAGGCGGCCGTCGCTCGTCAGGTTGTAGCGGGTGACCGTGGCGTTCTCGCTGCCGCCCACGAACAGGCTGCGCGACTTCGGGATGCCGACGCCGAGCGCCCGGCCGGGGAGCTCGATGGCGTTCTCCAGCTTCAGCTCCCCGGAGACGTCCAGCGTGTCCGTCAGGACGATGTAGCTCTGAGGCGTGTCGGTCGTCACGATCTGGGTCGTGATGGCATACAGCGGAGTATCCGTGGGGGTGTTGTCGTCGGGCTCCTGCTTGTCCTCGCCACAGGCTGCCAGGAGAGGGAGGGCGAGTGCCGTCACCGCGAGGCACAGGGTTCTGAGGTGCGCTACGAACTTCATGGAAGGTTCCTTTCTTCTATCTACAGGTTGGTTCAAGGCGGGCTTCCACCGAGGAGGTCCACCGTGAATTTGGCGAAGACGCTGCGGCCGGGGCGCTGGACGCCGAAGAAGTCGAACGCGCGCGCATCGGTCAGGTTCTGTACGTCGAGGGTCCAGCTCATCGTCGTCCGCGAGGCCCGAGCGACGTAGGTGAGCGCGAGCGAGTGCAGGAACTGAGACGGCACGACCTGCTTCGAGTCCTGCTGTCCCAGGCCCTCCCACGCGCGGAAGAACGCGTGCACGTAGCGCGCGTGCCACGTCAGTGAGAGCCCATCCTGCGAGCTCATCAGACTGCTCAGCAGGAAGCGGGCGCTGCCGTTGGCCTGGAGGTAGGGCCGGTTGGGGATGCGCTGGCCGGTGAAGGAGCCGAACGTGCCCTCGCTGGAGGTGTTGCGGAAGTCCTGCCAGGTGACGTTGCCATCGAGCGCGATGAGCTGCCCCGGAGAGGTCCACCCGGCTGCACCGGTGCCGCCCAGCGAGCGCGCCGCGAAGACGTTCTGGTGGGTGAAGAAGCTCTCCCGGCCAATGAGGACGATGAGCTGGTCCGCGAGCCGTCCAAACCCCGTCACGCTGGCCCGGAACGTGCCGCCCGGCGTCTCCCAGGCGTCGGTCGCGAGGCCCAGGTTGAGGTTGTGGCTGGTCTCGGGCTTCAGCTCGAGGTTGTCGTTGATGAGGATCCCATCTCCGAAGATCTCGTCCGGACGAGGCAGGCGCGTGGCCCACTCATAGGAAACCTTCGCGTAGAGCTGCTGGGACAGCCGGTAGCGAAGGCTGTCGCCCACGCCTCCTCTATATGTATCGAGCGCGATCCCCTCGAAACTCCCGCTGGGCAGAAGCTTCTCCGAGCGAGCCCGCTGAACGTAGCCCTTGAGAAAGGCGATGTTCTCCAGGCGGTCGTCGGGCGTGTCGAGCTCGACCTCAAGGCCTCCCACCGCCGAGAACAGGTTGCGCTCACCCTGGAGCGGATCGGGCTCCTGGCGCTCGCGGAGGCGGCGGTCCTCGCCCACCCGGCTCACCAGCGTGGGCGCGAGCGAGAAGCGCAGCATCCCGGGGCCGGCGAGATCCCACCCCATGTGCAGCCGCGCAAAGCCGGTGTGCTGCCCCACAATGCGCTCGACAGCCCGGGACTCGGCCTCACCCGGCTGGGGGAGCTCGATGACGCAGCGGCCGAACCAGTCATAGGCGCACGTCCCCACGTCCGTGAAGTGCGCTCTTCGCCACGTGTAGCCCGCCACGGCATTGAGCGACAGCCCCTGGGAGAACGTCTGCTCGAAGCGGACGGTGGAGCCCGCGGAGAACTCTCCGGAGCCCACCTCGCCGTACGGCACATCCATGGTGACGTTGTGCTGGATGTCCTTGTCGTACTGGCTCGCGAAGACACGGAAGAGCAGGAGCTGGGCCCAAGGCCGCTCCACGACACCTGCTTCGACTCCGGCCCCTGCCGCCCGATAGCCGTCATGGAACCGCTCGACGCGCGTGAGCCGAACGCGGCCTTGTTCGTCGGCGGCCTCGACGTCGATGGGATAGTCATTCCCCGCGTAATCGAAGAAGCCGTTGGCACGAACGACGAACTGGGAGGGCTCGTGGAAGTACCGCCCCCCCGCGGTGAGCCGGTGCGTGTGGAAGGACCCGATCTCGTAGGAGGCCGCGGCGCCCGTGTCCCGCACATCCTGATCGGTGACGAGGTTGAGCGCGCCCCCGAGCGCATCGGCTCCAAAGCGAATCGGCACGACGCCCTGGTAGATCTCGACGCTCTGAACCAGGTTGACCGGGACATTGGCGAGGCCCGGCCCGAAGCCCGCCATCTCCAGCGGAATCCCATCCACGAAGACGCGGATCTGCTCGTCCGTGAGCCCTGCCAGAGAGAGGCGCGTGCGGCTGCCGAGCCCCCCCGAGCGGCGCACCCCCACCCCCTCGGTTCGCGCCAGCGCCTCTCCCAGATCAGCAGCCTCGCGCTGGATGTGCTCGGTCTCGACGACCTGCACCGCTTCGGCCGACTGCTCCCGATGCTCCGCCTCCGACTTGCCCTGGACCGTGACCTCGATGGTCTCTTCGTAGACGGGCTCCGCCTCGGCTCCCGCCGAGGGCTCTTCCGCGTGGGCCAGCCCCGCAGCCAGCAGCCACACCCCGAGGGCCCAGCGCGGCCCGCCTCGGGCTCCACGCCTGCCCCGAGGCCCGAGCCTGTCCTTGATTATGATAATGGTTCTCATTTTCAACTGCGGGCTAGACCTACGCGCGCGGAGCCCATTGTGTCAAGGACGTTGGGGGATCAGGCGGCCCGGGCCTCGGGGAGGCGCAACGTCTGGAGCTTCTCGGCCAAGAGGAAGGCGAGTTGGAGCGCCTGATCCGCGTTGAGGCGCGGATCGCAGTGGGTGTGGTAGCGGCTGGACAGGTCGTCCTCGGTCACCGCCTGGGCTCCTCCGAGGCACTCGGTGACATTCTGCCCGGTCATCTCGAGGTGGATGCCTCCCGGGTGGACGCCCTCCGCGGCGGCGACCTGGATGAAGGTCCTCACCTCCGTGAGGATGCGGTCGAAGGGCCGGGTCTTGTAGCCGTTGCCCGCCTTGAGCGTGTTGCCGTGCATCGGATCGATGGACCAGATGACGGAGCGTCCATCGCGCCGGGTCGCGTCCATCAGCCGAGGCAGACAATCGGCGGCCTTGTCCGCGCCGAAGCGGCCAATGATCGTCAGCCGCCCGGGGATGCTCTCGGGGTTGAGCCGATCGATCAACCGCAGCAGATCATCCGGCTCCATCGAGGGGCCGCACTTGAGGCCAATGGGGTTCTTGATGCCGCGCATGAACTCCACGTGGCCGCCGTCGATCTGGCGGGTGCGCTCGCCAATCCACAGCGTGTGCGCGGACATGTCGTACCAGTCCCCCGTGTCCGGATCGGCGCGGGTCATGACCTCCTCGACGTTCAAGAGGAGGGCCTCGTGGCTGGTGAAGAAGTCCACCTGGCTCAAGGCGTTCGCCTGCTCCGTGTTCATGCTGAGGGCGCGCATGAAGCAGAGGGACTCGAAGATCTGATCCGCCAGCTGGCGGTAGCGATCCCCCTGCGGGCTCCCGGCGATGAAGCCGAGCATCCACTGATGGATGTTGCAGAGGTCCGCATAGCCCCCCTGCGAGAGGGAGCGCAGCAGGTTCAGCGTCTCCGAGGACTGGTGATAGGCCCTCAGGAGGCGCTTCGGATCCGGCGTGCGCTCGTGGGGAGCGAAGTCCATGCCGTTGATGATGTCGCCGCGATAAGACGGCAGTGTCACGCCGCCCTGGGTCTCCAGCGGGCTGGAGCGCGGCTTGGCGAACTGGCCGGCGATCCGGCCGACCTTCACCACCGGACGTCCCCCCGCGAAGGTGAGCACCACCGCCATCTGGAGGATGAGCCGGAAGGTGTCGCGGATGTTGTCGAGGGTGAACTCCTTGAAGCTCTCCGCGCAGTCACCGCCTTGCAGCAAGAACGCCTTGCCCTCGGCGACCTGGCCGAGCGCGGACGACAAGCGGCGGACCTCGGAGGCGGTCACGAGCGGAGGCAGGTGCGACAGCTCTTCCTCCGTGCGGGCGAGCGCGCGGGGGTCGGGATAATCCTCTGGGAGCTGTTGGACGGGACGGGCTCGCCAAGACTGGGGGGTCCAAGCTCGGGGCATCATGGCTTATCCTCTGCTTCGCGACGGAGGGCGGAGGGCTTGGGCAGCAGGCCCTGCTCTACGCAGGTGTCCAGGTAACGATACAGCAGTTGGCGATCCGTCGGGGGGCACGTGATGCCGCTGCCCCCCAGCGCCTGGGTGATCCGCTCACAGCGGATACGGCCCAGGCCGAAGGTGGGCTCTGCCGAGCCCGCGCGTAGGTCGAAGAACGCCAGGGTGGTGCGGTTGTCGGCGGTGCTCGCACCTTGCGCCAACCGGGCGCTCCATTCGGGGACGGGGCACAGCTCGACCGGGTAGCCATAGTCGCGGACCCAGCCGAACAGCTCGGACAGCTTCACCTCGGCCGTGGGCGCGACGTTGAACACCCCCGAGGCCTGTGGCGTCAGCAGGAGCCGCACGAGCGCCCGCGCCACGAAGTCCACCGGCGTCCAGGTCTCTCCCACCTCGAGCTGAGGCAGTGCCCCGGCGGGGATTCCAGCCAGGAGGATGCGCCAGACCAGATCCTGCGTGTTGACGAGGCCCGTGCCAGGAGCGCCCACGACGCGGCCCAGCCTGTAGACGGAGACGGGCAGGCCTCGCTCAGCGGCTTGTTGGACCAGCCGCTCCGCGATCCACTTGCTCTGCTGATAGCCGTCTCGGAGCCCCAGGTGGTGTGGAACGAACTCCTCGGGGACCTCGGGGCTGAGGTTCGCCTGGGGGGCCACCGCCAGCGTCGAGACGTAGTGCAGAGGCTTGATGTGAACGGCCGCGGCCAGCCGCAGAAGCTCGCGCGTCCCTCGAACATTCACCGCCTGCAGGCTGCCGTACTCGCGCACGACGCTGACCACGGCGGCGTTGTGGAGGATCGCATCACACTCGGCGGCCAGCTGATGGAACCGCGCGGTCCCCAGTCCCAGCCATGGCTGCGTCAGGTCCGCCGGGAGCGCCAGCACCCGCTGGGCGAGTCCTTCTGGAGAGAGTCCCTGCCCCGCCAGCGCCGAGCGAAGCCGCTCCATGGCCTGGGCCTCGTCCTGAGCGCGGACCAGACAGACCACGTGCGCCTCGGTCTGGCGCAGGAGCTGATCCAGCAGATGCGCGCCAACGAAGCCGGTGGCACCGGTGAGCAGCACGTGCCGCGGAGCCGCTCGCGTCCTGGGCTCTGCGGCGCGTGGCCCTCGGCTCTCGGGATCCTGAGGGCCCCCCTGGAGCTTCGGAACCACTTCCTCAGGCAGCTCGGCGTCCGCGAGCATGGCCGGGGTGAGCCCGCCACTCCCCTCCCCTGCCACCGCGCCCTGCCCCAAGGCCTGGGCCAGCCCTGCGGCTGTCGGGTAGCGAAACACCGTGGCAACGGGAACCTCACGGCCCAGTGCAATCGAGAGCCTGTTGGCCACCTGGATGGTCTGCAGCGACTGCCCGCCCAGCTCGAAGAAGTCGTCTTGGGCCGATACAGCGCTCACCCCGAGGACTTGCTCCCAGACTCGCAGCACCACGTGCTCGAGCTCGGTGGCGGCGCCTGACTGAACCTCCTCTTCCACGGGAAGGGACCGGCGCAGCGTGCCCCGATCGATCTTGCCTGTCGGAGTCCGAGGCAACTGCTCCGCGAAGATGAAGTGGCCCGGTACCATGGGCGCAGGAAGCGCCGCGAGCAGATACCGGCGGAGTTCCGCCGCCGTGGGAGCAGGCACCACGGGGACGACGTGGGCACACAGCCGCCGAGTCCCACTCGGGAGCACCTGTCCAACCACAGCCGCTTCGAACACTCCAGGGTGACCCAGCAGCACGGTCTCGACCTCAGCGGGATCGATCCGGTGACCGCTGATCTTGAACTCGTCGTCGACCCGTCCCGCGAACACCAGCTGCCCGTCCTCACTCAGCCGGGCCCGGTCTCCGGTGCGGTACGCGCGGGGACGGCCGGGCAAGGACTCAAGCGTCACGAAGCGCGCGGCGTCCAGCTCTGGACGCCCCAGATAGCCTCGGGCAAGGGCTCCTCCGGCCAGGTACAGCTCCCCCTCGGAGCCTGGAGCCGCAGGCACTCCACGCCCATCCAGGAGCACGGCCTGCACACCCGGCAGCGGTCGGCCGATGGGCACTTCCTCTCCCGAGTTCCCTGCGACGGGGCCACCACTGAGCGTCGCGACCGTCGCGACCACGGTCGCTTCGGTAGGCCCGTAGGTGTTGAGCAGCAGCACCTCGGGTCCAACGGAGGCCCGCCAGCGAGCCACGCGCTCCGGCAACGCGGCCTCCCCTCCGATGATGACCAGGCGAAGAGAAGAAGGCAGCTTGGCCACTCCCGTCGAGACGCTGTAGGCCACCTCGTGCCAGAACGCCGTGGGCAGATCGAGGACGGTGACGCCCCGCTCCACGCAGGCTTCCATCAGCCTCGGCACGGACTGGAGCATCTCATCGGTGCGCACCACCAGCTTCGCGCCCACGCAGAGGGTCAGGAAGATCTCCTCGACGCTGGCATCGAAGTGCAGCGGTGCGAACTGCAGCACCCGATCCTCACGGCTGAAGCTGTAACGCTGCGTCGCCCCCGCCACGAAGTGGGCCAGCGCGCCGCGGGAGATTTGCACCCCGTTCGGCTGCCCAGTCGATCCAGAGGTGTAGATGACATAGGCCAGTTGCTCGTCCGTCGGCCGCGCGGCAGGAGGCTTTTGAGAGGCCGCCTCATTCTTCCGCACGGAGAGGTGGACACCGTCCGCCTCCTGAGTGGAGGAGATGATCAGCTCAGGCGCGGCATCCGCGAGAATCGCCGCGTTCCTGGGCGTGGGCCCCAGCGGATCCATCGGAAGGTATCCGGCCCCGGAGAACAGCACCCCGAGACTCGCCACGATCGCATCGATGCCCCGCGGCACCATCACCGCAACGAGCGTGTCGGGCCGCACACCCGCCTCGACGAGCCGGTCCGCCAACGCGCGTGCGGACTGGATGAGCTCGCGATAGGTCAGCCGCTGGGAGCCGTGCTCCACTGCGATCACCTCGGGTTGTTCGAGGGCTCGCTCCGAGAGCAGCTCCACCACGGGCCGCGCGGGTACGGGAAGAGGACCACCATCGAGCGCGGCGAGAACACGCTGGGCACGAGCCTCCTCCGCGGGCGCATTCGTCGCTCTGGCCTGCCGGATGGCCTTCTCGGGAGCGTCCGTCAGCGCCCCCAGGAGCTGGAGGAACTCGTGCTGGAGCGTGTCCAGCTCATCGGCGCGATAGCAGGCGGGGTTGGCATCGAAGTCGATCCGCATCCCGCTTCCATCCGACCGGGGATACAGCCCGATCGAGAGGTCCTCGACAGGCCCCGCGGAGATGTTGTGCGACACGGCTGGCATGCCCGCGAAGCGCAGCGCATGGTCGAACGGCATGATGTTGACCACGGGGCCGAACAGCCGGCGCTGCCCGCCCACCAGGCGAAGATCGCGGCGGAGCTGCTCGTAGCGGTAGCGCAGGTGGGGCCGGATGGCGCGAAGCTCCGCAGCCACTCCACGCGCCACCTCGAGCAACCCCGCCTCGGGCTGAACCCGCACGCGCAGCGGCACGATGTTCATCGCCATGCACGGCACGCGCAGCGCGGCCGAGCCCAGCCGCGACATGACCGGCAGGCCGAGCACCACCTCCGGTGCCTGCGTCCGCTGGTGCAGCCACGCTGCCGTGGCCGCGAGCACGAGGTCGGACCAGCTCAGCCCCGCCCGGGCCGCGGTCGCCTTCAGACGATCCATCTCCTCGAGCGGCAGGGGACGCGTCTGGCGCACGAAGCGGGCCGACATGGGGGCGGGCGCGGCCAGGCTCACCGGGGTGAGCCGGTCAGCGAAGCGCTCCATCCAGAAGGCGCGGTCGAGCGCGCATTGCGGTCCGGCGGCATACGCCGCGTCCTCGTCGAGCACGGCGCGCAGAGAACCAAAGCCCCCGGCCACGGGGCGGCCAGAGGCCAGCGCGGTGTAGAGCTCGGCCACGCGGCGCGACAGGAGCGAGAAGCCATAGCCATCCAGCGCGATGTGATGGACGCGCTGGTACCAGAAGAAGCGATCAGGAGCCGCCTGGAGCAGCGCCTGGACAAACAGCGGGCCGCGGCTCAGCTCGACGGGCCACGAGAGGTCTTCCCTCATCCAGTCCTGCGCGGCCTGCCACGGCTCGGGCGTGCCACGGAGATCGACGGCCTGGAGCATCCACTCCTGCGCAGGCGCGAGGATCTGCCGGGGGCCGTCCTCACCGGGAATGAAGCGCGCGTGGAGCGCCTCGGCCTCTCTCACGGCCTGCCGCAGGGCGGACTCGAACAGGGCCCGGTCCACGGGGCCCCGGATCTCGATGCACTCCGCGGCGTTGTACACGGCGCTGTGGCGGTCGAGCTGCTGGCCGAGCCAGATTCCGTGCTGGGCCGCCGACAGCGGCAAGGGAGCTTCTCGTGACGCGTGCATTACTCGCGCGCTCCGGCAGGAAGAGAGCCCACCGCGCCGGAGCACACCATCGCGTACCAGTGGGTCAGCGTCGGGCGCTCGGCCAGCTCCACGAAGGAGATCTCGGCACCGGCGCTCCGCCAGCGCTCGATCAGGCTCATGAGCCGGATCGAGTCGAGCCCCCGCTCGAGCAGGTTGTCGTCATCCCCGAGCACCAACGAAGGCTCGGCCAGCACCTCGGCGACATCCGCGCGCAGCTGCTGGCGGCTCAATCCGCTCTGCACGGCGGCGGGCCCCAGCATCTCGATGAGCCGCTGTGTCGTCGTGGTGACCGCGCACAACTGCGAGGCATAGGTCAGCGCCATCTGGTGGTGGTTCAAGGAGAAGTCCGCCAGCGCATCGGCGACGAGGAACGGCTGCACATCGCTCATGAAGGCATCGCTGGCCGTCTGGAGGCAGCCGATGTGGGCGTAGATGCCGCAGATGATGAGCTGATCGCGTCCCTGCTGGCGGAGCACGTCCATCAGCTCGGTCTTCCGGAACGCGCTGTAGCGCCACTTGGTGAGGAGGATGTCATTCGCGCCGGGAGTCAGGTCCTCGACGATCTGCTTCTGCTGGTTCTCCGCCTTCACACCGGGTCCCCAGAAATCCCTCAGGAGGCCGCGCTGCTCCGGGGTCTGCCCCCCAGGCTGGGCCGAGTACACCACCGGAATTCCCAGCGCGGTGCAGTGCTGGCGCAGCTGCCGGATGTTCGCCACCAGCTCCGTCACCGGAGACTCGCCGCGGGTAAAGGCCTCCACGAAGTAGCGCTGCATGTCGTGGATCAGCAGCGCCGCGCGCCGAGGCTCGGGCGTCCAGGACACCTTGTTCCTGGGCAGGTCGGCGGCGCTGGGCATGGGATAGGGTGCAATGGAGGGAAGTGCCATGATGGAAAGTCCTGTCACCGAAGAGAGGGGGAAGCCGTGTTTCGAGTAGAAGAGACGAGCGCCTCGCGGAGGGCCTTCTTGCTGACTTTTCCGACGGCGGTCTGCGGGAACGCGGGGACGAACTCGACGCGATCCGGAATCTTGTAGGCCGCGAGCCCTCGCTCCCGGAGGAACGCGGTGAGCACGTTTGCGGCCGGCGGCGCGCCCCGAGAGATGACGAAGGCACAGGTGCGCTCGCCGAGGAAGGCATCCGGCAGCGCCACCACCGCCGCATCCTGCACGGTGGGATGAGCCAGCAGGTGGTTCTCGACCTCCTCCGCGGCGACCTTCTCACCGCCTCGGTTGATCTGATCCTTGGCGCGACCCTCGACCACCAAGTAGCCCTCTGGCGTCACCCGGACCAAGTCGCCCGTGCAGTAGAACCCATCGTCCGTGAAGACGCGCGCGTTGTGGGCCTCGGCGTTGTAGTAGCCGCGAATGGTGTAGGGACCCCGCGTCAGGAGCTGGCCGACCTCCCCCGGAGCCACCTCGTGGCCGTCCTCGTCCACCACCCGGATCTCATCGTCGCGAGAGATGGGCCGGCCCTGGGTGGTGACGATGAGCTCCTCGGAGTCATCCAGCCGGGTGTAGTTCACCAGTCCCTCGGCCATTCCGTAGACCTGCTGCAGCGTGCAGCCCAGCGTGGGCTTCACGCGCCGGGCCACCTCGGTGCTGAGCCGAGCCCCGCCCACCTGCAGCACGCGCAGGCTCGACAAGTCATGGCGCTTGGCCTTGGCGGCCTCCAGCCAGACCATCGCCAGCGGAGGCACCAGCGCGGTGATCGTGACGCGCTCCCGCTCGATCAGCGGGAAAGCCTCTTCGGGGCTGGGGTGCGGCGCCAGCACGACCGTGCCCCCCGCGTACAGCGTGCCCAGGGAGCCCGGCGAGCTCATCGGGAAGTTGTGCGCGGCGGGCAGCGCGCAGAGGTACACGCTCGACTCATCGAGCTGGCAGATCTCGGCGCTCGCGCGAACGCTATAGATGTAGTCATCGTGGGTGCGCGGAATGAGCTTGGGCGCCCCCGTGCTCCCGCCCGACAACTGGAAGAACGCCACGTCGCTGGGCTGCGGCTCCGGGGGCGCGACCGGCGAGGCCTCATACAGCTCGCGAAGCGAGAGGAACGGGCCCGGATCTCCTGCGACGATCACCTTTCGCAGGGTTGGCACCTTCCCTAGCATCTGGCCGGCCAGCGTGCGGTAGTCGAAGCCCGCGTGCTTGTCCGGGATGATGTAGGCGGCCGCCTCGGTGAACTCGCAGAAGTAGCCAATCTCGGCGCTGCGATGCGCGGGCAGGGCGAACACCGGCAGCGCCCCCAGCCGGAACAGCGCGAAGCACACCTCGTAGAAGGCAGCAACGTTCGGCAGCTGCACCACCACGCGCTCCCGAGGCCGGATGCCCAGCGCCCAGAAGCCAGCGGCCAGCCGCTCGGCTCGAGCGTCCAGCTCGCGGTAGCTCCACCGCTCCTTGCCAGCCACGAGCGCCGTGCGCTCACCGTGGCGCAGCGCCCGCTCGCGCAGCATCTGCCCGAAGGTCTCCCCTCTCCAGTAGCCCGCCTGCCGGTAGCGTGCGGCGAACGCCTCGGGCCAGGAGGGACAGCCTGGGAGCGGAGCTTCTCCTTTCAGAGGGAGGGCGGCGCTCACGGCTGCGCCTCCACACCCTGCCCCAGCCCCATCGCCTGGAGCATGGTACGGAACTTGGCCTCGGTCTCCGCCAGCTCGGACTCGGGCTTCGAGCCGGCCACGATCCCCGCTCCCGCGAACAGCCGCAGCGAGTTCTCATCGGCCTCCGCGCACCGGATGGTCACGGCCCACTGCCCGTCCCCGTTCGCGTCGCACCAGCCCACGGTGCCCGTGTAGAAGCCCCGCTCGAAGGGCTCGATCGCGTCAATGGTCTCCTGGGCCAGCTCGGTCGGGTGACCACACACCGCAGGCGTGGGATGCAGCGCCACGGCCAGGGTGAGCGAGGAGATCGACGGGTCCGCCAGCTCGCCGGTGATCCGGCTCGACAGGTGCCACATCGTCGCCGTGCTGACGAGCGACGGCCCCGCCGGCACCACCAGGTTCTTGCAGTACGGCCGCATGGCCTCCACGACCGCCTCGATCACGACGGCGTGCTCGTGAAGATCCTTGGGCGACTTCAACAGGGCGGCGGCCCGGGCCTGATCCTCGCTCGGGTCCGCGCTGCGCGCCGCCGAACCCGCCAGCGGATTGGCAAGCGCCTGCAGCCCGTTCCGCGAGACCAGCAGCTCGGGGCTGGCGCCGATCAGCGTGCGGCCCCCTGTCCCACCCGCCTCGGCAAGCTGCGGAGGCAGGTCCACCGCGAAGGTGTAGCCGGTGGGGTTGCGCTGAGCCAGGTTGCGCAGCAGCTGTCGCAAGTCGATCGGAGCAGCGGCGCGAAGGTGCAGCGACCGGGACAGAACCACCTTGCGCAGCGGCCCGTGCTCCATCAACTTCAAGGCCCGCGCCACGCCATTCAGGTAAGCCGCTGGCTCGGGAACAGGCCGCACCGTGTACCGAGACACCGGCGCGAGGTGCGGGACAGCCCCCGGCTCGAACACCAGCGGTCCGGCCCGCTGAATGGTCTGCGGCACCACCAGCTGGGCGGAGATCCTTCCGTCGAAAGGCACGGCTCCGACCGCCACCGGAATGTCATGGTCGGCCTGACGCGCCTCGTGGAGCACCGCCGCCACGCGCTCGGGCAGCCGCGACAGCGAGTCCGTGCCGCCCGGGTGGGGCACGGTGGCAAACGTCCCCCGCGCCAGCAGTGTGCGCCGGGGCGACGCAAAGAAGAAGGACGAACCCGGCTCGTAGCTCTCGAGCAACTGCGCAGCCAGCTTCTGGGATCCCATCGCACGTTCGATCATCGGCAGCACCTCATGACTCTGATTTTGATAACCATTCTCAACTAAACGCCGAGCGTCGCCCCGCCATCGACATAGAGGTCGTGCAGGGTGATGTGGCGCGCGCGCTCGGAGACGAGGAAGGACACGGCCTCGGCGACATCCTCGGGCGTGGCGATGCGGCGCAGCGGGATGCCCACCTTGAAGGTCTCGGGGGAGCCCGCGATCACCGCCTGGGCTCCGTTCTCGTCGGCCCACAAGGCGCGCTGCATGGCCGTGTCGGTCGAGCCGGGAGACACCACGTTGCAGCGGATGTTGTACTGGGCCAGCTCGAGCCCCAGGCACTTGGTGAACATGGTGGAGGCGGCCTTGGACGCGGCGTAGGCGGCCATCTGCATCCGCGGCGTTCCGGCGGCGTTCGAACCCACGGTGACGATCACCCCGCTCCGGCGCGGCACCATGCGCCGGGCCACCGCGCGCGACATGTGGAAGACCCCGTGGGTGTTCACCGCGAAGGTGGCGGCCCAGTCTTCGTCGCTGAACGACACGACCGGTCCGGTCCGCAGCACTCCGGCCACGTTGACCAGGATGCCGATGGGTCCCAGCTCTCGCTCGACCGTCTCCACCACTCGCTCGACTGCGGCGCTGTCACCCACATTGGCCGCGAAGGCCGCGGCACGAGCCCCCCGCTCGCGCAGCTCGGCAGCCAGCGCCGCCACCTTCCCCTCTTGGAGATCGACCGCCGCGATCATCGAGTCGGCGGCCAGCACCCGTGCCACCGCCGCACCAATTCCCTGCGCGGCCCCGGTCACCAGGGCCACCTTCTGGCTGCTTGCCATTGCCGTGCTCTCCGCTCAGGCCGCGCTGCCGCTCTTGTTGAGCGCGTGCAGCACTTCCTCGGCCATGTCGATCGTGTGATCGATCTGCTCTTGGGTGTGGGCCGCGCAGATGAAGTTGACGTCGCGGCGCAGGAGCACCCCGCGGCGAGCCATCCCCGCCTGGAACGGCTGCATCAGCTTGGCGTGCTCCGGGGGAGTCTTGGCGTAGTTGAAGAAGGGAATGGCGTCATAGCCACGCACGCGCAGCGGAGACCCCAGCTTCTCGGCCCGCTGATTGATGCCTTCACGCAGCCTCGCGCCCAGCGCGGCGATGCGCGAGATGTAGCCGCTCTGGCGGTACTCGGCGATCACGGCCTGGCACACCTCCAGCGACAGCATCTCTCCACCGAACGTGGTCGACACCTGCAGCTCATCGAGCCGGCGCAGGTGCTTCGCCGGACCGGCGATCGCCGACAGCGGCATCCCCGCGGCCAGGGCCTTGGACAAGCAGACGAAGTCAGCCTGCACCCCGAAGAATTCCTGGGCTCCCCCCAGGCCCAGGCGGAAGCCGGTGACCACCTCGTCCAGCACCAGGAGCACCTCGTGGGCGGTGCAGGTGGCGCGGACCTTCTGCATGAACTCACGGCTCAACACGCGGTTGTAGGGCACCGAGAGCAGCACCAGCGCGAGCTGCTTGGCGTTCTGCTCGATGGCGGCCAGCAGCGCGGCCTCGTCCGGCTCGGTGAAGAGCGGCAGGCGCATCGTGTGCTGGGCGAGCGCTGCGGGAACTCCCGGGGTGTCGAACATGAAGTGATCGTGCCAGCCGTTGTAGCCCACAGTGATGATGCGCTCCTTGCCCGTGAGGTGGCGCCCCAGCCGCACCGCGGCCGAGGTGGCATCCGCGCCCGTCTTGAAGAAGCGGGCCATCTCCGCGCCGGGGATGACGTCCACGAGCGCGCGCACGGCGCTGACCTCGATCGGCGTGGGCAAGGAGTGAAGGACCCCCTCGTCCAGGTGGGCACGGATGGTCTCGACGACCGCGGGATGCTTATGGCCGAGCATGTTGGCGCCGAGCCCGGAGATGAAGTCGATGTACTCCTGGCCATCGGCATCCTCCACCAGCGCGCCCTGCCCCTTGACGACGAAGACCGGGAAGGCGCCGGGAGCAAACTGCTCCGGCCGCTTCATCATCGACTGGGTGACACCGGGAACCAGCCGCTTCGCTTCCTCCAGCAGCTGGTTGGAGCGCTCGAGCCGAATCTCGCCCTGGATGGGAATGGGGAGCGACGGGTGCTTTCGTGTAGGCGTATCCATGGCAATTCCTTCTTCGTGAGAGAGGGAGGACAACGAACCGCTAGGGAACTGGAGCTTGGGCGGTACTCAGCGGGACGGCGTTCCGGCCGAACGCCCACAGTGTGCAGAGCGCGAGGAAGGCCACCGCGACCGCGGCCCACCCCACCTGCCCGAAACCGATCAGCGCGCCACCCGAGGCCGTCTCGAGCCATCGGCCGCTCACCCAGGCCGCGAGCCCCGAGGCGCCATCGCTCGCCGCCATGTTGATCGCCAGGTAGCGGCCTCGCAGCGAGGGTGGCACCCGCGCCGTCAGCAGCGCCAGGGTGGGAATCTGCCGGCCCGAGGTCAGGGTCATGAACAGGACGAAGAGGAGGATCACCACCGGCAGTGGAGATCGCGCCAGGTGCGAGAACACGAGGTACGGCACCACGGTGCCCACGAGCAGCGAGGCCAACACCTGGCTGGGGCCTCGGCGATCCACCCACTGGCCGATCATCCGCGAGCTCAGCAGCGTGGCCGCGCCGCCGCACAGGTAGACCCAGGGCAGCTCCGCCAGGCTCACGCCCAGGTTCCCCACCATGAAGGGGCTCAGATAGGGGATCAGCAAGAAGCCGGAGAACACCACCGCGAAGGTCAGGAGCCACCCAAGCGCCAGGCCCTGGGAGCCCACCGCCCAAGGCGAAGCGAAGCGGCTGTCTCCCCGCGGCGCCTTCAGGTGGGCATCCACCGTGGGCAGCGCCTTCAGCAGGCAGAGCCACACCCCACCCGCGAGCCCCCCCACCGCCCAGAATGGCGCGCGCCATCCCAGGAGGTGGGCGAGCCCCAGGCCCAGCGGAACTCCCGCCACCGCGGACAGGGCATACGCCGTCATCACCGTGCCGATGGCGCGGCCCCGGCGCTCCCCGGGCACCAGATCGCCAATGATGGCCATGGAGACGGCACCCATCAGCCCCGCGCAGGCCCCCGCCAACGCTCGGGCCAGCAGCAGCGCGGCATGGGAGCCCGACACTCCGCATGCCAGCGTGGCGGCGATGAACCCCGCATAGAGCAGCAACAGCGCGCGCTTCCGCTCGAAGCGATCCAGCCAGAATCCCCCCACCAGTCCCATCGCCGCCGAGGCCAGCGTGTACGCGGAGACCAGGGCCCCGAACTGCGAGGCCGTGAGCGCGAACCGCTGCATCAGCGCCGGCCCCAGGGGCATGACCATCATGAAGTCCAGCACGTGGCTGAACTGCACGGCGGCCAGCAGCAAGAGCCACTGCCGCTCCTGCTTTGGGGTGGAGGAGGCCGTCATACGCCCTGCTCGGGGGATGCAACCGGGGCGCACCACGCTCGGAGGACGCGCTGGTTGTTGAGAATGGTTCTCATTATCGTTATCGGATCTCCCATGTCGCGCGAGCGCTGTCAAGCGCTCTGTTCACTGCTGGTACGCGAGGGAAAGCCGTGGAGGTGCCTCAGCACAGCGCTGGTGCGAGGCAAGACAGGCCCATGAGGCAAGGCGGAAGCGTGCCGTCGGCGGCGGTGGTGCCGCGCGGCAAGGCAGGGCTACGGAAGGCGCTGCTTCAACTCAGCGCCGCACGGGCGCGGGAGTCGCGGGGCTGCCCGGAGGCGGCGTGCTGGCAGAGGTGCTCAGCCTCGCGGCGCCGAGCACCACCGAAGGCCCCGGCTCATCGAGGTACACCGGGACATTGACGAAGAACGCCTCGCAGCGCTGGCGGAACAGTGGCATCCGGCTCTGCTCACCCACGAGCAGCACCTCATCCAGATCGCCGGGGAACAGCGTCTTCTGCTCCAGCACCTGCTCGCACATCTTCATCGCAGAGTCGATCAGGGGCTTGGCCAGATCCTCCAGCTCGCGCCGGGTGAGGACGGCATCGAAGTCCCCGAGCTGCCCGTTGCCGCTGGTGACGGCGAACGGCACGCGCACGCGGGCCTCCGGCTGCTCGGTGAGCTGGATCTTCGCGAACTCGGCGGCGCCGGCCACGCGGTAGAGGGCCGCGGGGTTGCTCGCGTCCGCGGCCACCCGGACTCCCGTGGGCAGCTTGCGCAGCAGCAGCTCCAGCACGCGCTTGTCGAGCTCGAAGCCGCACAGGCCCACGTTGCCTTCGGCGCCGAGCACCTGGCACTGCCGCGCCGCATAGCGCACCAGCGTGGTCTGGAAGCTTCCCCCACCCCACGAGCACACCATGGCGGTGCGCTCCGGCTTGCCCCGCCGCCGCTGGAAAGCCCCCAGCGCCACGGACGTGGGCTCGGCGATGGTGCGCTCCACGTGCATCCCGGCCAGCGCGGCCGCCGCGGCCATCGTCTGCGGCAGCGGGTCATCCTTGCGCACGGCAGGAATGGTGAGCACGGCCCGGTGGACGGGCTGGCGCAGGAAGTTCTGCGCCCGCTCGCGCGCCTCGAGGAGCACCAACGCCGCCAGCTCCCGGGCTCGGAAGGTCCGATCCCCGAGCACCACCGCGGGCAGCCCATCGTCGCCTCGGACGACCTTGCAGCGGAGCTGGTCGTACAGCCACTTCACCTTGCGGTCGCCGTAGGGCGCGGCCAGCAATCCCTTGATGCCCCACACCGCCAGCGCCGGGTTGGCGGCCTGCTGCCCCCGTGCCGCATGGCCCGTGAGGATGCGCCCTCCGGGCCCGAGCGCCACCATGGCGGGAGCTCCCTCCATGCGCTCTGCGGGGATGCACACGGGATTGCCGTTGTGGATGGCAGCGACGCGGCAGTTCGTTGTGCCGAGATCGATGGCAATGACGGGCCCGGCACTTCGGGTCGAGGCCTCCGGAGGACGAACACGATCGAGCGGGCAGTCGGTGACGTGGATCGGAGCCTGGGTCATCACGGCATCATTCTATCGGATTGCGGCGGCCTCCGGCTGGCAGAACCCGAGTTGGTCCCTATGCAGGAGGAAGTCCCGTTGTATCTGCTCACGCTTCCGCGTGAGGACGGACCAATAGTAGTAGCGACGGGGGAACAGGGTGTTCCGCGAGGCGAGCTGGTTGCGCAGAATGGCGACACCGCAGCGCAGATTTACAGCGGGGTCCGTAATGTTCGCATCCATCGGATTCAGCGGGCACCCCTCATGCCGCTCCTGGTCCCCGTAGCTGAGCTGGAGCAGCCCGATGCTGAGCGTCCGCAGGGGCCGGGGCTCCAGGAAGGTGCTCTCGGGGTCAAAGCCGGACTCCAGCCGGGCAATAGAGGCGAATAGGAGGGCCCAGAAGGCCTTCCGCTCCTCCCGAGGGGACTCGAAGTAGCCGGGGCACAGCGCGCGGACCTCTCCGGCGGGCACCTTGTCGTCCTCGAGGAGCGGCTGGCCGACGTCCTCCAGCGCCTCGGCGATGATGAGGTTCCACTCCTGCTTCCAGGCGCGGCCGCGCTCCTCACGGACCTGGGCGAAGCGAGGCCCCGGAGGGAGCGGCGGAGGCATGGGCGCGGGCGCCAGAGAGGCCCCCGAGGTGCTCCGGGCCGCCACCTCCGTCCGGGCCTGCGCCGCCAACGCGTTCCGGGCCTGGGACTCGGGGTGGGCACACGCCGAGCCCAGCAGCGCCCCGAGCATCCCTCCCACAAGCCTCCAACCTGGCCTCAGCATGGGCGCATGGTGCTGCCAGCGCGGCGGGGAGGCAACCTCCCGCCTGCGCATCCCTCCCCTGGAAAACAGAGGGCCCTCGCTCCCGCGGAGGGAGGAGGGCCCGGAGACAGCATCCGTCGAGTGCCGATCAGGCCGTCTTGGCCTTCATGCCACCCTTGGAACCCTCTTTGGCGGCGGCGCGCTCATCCAGCCAGATGATGAGCGGGCTGGCGATGTACACGGACGAGTAGGTGCCCACGATGATGCCGACGAGCATCGCCATGGCGAAGTCCCAGATCTCGCCCACGCCGAAGATGAGCAGACCGACCAGCGACAGCGCGGTGACGAACGAAGTGAGGACCGTACGGGCCAGCGTGTCGTTCACGGCGATGTTGATGACCTCGGGCAGCGGCTTGCCCTTGTACTTGGCCATGTCCTCGCGGATACGGTCGTAGATCACGATCGTGTCGTTGACCGAGTAGCCAATGATGGTGAGCAGCGCGGCGATGGCGGTGAGATTGAACTCGCGGCGGCTGACCAGATAGAAGCCGGCCACCATGACCACGTCGTGGAGCATGGCGAGCAGCGCGCCCGGGCCAAACTTGAAGTCGAACCGGAACGCCACGTACACGAGGATGGCGACCATGGCGTACACCAGTGCGGCGACGCCCTTGTTGCGCAGCTGCTTACCCACCTGCGGGCCCACGTAGTCCACGCGGCGCTCCTGGAAGTCCGGAGCGGACAGGCCCTTGCTCAGCGCGGCCTTCACCTTGTCCGCCATGCCGCTGGCGACCACCTGGTAGTCGAACCCGCCGCTCTGCGACGCACCCAGCTCGCGCACCTCCTGCACGCCCGTGCCCGAGTTCTCCACCGCCTGCTTGATGGCGGCGGGGGTCAGCTGGGTGGTGGAGCGGATGTTGATGATGCCGTTGGCCATGTCCGGGTAGACATTGCGCATGGTCCCCAGGGCGTTGATGGCAGCCTTGGCCTTCTCGGCGTTCTCCTCGGTCAACTGGGTGACGCCGCCCATGCGGAGCAGGAACGTGTTCTCTTCCTCCGAGCCGATGTTCTGCACGGACACGTCATGCAGCCCGCCGTCCTCGGCGCGCCTGCGGACCTCGGCGGCGCTGACGGGCTGATTGAACTTCAGCTCCACCACCGTACCGCCGGCGAAGTCCACGCCGAAGTTGAACCCCACCGTGGCGATACCCACGATGATGGCCAGGTTCACCAGCGAGGAGATGTAGACGGCAATCTTGCGCTTGCCGATGAAGTCGATGTTCGTCTTGTGCTTGATGAGGCGCATGGCGGCTCTTTCTCAGACCGAGACCGTCTGGGCGTTGCGGCCGTGGACGAAGTAGGTGGTGATGACGCGCGTCACGACGATGGACGTGAACAGCGAGGCCAGCAGGCCGACGATGAGCGTCGTCGCGAAGCCTCGGATGGGGCCGGTGCCCGTGGCGAAGAGGATGAAGCCGGCGATCAGCGTGGTGACGTGCGCGTCGAAGATGGTCCAGAAGGCGCGGTCATAACCCTGGTCCACCGCCTGCCGGGCCGTCTTGCCGTGGTCCAGCTCCTCGCGGATGCGCTCGTTGATGAGCACGTTGGCATCCACCGCGATGCCCAGCGTGAGCACGAAGCCCGCGATGCCCGGCAGCGTCAGCGTGGCGTTGAACAGCGCCAGACCGGCCAGGATGAGCAGGCCGTTGAGCACCAGCGCCACGTCCGCGATGAGGCCCGTCTTCTTGTAGTAGACGGCCATGAAGAGGACGACCAGCAGCAGGCCCACCAGCGCGGCCAGGCTGCCCTTCTTGATGAGCTCCTCGCCCAGCGAGGCACCCACCTGGCGAATCTCACCCACCGTCACCGGGGCCGGCAGCGCGCCCGCCTTCAGCACCAGCGCCAGCGTCTGCGCCTCGGCGAACCACTCGTCAAAGGACTTGGCGCCCGCGCGGCCCATGGTGATGCGGGCGCTGCCGCCGCCGATCTTCTCGTTGATGCGCGGCGCCGAGTGCACGTACTCGTCCAGGACGATGGCCATGCGCTTGCCCACGCTGGCCTCAGTGAGGCGCTCGAACTCCCGCGCGCCCACCGCGTCGAAGGTGATGTTCACCTCGGGCTCGTTGATCTGGCTGATGTTGGCGTTGGCGCCCTCCAGGCTCTCGCCCGTGAGCGGCACGTCGCGCATCAGCAGGTAGGTGCGGTAGGACAGGCACTCGTTCTTCTTCAGCGGGTTGGCCACGCACTCCAGCAGCACCTCGCGGCCCTCGGGCGTCTTGTCCTTCACGTAGGCCAGCAGCGCCTCACGGTTGGGGCCCGCCAGCTGAGGGAAGCCCTCCTCGTCCGTGACGGTGATGTTGCTGCCCTCGGGCGGCGGCGTCCGCGTGGCCAGCTCCCGGAAGAAGTTGGGGTTGGTGTCATCCACCATCCGGAACTCGAGCTGCGCGGTGGTGCCCACCAGCTCCTTGGCCTGCTCGGGATCGGAGCGGCCCGGCAGAGAAATCTGGATCGAGTCCGTGCCCAGCTTGCGCACATCCAGCTCCGCCACGCCCCACTTGTCGATGCGGTTGCGGATGACGAGCATGGCCTGATCCACCGACTCCTGCTGGAAGCGGGTGACCTGGCTCTCGTCCGGAGCCAGCACCAGCTTGGCGCCGTCGCGGCTGACCTTGGTGAAGTCCGTGAAGTAGGCCAGCACCTCCTTCTCGATGGCGTCCATGGTGGCCGGGTCCTTGGCCACCAGCGTCAGCTGCAGACGCTCCGGATCCGTGTCGGCCGTCACCTCGCCCAGCTTCTTGTCCTGGGAGACCCAGCGGGCGATCTGCTGGCCCCGGCGCTCGGTGCGCTTCTCGAGAGCCGTCTTGGTGTCCACCCGCATCACCATGTGGATACCGCCCTGCAGGTCCAGCCCGAGGTTCAGGCGGTACTTGGCGGGAGGCGCCCAGGCGGGCAGCCGCTCCTGCAGCAGGGCCATGTTGTTGCGCTCCGCAGGCTCCATCTTCACCAGGGAGACATAGGTGGGGATGAGCAGCCACACGGTGCCCAACGTCACCGCGACAATCATCCCGAACTTCCACCACCAGCCGCGGTCCATTACTTCTCCTCCTTCTTGTCCTCGGGCTTGGCCGAAGCCTGGCCCTCATCGGAAATCGCGCCCTTGGCGTACACGGAGCGCTTGAGCACGCGAATGCGCACGCCGTTGGCGACCTCCAGCGTCACCGTCTGCTCGGAGACCAGGTGGATCTTCCCCAGGATGCCGCCCTGGGTGACGACCTCGTCGCCCTTCTTCAGCCCCGAAAGCAGCTCCTGGTGCTGCTTGGCCTGCTTTTGCTGGGGCCGGATCATCACGAAGTACATGATGGCCACCAGCACGGCGATGAAGCCGATGTTCACCATCGGGTTCGAGCCACCGGCAGCCTGCGCCAGGATCAAGAAGCTGTCCGCCACGTACCGCCTCGTCGCTTGGAAGGTTCGGAATGGCCTTGGCCCAAGTGTGGGCAAAGGTCAACCTAGAAGGGGCCGCCTCTTAGCAGCCCCCCCATCCGTGAGCAAGTGAACGCAGACGGCTTCGCCCCCTTCCCAACACCCGGCCGCCGGGGCTCAGCGGGCGCGGGTCCGCTCGGCCTCCTGGGCTGCGGCCCGCTCGCGGAAGGCCTGGGCGAAGGCGGCGTAGCGGCCCTCGGAGATGGCGCGGCGCACCTGAGCCATAAGCCCCAGGAAGTAGTGCAGGTTGTGCAGCGTGTTGAGCCGCATGGCGAGGATTTCCTGGGCCACGAAGAGGTGGCGGAGGTACGCCCGGCTGAACGTCCGGCAGGTGTAGCAGGAGCACTCTGGGTCTACCGGACGTGGGTCCTTGGCATACACGGCATTGCGGATGACGACCTTGCCCTCGGAGGTGAAGAGCAGCCCGTTGCGGGCGCAGCGGGTGGGCAGGACGCAGTCGAACATGTCCACGCCGGCCTCCACGCAGGTGACGAGGTCCACCGGAGTGCCCACCCCCATGAGGTAGCGCGGCTTGTCGCGGGGCAGCAGGGGCGCGGAGTAGGCGACGCCGGCGTGCATGGCCTCGGGCGTCTCACCCACGGAGTAGCCCCCGAGCGCGTACCCGGGCAGATCCACGGAGCACACCTGCTCGGCGTGGGCCTTGCGGAGGTCCTCGTGGAGGCCGCCCTGGACGATGCCGAAGAGGGAGGAGCGCTCACGGCTCCAGGCCTTGGCGCAGCGGTGGAGCCACCGGGTGGTGCGCGCCATGGACTGCTCCATGTAGGAGCGCTCGGACTGGGCGGGCGGGCACTCGTCGAAGGCCATGATGATGTCGGCGCCCAGGGTCTCCTGGATTTCGATGGAGCGCTCGGGGGTGAGCATGTGTCGCGAGCCGTCCAGGTGCGACTGGAAGGCAGCCCCCTCCTCGGTGATCTTCCGCTTCTCGGAGAGGCTGAAGACCTGGAAGCCGCCGCTGTCGGTGAGCATGGGTCGGTTCCAGGAGATGAAGCGGTGCAGGCCACCCATCTCGCCCACGAGCGCCTCACCGGGCCGCAGCATGAGGTGGTAGGTGTTGCCGAGGATGATCTGCGCATCCAGGGTGAGCAGATCGTCCGGGCCCACGCCCTTGACGCTGCCCACGGTGCCCACGGGCATGAAGATGGGCGTCTCGATGGGCCCGTGGGGGGTGTGGACCCGGCCGCGCCGGGCCTTGGAGCCCGGATCTTCGTGAAGGAGCTCGAAGCGCACGAGCCCCGGAGCCACCCGCGTATCGCCCTTACCTTGTGCCTCGCCCATCGCTCACTCCGTCACCAGCATGGCATCGCCATACGAGAAGAACCGATAACCCGCCTGCACGGCCTCGCGGTACGCGGCGAGCGTCCGCTCACGCCCGAGCAGGGCACTCACCAGCATGACCAGGGTGGAGCGCGGTAGGTGGAAGTTGGTGAGCAGCAGATCCACCTGCCGGAAGGGGAAGCCCGGGCGGATGAAGAGGACGGTGTCCCCCAGGCCCGCGCGCAGCTTGCCCGTCTGAGGATCCGTGGCGGACTCCAGCGTGCGGACCACGGTGGTGCCCACGGCAACGATGCGGCGGCCCTCGGCCTTGGCGGCGTTGATCGTGGCGGCGGTCTCCTCGGAGACGCCATAGCGCTCCGGGTGCATCTTGTGCCGGTCAAGGTCCTCCTCGCGCACGGGGAGGAAGGTGCCGGGCCCCACGTCGAGCGTCACCGTCACGCGCTTCACACCCCGGGCCTCCAGGGCAGCGAAGGTGGCCTCGGTGAAGTGCAGGCCGGCGGTGGGAGCCGCCACGGAGCCAGAGGCGCGGGCATACACGGTCTGGTAACGCTCGGCGTCAGCGGCGTCGGGCTCGCGGGTGATGTAGGGCGGCAGAGGCAGCTTGCCCGCCTGCTGGAGCAGTTCCTGGAAGGAGGCGCCCGGAGGGGCATGGAAACGGACGCGGTACTCCCCTCCTCCCAGGGCCTCGAGCACCTCGGCGGAGAGCCCACTGGGAAAGTCCACGCGGGCCCCGGGCTTGAGGCCCTTGGAGGCCTGTCCAAGACAGATCCAATCACTGGCCTCGGCGGCCTGGGAGAGCGCGGCGGAGGTGAGCGTGGAGGCTGCGGGACGGACGACGAGCAGTTCCACTCGGCCGCCCGTGCCCGACTTGGCGCCGAGCAACCGGGCGGGGATGACGCGCGCATCGTTCACGACAAGCACATCTCCCGAGCGCAGCAGGCTCGGCAAGTCGGAGAAGCGGCGGTGCTCCCAGGTGCCGGAGGACCGGCTCACGGTCATCAGGCGCGACGCGTCACGAGTTCCCAGCGGCTGCTGGGCGATCTGCGCTTCGGGCAGCTCGAAGTCGTAGTCGGAGAGAAGGGAGGACACGAGGCGCTTGTACCAGCCTCGGTGCCGGGCCGGAACCGAACTCAGTAGAGCTGCTGGAACTCGGCTCCGGGGTAGTAGTGGGAGAGGATCTCCTTGTAGCTCCATCCCCCATCGGCGAGCACCTTGGCGCCCCACTGGCACAGCCCGGCCCCGTGGCCGTAGCCGCGCCCGGTGAAGAAGTAGCCGTGGCCGGTCTTCTCCACCTCGAAGTCCAGGCTCTTGAGCTTGGTGTAGCCCAGCCGCTGGCGGAAACGGGCACCGTCCAGAGACTCTCCCCCGTCAGTGGCGATGCGAGTGACCCGGTGCGTCCGGGTACGTCCGGTGATGCGCAGGCCCTGGGGCGAGCCATTGAGCGCCTCCCGGAGCTCGGCCTCGCTCACGGTGGCGGACCAGCGGCTGGAGGGCAGCTTTCCGCAGGGACAGTCGACCGCCTGCAGGTAGGGCAAATCCCTCTGGAGGGCGGCCTGGCCGGACTCAGTACGCCCGCCGCAGGAGGCATGGAAGTAGGCCTCGATGGGAGCCAGCTCATAGGTGAGCACCTCGCCGCGAGTGGCCTCCACGGCGGCGCGCGTCTTGGGGTCCTCGCTGGTGACGCCACCGTACACCTGATGGAGCACGCTGCTGCCCATGTAGAAGGGGCTCCCGTAGGCCTCGAGCTTCTTCTGGAGCGCATACGTGCGCGCGGCAACGGCCTGGGCCTTCAGCGCCTCCAGAGGGAAGGAGGTGGGCATCTCACTGCCGAGCACGGCGGCGAGGTACTCCTCCAGAGGGATGACGTTGATGAGCTGCAAGCCATCCTTGTAGAACCGCACGACGACGTCGCCACGGACCTCCATGTCGCCCGCGCGCAGAGGCGCATCGCCGGGAACCCCGGCGTCATCGTTCACCCACCCGGCACGGAAGCGCGCGGTATCGCCAACGATGGGCGCGCCATTGACCTCCAGCCTGCGCCCGCTGCGCCGCACGGTGACGCGGTTCTTGCCGAGCGGGTGGAAGGAGGCCTCCTCGGCATCCATGCCGAGCGCCAGGCCCTGGCCGCTAATCTGGACCACCTCTCGCACCTCGCTCATGGCGATGCGCATCGTCTCCACCGCGAGGGCGCGAGGAGCCGCGAGTAGGATGAGGAGCAGTGCAACAGGGCGCAACATGGCACCTGCCAGTGTAGGGGGCCGTGATCGCCACTCAAGAAAATGGCCAGCGAATGACGGAGACTGACGCGCGCATGCCTGCCGCCTTCACCCCAGCCCAGCTCACTCCGACCTCGCTTGGCGAGGTGCTGCGAACCCTCCCACCCCGCCCTGCGGCGCTGCTCCGGAGGCGGTTGACGCAGGGGGCCTCGCTGGAGGCGTGCACCACGTTCTATGGGGTGACGGAGGAGGCACTGTCGATCCACCTGCTACGAGAGGCCCAGGCTCTCACCTCGGCGCTGGGGGGCAACGCGCGTCCACCCGCGAGCCCGGAAGAGGAGGAAGCCTGGGCCCGGCAGCTCTCGGCGGCGCTGGAGCGGGACACAACCCCGGTCAGCCCGGCCCTGGTGGACACGGTGGCGCTCTGCAAGCGGCTGCAGTCGGTGGGCAAGGAGGTGGAAGCGCACCTCGTCGAGACAGAGCGCCAGGAAGAGGCCTCCCCCAAGCGCAGGCGGGAGGAGCTCCTCCGGCGCCTCGCGGTGGGGCTGCTGCTGGCGCTGGCGGCGTACTTCTACTGGACGCGCCCTCCGGACCCCGCCCCACCGCCGCGCACCCTCCCCTCCTCGCGCTGAGCGTGCTGGACGAGGCGGTGGGGCGGCGCATAAGGGAGGGCCATGCGAGCCCCTTGCCTTGCCCTGTTGGCCCTGGTGCTGGCTGGCTGCCCCAAGCAGGTGGAACGGGTGGCCGGCACGGACGACTCCCAGATCGACGCAGCCGCGGCGCGGCTCGAGGAACTCCGGCTGAAGGAGCAGTCCGAGACGCTGTCCTGCCTGGAGCGGTGCTCGGTGGCCCAACAAACCTGCGCCGTCACCGAGGATCTGTGTGGGTTGGTGGAGGCAAACCCGGATCGGGGGGATCTCCCACCGCGTTGCGTCCAGGCGCGGGAGCAGTGCGCGCAGGCCAACGGAGGCTGTACCCGGTGCCGGAGTGGGGACTGAGGGAGCGAGGGGTCGGCCAACGGGCGGATTGCCCGTGTGGCCCTGCCCCTCCTAGATTGAGGTAACCCTCGAGGAGCCGTCATGTCCCGCCGAACGTCCGTGCTGCTGGTCGCTTCCTGGCTTGCCGTGCCAGGACTGGCTTTGGCGGAGGAGGAGCTCACGCCGGAGAAGCTCGCGGCGATCCGCCGGGACGAGAAGGCGGCGCAGGCCAGGGTGGACTCGGCATACGGGAACCGGAAGTCCTCGGAGATGAGCAACGAGGAGCGGCAGCAGTCCACCCGGGAGCAGCAGGCGGCGGGCCTGGGGGTGATGGAGAAGCACGGGGTGTCGGACAAGGAGTACTCGCGCCGCATGGCCCGGCTGACGCCCGAGGAGCGCGAGGCCGTCGACCAGGCGGAGAAGAAGCTGGAGGCCGAAGAGAAGGCCAAGCGGGTGGCGGAGCAGAAGAAGCGGCAGGGAGAGGACGCGGAGGCTGTGGCTGCCGACGACATCCCCATCCAGATGGGCATCAGCGACGAAAACCCAGTGGAGCTGGAAGCGGCGGAGGGCGCTGGGAACGTGGTGGAGCAAGGCCTGCCCCCGGGCGAGCAAGGCACGGATGAAATGCCTGCGAATGAGTCCTTTGAGGCCGCCACGGAGGCGCCTGCGGCCCCTGCTCCGAAGGCAGGAGGCCGTAGAAAGTAGCCGTCCCGCTCAACGGGGACGCGACCGCCAGACCTCATCATAGGGACAGGAGCAGTCCGTCTCCTCCGGCTCGGGATAGACGTACCGCTGGCCCTTGTAGTTGCGGAAGACGGTCTCGCGCTCGCCGCGCTCCACCACATAGTCAGGCTGGAGCGTGACCTTCCCACCGCCGCCGGGCAGATCCACGGCGAGGTGCGGCACGGCGAGCCCAGTCGTGAATCCCCGGAGCTGCTGAAGAATCTCCACGCCCTTGGCAATGGGCGTGCGCAGGTGCTCGCAGCCTTCAGCAACATCCATCTGGTGGAGGTAGTACGGCCGGACGCGGATGCGCAGCAGCGCGTGAGACAGCTCCTGGATGATTCGAGCGTCCGAGTTGAGCCGGCGCATGAGCACGGCCTGGTTCTCGACGGGGACGCCATGGTCCACGAGGCGCTCACAGGCCTCGGCGGCTTCGGGAGTGACTTCCTTCGGGTGGTTGAAGTGCGTCACCACATAGACGGGGGCGTACTTCCGCAACGTGCGAGCCAGCGAGTCGGTGACACGCATGGGCAGACACACGGGCACCCGGGTCCCAATGCGGATCATCTCCACATGAGGAATTTCCTGCAGGGGCGCGAGCAGCTCCTCCAGACGGGTGTCGCTGAGCAGGAACGGGTCGCCGCCAGAGATGAGAACATCGCGCACCTCGGGGTGCTGGCGGATGTACTCGATGCCGCGGCGCATCTGCTCCTTGCTGAGCTCGGCCTCTCCGCCCTTGGTGATGCGGCGGCGGGTGCAGTGTCGGCAGTAGACGGAGCACGTATCGAGCGCGAGGAAGAGCACCCGGTCCGGGTACTTGTGGACGATGGCCTCCTCGGGCCGGGTCTTGTCCTCGCCGAGCGGGTCCGCGAGCTCGCCGGGGCGGATGCGTGCCTCGGCCCGGACGGGGATGGACTGCATCCGCACGGGGCAGAACGGGTGCTCGGGATCGATGAGCGACAGGTAGTACGGGCTGATGCCGATGCGGAACAGCGCGGCGGTCTCCTGGACACCGGCGCGCTCATCGGGAGTCAGCGGCACATACCGCTCGAGCTGCTCGAGGTTGCGGACGGCGTGGCGCTGGTGCCAGCGCCAATCGCTCCACTCGGCATCGGTGGCCTGGGGGAACAGCCGGCGCCGGCCCTCAGCACTGGCGGGAGGGCGGCCCGCGCGGGACTTGGATGGGGCCACCGCCGGAGCCGCCCCGGGCTGGGCGGACGAGTCCATCACGCGGCCTTGAGCTGGTCGCGCCACCACGCCTGCCCGGACTCCGGGAGGGTGTCGATGGGATCGTAGTACTCGTACTTGCGAGTGAGGGCCTCGGGATCGTTGGCCTCGATGCCGGTCCGGTAGTTCTTGGTCCAGTACGAGATGCCCTTCTCCCGGTCGTACTCGGCGACCTGATGGACCCAGCGCTTCCCAACGAAGGGCACGTCACAGACGATGCGCGGCGTAGCGAAGCCAGGCATGTAGCCCATGATGTCGTGCTGGAGCTTCTGGGCCTGATCAACGGACAAGCGCCAGTGCTCCGAGTTGGGGATCATGTCGCACATGTAGAAGTAGTACGGCAGGATCTTGGCGTGGTCGAGCAGCGTGAAGCACAGGTCCAGCAGCGCATGAGCGCTGTCATTCACGCCGCGCAGCAGCACGCCCTGGTTGCGCACATCGCGGAAGCCCATGTCGAGCAGCTTGCGCACGGCCTTCCCCACGAGCGGGGTGAGCTGCTGGGCATGGTTGACGTGGGTGTGAAGCGCGAGGTCCACGCCGCGCTCGATGGCCTTCTTGGCGAGCCGGTCCAGCCCCTGAAGGACGCTGTCCTGGAGGAAGTGCTGGGGGATGCCCATGAGGCCCTTGCTGGCCAGGCGGATGTCCCGGATGTTGGGGATGTCCATGAGCGAGCTGACAAACGGCTCGAGCTGCTGGATGGGCAGGTTGGCGATGTCGCCGCCGGAGACCACCACATCGCGCACCGTGGGGGTGCGGCGCAGGTAGTCGAGCATCTGCTCGTAGCGCTCCTTGGGCCCGATGGAGAACTTGTGCTTGGGAACCTGGGGCACGTCATTGCCGACCAGGTCCATGCGGGTGCAGTGGCCGCAGTACTGGGGGCAGGTGGGGAGCATCTCCGCCAGCACCTTGGTGGGGTAGCGGTGGGTGAGCCCCTCGACCTTCCACATCTCGGCCTCATGGAGGCTGTCGCGGCTGGCCTTGGGATGGTTGGGCCAGTCGGTGCGGCGGTCTGCGAACGCCGGCAGCATGTAGCGGCGCACCGGGTCGCTCCAGAGGTCCTCCAGGTTCATGGTGTTGAGCATCTGCGGAGGGAGCAGCAGCGACATGGTCGCCCGCTCCTTCTGGTCTCGCTCGATGCTCTCGGCCAGGTCGTCAGGGAGCAGAGAGCCGAGGGCCGCCTTCAGCTCGCGGAGGTTCTTGATGGTGTGCTTCCTCTGCCAGACGGAGCTCTCCCAGTCAGCGGAGGAGGCATCCTTGTAGGCAGGGATGCGCCGCCAGTCCGGCTCCAGAAACTCCCGGCGGGTCGGGTAGGAGATGGGCTGAGAGGCGGGACCGGACTCAGCCGGCCCACGAGGGGGCGTCGTTTGCATGGCGCGGTACCTTACCGTGAAGCTCCGACCTGCGAGAGCAGCCCCGCGGGGCGGAGCCCTCCATATCGAACAATCGAGGAGGGCGACACATGCCCGCTCACTCCACGGGCACGTTGATCAACTTGGCGACCTCGGACTCGGTGATGGTGATGGCCTGAGGCTTGGTCTGCTTGCCGTTGAGCTTGAAGACGATCTTCCGGCTGCCCA
The DNA here is from genome assembly GCF_000737315.1 of Hyalangium minutum. Classification (GTDB taxonomy): domain Bacteria; phylum Myxococcota; class Myxococcia; order Myxococcales; family Myxococcaceae; genus Hyalangium; species Hyalangium minutum. Next base: position 322,972 of record NZ_JMCB01000010.1, read on the forward strand.
GGGGGAGCATCAGCGGGTTGCCAATGGCCACGGGGGTGTCCCGTCCCGAGTACTTGCCATCCACCCAGATCTGGGCACCGGCAGGCTTGGTGCTGGCGGCGAACTTGCCCATCTTGTTGGCAGCGGGCTTGGGCGTCGGAGGCGTTTGGGCAACGGGCGGCTTGGGCTGGGGCTTGGGCTCAGGCTTGGCCTCGGGCTTGGCCTCGACGGGAGGCGGCTTGGGCTCCTCCTTCTCGAGCTCGAACTCCACCTTCACCTCGGAGCTGCCATCGCCCTCGAACTCGCCGGTGAACGTCTTGTAACCGGCGCGCTTGGCGACGAACCTGTAGGTCTTCCCGATCGCCAGATTGGCGGCCTTGGCGTTGGGCGTCTGCCCGACCGACTTGCCATCCACCTGGATCTCGGCACCCGAATTGCCCACGAAGACGGCGACGAACGTCTTGGGCTTCTCGGGCTGGGGAGGGGTGGTCGTTCCCGGATCCTTGGTAGGGGTCTCCGGAGGCGTCTTCTGCTCGGGATCCTGCGAGCCGTTGGCAACCTTCTCCGGCTCGGAGGGCGGCTTGTCGTTCGTCGGCTCGTCGGTGGAGCCAGCGTTCTCGGGCTTGAGCTTGAGCGCCACGGGAGTGGGGTTATCGCTCTCGACGACATTCACCATCTGCTCGAGCGGAACGAAGCCCTCGGCGGCAGCGACCACACGGTGCGGGCCGGGCTCGAGCTCAATGACGGAGTTCGGCGTGACCGGGGCATTGTCCACGCGGAGCACCACCTTGGCGGTGGGCGGATCCACAGTGAACATGACGCGGCCCTTGCTGGAGCCGGCCGCGACCGCGACGACAGTCCCAATGACGCCGAGCAGCAACACGGCGGCACCCGCGATGATGAAGATCTTGGGATTGATCGGCTTGCCGGGTCCGGCCGCAGGGGGCTTGGCGGCCTTCCCCTGCTTGGCGGGAGGCTTCTTGGTGGCGGCCGGAACCTTGCCAGTGTTGGCGGGCTCTTCCTCGAGCGCCCTGGCCCGAGCATCCGAGCGCTCTTCCTCTTCCTCCTCCTCCCGCTTGGAAGGACGAACCTTGGAGGGGCGGCTCGGCGTCAGCTTGGGCACGCTGTCGGTCGGCCCATCCTCTTCTTCAGCCTGAACAGGCTTGGGCTCACGGGAGGTCGGAGCAGGACCAATCACGGTCGCGCCGACATAGTTCTCAGGCTCTCCTTCGCCGATGACGACCTGGGGCTTGGAGCCGCTCTTGCCCTTGGCCTTGACGGCGGCCATCTGGCCGGTCGGCCGCGGCGCGGCCATGGCGGCCATGGTCGACTCGTTGGCGAACGGGCTCTGCATGGAGCCGTCGAGCGTATCGCTGGTGTCGTCGACGATCGGGTTCTCGGTCCGGCCCGTGGAGCTGTCATCGAGCGGGTTGGCGTTCTTGCCCGTGGAGCTGTCGTCGAAGAGGACAGGGCTGGGTCCGCCACTGAGGGCGATAGAGGAGTCGACGATCTGCGTCTTGTCCCCTGCCCCATCCATCTCGGCGAGCTCCTCGGCGGTGGGAGGCGGAACGAGAGGCGGAGGGGGCAGCTTGTCCGACGAGCGCGTGGCGGGGGCCGGCGGCTGCGGCCCCACCGGAGTGACCATGGAAGGCTTGCGCGGGGATCGCGACGGAGGAGGAGTAGGAACGGCGTTGGCGCCTGAAGTCTCGAGCTGATCAGGCTTCTCGATGGCAGCGTAGCGCTCCATCTTCTCGGCTTCGCGGAGCATGTCCTCAGCGAAGGCCTCCTTCATGTAGGAGGCGAGGTGCTTGCCTGAGTAGATGGCATCACCGGCGAGGAGGAACTTCATCAAGTCCTCCTGCAGGTCGGACGCCCACTGGTAGCGATCCTCGGGCTCACGCGCGAGCGCCTTGAGAACAACCTTCTCCAGGCCCGCCGGGATGTTGGGGTTGAACTGGCGAGGCAGCGGGACCTCGGCGTTGCGCACCTTCTCGAGCGTGGAGAAGTCTGACTCTCCGACGAAGAGCTTCTCGCCGGTGAGCATCTCGTAGAGGATGACGCCGACGGCGAAGATGTCGCTGCGCCGGTCGATGGGCATGCCGCGGACTTGCTCCGGGCTCATGTACCCGAACTTGCCCTTGAGAATGCCGGCCTGAGTCTTCTGCGCGCGGTTGGCGGCCTTGGCGATGCCGAAGTCGATGACCTTCACATCACCCTCGTACGAGACGAGGATGTTCTGCGGAGACACATCGCGGTGGATGATGGACAGGTCCTGCCCGCGGGCGTCCTTCTTGCGGTGGGCGTAGTCGAGCCCCTCGCACATCTTGGACGCGACGAAGACCGCCTGAGCGGTCGGCATGATCTCCTTACGCCGCCGGTAGCGCTCCAGGATGGTGCGGAGATCCCTGCCCGCGACGTACTCCATCGCGATGTAGTAGGTCTCCTCGTACTTCCCGAGCTCGTGGATGTGCACGATGTTGGCGTGGTTCAGCTGGACGCTGACCCGGGCCTCATCGATGAACATCGTGATGAACTCCTGGTCCTCGGCCATCGTCGGGAGGATCTTCTTGATGGCCAGGAAGCGCTCGAAGCCCTCCACGCCGAAGGCCTTGGCGATGAACACTTCGGCCATGCCGCCGACGTTGATGCGCTCGAGGAGCAGGTACTTGCCGAATGTGGTAGGCCGCTTCATCTCGTGGAGTCGCCGTAGCCCGCCGGCAACCAGAGGCCGTCAAGGCGGCACAATGCCGGGCGGAACCTAGGGACTCTAGAGGAGCAAGGACGGCCAGTCAAACAGCAGTGCACGCCCGAATTGTCCAGCGAATCCAGAGGGTTGGACGCGCTGCAGAGCCTGTCGAGCCCAGCCGACGCCTGCAAGGCCGAGGGCTCCCGCCTAGAGCAAAAAAAAGCGCCCCTGGGGCCCAATGAAGGGCGCCAGGGGCGCATGAGTAAAAAAAATCCGGCAGCGACCTACTCTCCCACGCGGTTTCC